>NZ_JAPVYE010000005.1:0-307915 GCF_041431685.1 Streptococcus sp. 20925_1_22 | reverse complement strand
GTAATTCCACGTCCACATGCTGAAGTGGAAGTTATTCTGCCCAAATAATCTGGGACAGATAAATATTTGCTGAAGGGGCCTGTATTATAGCGTTTAGGTCTTATACAGGCCCCTGAGGCAAATAGAATACTCAGTGAAAATGAAGCTTATGAGCAGTAGCTCTATACGTAAACGAAAATGTTGATTTTCGGAGAGTATCAGATTGATTTTCACAGAGTATCAACGGAGTAGAAGGATGTGAATACATGTCAGTTTTTACAGAAGCTAAGATCAGAAAGCTTTATAGAGAATCCGTTCTCGCTGATAACGGTGTCTTTGAATTAAACAAAGATGAAAAACTGACGCCAGCAGCCAGAGGTTTTCTCAATGATCACCATATTCGAATTATCTGTTCAGGTCAGACCAAAGGGAAAACAGACTCAGCTGCTGATGCTATCAGGGTGCCGATTACAAACCTTGAGGACTCTGCTGTGTATCCACGACTATTTAGACTGACTAAACTTTATACTTGCTTTTTGAAGAACCAGAGAGAATTGCATCAGGCTTTTCAGGATGAAAAGTGTGAGCAAGTTGGCCAACTATTGAATATAGTAGAACAAATCGTTGGCCAGCATATTCTGGATGATATTTCTGATTACCAGACAGACCTGCCTAGCAATGCAGAATTGCAGGCCATTCGGGTCAGTCGACAGCTCGATCAAGAAACGGTCATGATGAGTTATCAGGAGCCGACTTGGCAGCTGAATTGCTATGAAACATATATCGAAACGACCCTCCTGCGCAAAGAATTGGAGCAGGCTGCTGATGGTGACAGAGATCAATTTGCTTGTAAGGTTTCTCAATTATTAAAATCAATTGAAGTCTTGCTCTGGTTGATAGCAAGCTAATAACAAGAGAAAGAAGAACAGCAATGACTTTAGAAAATTTGGTAAATAAAGTAATTGATAAAGTTCAGGAAGAATTGCAGGGGTCATTTGAGGTAGAAGCGAGCGGACGTCATGTCCATTTGAGTCAGGAAGATTTGGAAGCCTTGTTTGGTCCCAACTATCAATTAACAAAAGCAAAAGACCTATCACAGCCAGGCCAGTTCGCTAGTCAAGAAAGGCTGACAGTTGTCGGTCCAAAAGGCGCTTTTCACAATGTGGTTATTCTGGGACCTGTTCGCAAACATTCTCAGGTAGAAGTTTCCCTGACCGATTGTTTGCAGCTGGGCACCAAGGCTCCCATTCGCGAAAGTGGTGATATCGAAGGAACACCGGGTGTCATCTTGGCTCATGGGGACAAGGCAGTTTGTCTGGATAAGGGCCTGATTGTAGCTAAGCGTCATGTTCATATGACACCGGAAGATGCCGAACGTCTGAATGTAAAAAATCACGAGATTGTACAAGTCAGAGTAGAAGGTGCTCGTCCGCTGATTTTTGATGATGTGGTCATCCGTGTTAGTCCCAAGTTTGCGACCTATATGCATATTGACTACGATGAAGCCAATGCTTGTGGTTTCAAAAAAGGAACACGCGGACGGATTATTAAAAAATAAGTCCTATGAGCAAATAAAAGGTAGGTAAAGAATGGAAAATCTAGATCATTTGGTAGATTTGATTACAGACCGCCTGATGGAAAAGTTGAAGAAAAAGCCTCAGAACCCCTCAGTATACGTCATTGGAGGCGATAAGATTCCTGACTTATTAGAAGGGGAAGGCTTTCAAGTCGTAAAAGATTCTTGCACAGCAGAGATTGTTGTTGTTGAGACACTTGGTTTTGATGCTTTTCTGAGACTCTCATCCCTTTGCCCTTTAGCGGTAGAGGAAGCAGTCATTTTAAAGAGTCTTTTGAAAGGCAAAAAAGTTCTAGTGTCAGACAGCGCCTTTGCTATTCAGCAGTACAAGCAATCTTCTAAAGTGCACTTGTATCAGGAACTGCAGGGACAGCGAGAAAAGCTGATCCGCTACGGTCTGCAATTTTATAAAGAAGGCCAACTCTTAGCACTCCTAGAAAGCAATCAAGCTGAAGAGCCTCGTCCGGCTGAAAAGCGGGCGGTGACAGAAGAAGTCAGCCAGAAGGCTAAGGCTCCGATTAAGACGGTTTTGCTGACAGAGAAAAAGCTGAGAGAAATGGGCTTACCTGAAAATGGAAGCTTTAAAATAGAAAAAGGAATGATTGTGACAGCCTTGGCGAGAGATTATCTAAAACGTCAAAAAATAGAAATCATAGAATAAAGGAGTGGGTAGAGATGTTTGTTGGTAAAGTAAAAGGAAGCCTTTGGGCGACTAGAAAAGACGAAAATTTAAATGGTTTGAAATTTTTAGTGGTCGAACGGCAGCTAAATGAACATCAAAGTGACCCAGCTCTGCTTATTGTGGCCGACTGCATCGGTGCAGGCGAAGGAGACCAAGTAATGGTAACCACTGGCAGTTCTGCCCGGATGAGCCTAAATAAGACGAATATCCCTGTGGATATGGTCGTTGTGGCTATCATTGACAAGGTTGACTATCACAGTGATGAAGAATATTAGAAACTAAGGTAATGTTATGAGTATCAATGAAATTATCATTTATATCATGGTTCTATTCATGCTGATCGGTGCAGTGGATAAATGTATCGGTGGCAAACTAGGACTAAGTGAAAAATTTGAAGAAGGTATCATGGCTATGGGAGCTTTGGCTCTGTCTATGGCTGGGATTATGGTAATCGCTCCCCTCTTGGCGGATGTCTTGAAACCGATTGTCGTGCCTTTGTATGGCTTGGTAGGTGCTGACCCGTCTATCTTTGCGACAACCTTCATTGCCAATGATATGGGAGGAGCTCCTCTGGCTCTCAGTCTGGCTCAGGATCCAGCAGTAGGAAATTTCGCTGCCTTTGTACTGGGCTCTATGATGGGGCCAACCATCGTCTTTACGATTCCAGTTGCCTTGGGTATTATTGAAAAAGATGACCGTCCGCTTTTGGCTCGCGGAATCCTATACGGTTTGGTAACTGTTCCGATTGGCTGTCTCCTCGGAGGAATTTTCGTGCCAGGTCTGCCTTTTGGAACCTTGGTTGTCAATCTTATCCCGATTATCATTGTATCTGCTCTGATTTTCATAGGATTGCTTTTGGCACCTAATGCCATGATTAAAGGTTTTGAAGTGTTTGGTCAGATTATTGTTATCTTGGCAACGCTTGGTTTGGCTTTTGGTGCAGCGCAGCTTCTGACTGGAAATGAATGGCTCATCAGCATTTATCCAAAAGGTGCTGAGACACTGAAAGAAGCCTTTGAAGTTGTCGGAACGATTGCCGTAACCTTGGCTGGAGCCTTTGGTTTGGTAGCTGTCTTTACCAAGGTAGCCAACAAACCGCTTTCTGCTATCGGAAAATCCCTAGGAATGAACGAAGTTGGTGCAGCTGGTTTGGTAGCTTCTCTGGCTAATAACATTGCCATGTTCCAGATGATGAAGGATATGGACAAACGCGGTAAGATTATCAACGTAGCCTTTGCCGTATCTGCTTCCTTTGTTATCGGAGATCACCTAGGCTTCACAGCTGGTCAAAAACCGGAAATGATTGTGCCGATGATGATTGGTAAATTTGTCGGCGGTATCACAGCGGTATTACTGGCTTTCTTCTTAACGAAGAAGGAAGCTTAGACTTGGAGGTATGAAGTATGGCAGATATTAATCGTTCTGACCTAGAAACATTGGTTCGTAAGATTTTATTGGAAGAATTAGCCACTAAAGATGGTGGGAAGAAAGTCAGCAAGGCAGGTGTAGCTTCTATCGCCCTGCCTGGTCTAGATGTTCGTCCAGAAGATCGCTTGGATACAGGTGATGCGAGCCATCAAGTTTATACACGAGACTTGCTGACCTTAGACGAAAGCCCAAGATTGGGCTTGGGTCTGATGACCATGGAAAAGACAACTTTCCCTTGGCATCTGGACTATGATGAAGTGGACTATGTTATTGAAGGGCGTCTTGATATTATCGTTGGTGACGAAGTCATGACAGCTGGCCCTGGCGAAGTACTCTTTATCCCTAAAGGCAGCGACATTCAGTTCTCTGTCAGAGATAAGGCCCGCTTTATCTATGTGACCTATCCAGCTGACTGGCAAGGCTAGTTTGTTGGAAGATTCAACTATCAGATTTACTAGAATGGCAGGACAGCGGCCTGCTGTCCTGCCATTCTGTAATGATGGAAAATAAAAAAACAGATAAAAGATGAGCAACCCTGCGAAAAGTTTATCATCTGTTATCTGCCTCTGCGATTGTTATTTCTGAAGGGAAAGGCCTGTCAAGTATATTTCTTGTAGGCTTAGCTTGGCATTCCTAAAAAAGTTGGTTAGGCTTTTTTGGAGAACGCGGAAAAATCTTCCTTTTTAAAAAACAACCATATTCATTCTAACAGAAAACCTTAGAATAATCTATTCTTTTGACCCAAAAAAAGTTTAAAAAAAGGAATCAGAAAGAGGCGTATAGCTATGGTGCACCTCTTATCTGATTTCCTTATTCCCTAAAATTGTAAGCGCTTCAAAATATATGTCAGCGAAAGGAGCTGTCTTATGGAAAACAAATGCAATATTACAGAATTTGTCGGTGTTAATCCGATAGGCGATACAATTGGACTTGTCATTGCCAATGTGGACCAGCAGGTGCTGGATGCTATGAAGCTAGAAAAGAGCTATCGCTCAATCGGTGTGGTCGGTGCTCGTACCGGTGCAGGTCCTCATATCATGGCTGCTGATGAAGCGGTCAAAGCAACCAATACAGAAATTGTTAAAATCGAACTGCCTCGTGATACTAAGGGTGGTGCTGGACACGGAAGTTTGATTATCTTTGGTGGCGAAGATGTATCAGATGTCAGACGAGCTGTAGAAGTAACCTTGAAGGAAGTAGATCGAACCTTCGGCGATGTTTATGCTAATGATGCAGGGCATATTGAACTCCAGTATACTGCGCGTGCTAGCTATGCTTGTCAGACTGCCTTTGGTGCTGAATACGGTCGTGCCTTTGGCTTGATTGTCGGAGCACCTGCAGCCATTGGTGTTGTTATGGCGGATACAGCTGTTAAGGCTGCAAACGTTACTGTTGTAGGCTATGCTTCTCCAGGAAATGGTGGCACCAGCCACTCAAATGAAGCTATCCTCTTTATCAGTGGGGATTCTGGAGCAGTTAGACAATCAGTTATCTCAGCGCGTGAAGTTGGACTGGCACTTTTAGGCAGTATGGGTGACGAGCCAACCAACTCACAGCCATCTTACATTTAAGAGTGAGAGGGAGGAAACGGTATGAGATCCAAACGTTTTGAAGTATTAAGCGAACGCCCTATCAACCAAGATGGATTTGTAAAAGAATGGGTTGAAGAAGGTTTGGTAGCTATGGAAAGCCCCAATGACCCTAAACCCAGTATCAAGATTCAAAATGGGAAAGTGGTTGAGTTAGACGGCAAACCAAAAGAAGAATTTGACCTGATTGACCAGTTCATTGCCAACTATGGGATTGACCTGAGCCGAGCTGAAGAAGTTATTCAGATGGACTCAAGAGAGATTGCCAATAAAATATTGACACCGAATGTACCTCGGACAGAAATCATCAAGCTGACCAAGGCCATGACTCCGGCTAAAATCATTGAAGTGGTCAATCAGATGAATGTCGTGGAAATCATGATGTGTCTGCAAAAGATGCGGACCCGTAAGCAAACAGCTACTCAAGCCCACGTCACTAATGTTAATGATAATCCAGTGCAGATTGCAGCAGATGCGGCTGAAGGAGCTCTGCGTGGTTTTGCAGAGCAGGAAACAACGGTTGCCGTAGTGCGTTACGCTCCTTTCAATGCCCTGTCTCTGATGATTGGCTCACAAGTGGGCCGTCCTGGGGTGCTGACTCAGTGCTCCTTGGAAGAAGCGACAGAACTAGAATTTGGTATGCGTGGCTTTACGGCCTATGCTGAGACCATCTCTGTTTATGGTACAGAAGATGTCTTCACCGATGGAGATGATACACCTTGGTCCAAGGCCTTTCTGGCTTCAGCCTATGCCTCTCGTGGACTTAAGATGCGCTTCACTTCTGGTACAGGGTCTGAAGTGCAGATGGGACAAGCCGAAGGCAAGTCCATGCTCTATCTGGAAGCTCGCTGTCTCTATGTAACAAAAGCAGCTGGGGTTCAAGGAACTCAGAATGGATCAGTAAGCTGTATCGGTATTCCAGCAGCTGTTCCAAGTGGTATTCGAGCAGTCGTTGCTGAAAACTTGATTGCCAGCATGCTGGACTTGGAATGTGCTTCATCAAATGACCAAACCTTTACTCACTCAGACTTACGTCGCTCTGTTCGGACTTTGATGCAGTTTGCACCAGGTACAGACTTTATCAACTCTGGCTACTCTGCTACGCCAAACTATGACAATATGTTTGCCGGATCTAACTGGGATGCGGAAGACTTTGACGACTACAATGTCCTGCAGCGTGACCTGCGGGTAGACGGTGGTCTTCGTCCTGTACGTGAAGAGGAAGTTGTAAAGGTTCGGAACAAGGCAGCACGCGTTATGCAAGCTCTTTTCAAAGGCTTGGGCCTGCCGCAGATTACAGACGAAGAAGTCGAAGCAGCGACCTATGCTCATGGCTCTAAAGATATGCCAGAGCGGGATAAGGTTGAAGATATCAAGGCTGCTCAAGGTATTCTGGAACGCGGCGTTCAAGGGGCTGATTTGATCAAAGCCTTGGCTAATAATGGCTTCCCTGAAGTTG
The DNA here is from genome assembly GCF_041431685.1 of Streptococcus sp. 20925_1_22. Taxonomy (NCBI): domain Bacteria; kingdom Bacillati; phylum Bacillota; class Bacilli; order Lactobacillales; family Streptococcaceae; genus Streptococcus; species Streptococcus sp. 20925_1_22. Next base: position 301,202 of record NZ_JAPVYE010000005.1, on the reverse strand, counting down.
CCAATGAGCTGCTCAATTTGTTCAAGCAACGTGTAGCAGGGGATTTCCTGCAAACATCTGCTATCTTTGATCGGGATTGGAATGTTATTTCAGCGGTGAATTCACCGAATGACTATGTTGGTGTCGGTACAGGCCATCGTCTGGTCGGCGAAGAATGGGAAAAAGTCAAAGACATTCCTAAAGCGATTGACCCGCGTGATGTATAGGAGGAGCTAAGATGACAGAGATAAATGAAACTTTACTGCGCTCCATTATTGCAGAAGTGATGAAAGAGATGAGCGCCAATACCAACGAAACAGCTGCTGAAACAAGCGAAAAGCCGGTCACAAAGCCTGTGTCTAATGAAAAAGCTGTCATCCGTACAGTTGGTGTGGCTAAGCCTAGCCAATCAACGGATGAAGTCGTTATTGCAGTTGGACCTGCCTTTGGGGAACAGCAGGTGAAGACGATGGTGGACATTCCTCATACGGAAGTGTTGCGTCAGCTGGTGGCTGGTATCGAAGAAGAAGGGCTCAAGGCTCGTATTGTCAAGGTCTATCGTTCTTCTGACGTTGCCTTTGTAGCGGTAGAAGGAGACCATTTGTCTGGCTCAGGCATTTCTATCGGTGTTCAGTCTAAGGGAACAACGGTTATTCACCAACGTGATTTGCCACCGCTCAGTAATCTGGAACTCTTCCCGCAGGCACCTTTGTTAACTCCTGAAACCTATCGTTTGATTGGTAAAAATGCTGCTAAGTATGCTAAGGGTGAAACACCAAATCCGGTGCCAACCCTTAACGACCAAATGGCTCGTCCTAAGTACCAAGCATACTCAGCTTTGCTCCATATCAAGGAAACGAAACTGGTTAAAAGAGGAAAACCAGCTGATGAATGTCAGGTGATTTGATGCATATGATGTCTACAAGGAGAAATCAGAATGAGTGAATCAGTAGAAACATTAGTAAAACAAATATTAGCCGAGCTAAGCGACAGCGGCTCAGCTAGTCAAGGAGCAGCCAGTCGTCCTGTCAGTTCTGATGAAGCGACAGCGGCTGATTATCCTATTTCTAAAAAACACCCAGACTGGATAAAGGTTGGTCAGGATAAGAAATTCGAAGATATTACACTGGAAAACATCTTGTCTGGCTATGTAACAGCAGAGGATTTGCGGATTAAGCCAGAGATTTTGATCAAGCAAGGTGAAATTGCTAAGAATGCCGGCCGCGAAGCAATCCAGTATAACTTTTCTCGGGCTGCGGAACTGACCAAGGTTCCGGATGCGCGTGTGCTGGAAATTTACAATGCCCTGCGCCCTTACCGGTCTTCCAAACAGGAATTATTGGACATTGCCAATGAATTGGAAAACCAATATGGAGCTGTTATCTGTGCGGGCTTTGTCAGAGAAGCCGCTGAAAATTATGAACGCCGCAAGAAGTTGAAAGGCGACAACTAATCCGGTTTTATCAAGGCTATTTTTGGGTTGAAAAAATATTATTGTTACTGCTTTTATAAATGCTGCTCAAAATAGCCTAATCTTGGTGGAGGTGAAAATGTGAAACGAATCATTGGAGTAGACATAGGAAATTCTTCGACCGAGTCTGCCTTAGCTGAAGTGCAAGATGATGGAAGCATTCACTTTCTGGCCTCAGCCATTGCGGATACAACAGGTATCAAGGGGACCAAGGAAAATGTCCACGGGATTTATCAATCTCTGAGAAAATTGATGGAGCAAACAGCCTTTGAACTGGGACAAGTTGATTTGATTCGGATCAATGAAGCGACGCCTGTTATCGGTGATGTTGCCATGGAAACCATCACAGAGACAGTCATTACAGAGTCTACCATGATTGGTCATAATCCGCGTACTCCAGGCGGTCTGGGATTGGGGATTGGACTGACAGTGGATATTCTAGACTTGGTTCATCATCCGATTGATGGGAAATACATCGTGGTAGTGCCGAAGGTCATTGATTTTGACTTGGTTGCCCAGCTGATCAACGCTTATCTAGCCAAGGGCTATCAGATTACCGCTGCCATTTTGCAGGCGGATGATGGGGTTCTGGTCAATAACCGCATTAGCCAGAAGATTCCAATCGTGGATGAGATTCTCTTTATCGACAAGGTTCCTTTGGGAATGCAAGCTGCTGTTGAAGTAGTAGAGCAGGGGAAGGTGATTTCTCAATTATCCAATCCCTATGGTATTGCGACGGTCTTTGGCTTGAGTGCAGAAGAGACGAAAAGCATTGTTCCCATTGCCCGTGCCCTCATTGGCAACCGCTCAGCTGTCGTGATTAAGACACCGGCAGGTGACGTTCAGGCTCGGACGATTCCAGCAGGTAGTATCCAAATTATCGGCAAGGAGCATACCTTAAAGGTAGATATTTCCAAGGGTGCCGATGAGATTATGGAGAAAATTGTCTATGCTGGCGAGATTAGCAATGTTGTCGGAGAGGCGGGCACCAATGTTGGTGGCATGCTGGAGAAGGTGCGCCAAATCATGGCTGACCTGACCGAGAAAGAGCCTTCCGACATTTATATCCGTGACTTACTAGCCGTTAATACTTTTGCTCCGATTTCTGTGCGCGGTGGTGTGGCTGGAGAATTTTCTATGGAGCAGGCTGTCGGTATAGCCTCTATGGTAAATTCTGACAAGCTACAAATGTCCATCATTGCCCAAGAAGTCGAACGAGAGCTGGGTATCACTGTAGAAATCGGTGGAGCAGAAGCTGAATCAGCTATCCTCGGAGCCCTGACTACACCAGGGACGGATCGCCCCTTAGCTATTTTGGACTTGGGAGCAGGCTCGACAGATGCTTCCATTATTGATAGCAGGGGTCAAATCTTGGCCGTCCATCTAGCTGGTGCCGGTGATATGGTAACCATGCTGATCAATTCGGAGTTGGGACTGGAAAATCATCATCTGGCAGAGGACATCAAACGATATCCTCTGGCTAAGGTAGAAAGTCTTTTCCATATCCGGCATGAAGACGGCACTGTTCAATTTTTTGATAAGCCGCTGTCTGGAGATTTGTTTGCCAGAGTCGTCATCGTTAAGGAAAATGATGAATTTGTTCCTATTGATGACGGAGACTACTCTATTGAGAAAATCAAACTTGTTCGGCAGTCTGCCAAGGAAAGAGTCTTTGTTACCAATGCAGTGCGGGCTCTCAAGCGTGTCAGCCCTACTCAGAATATTCGAGACATTCCTTTCGTTGTCATCGTAGGTGGCTCAGCTTTGGACTTTGAAATACCTCAGCTAGTGACCGAAGCCCTCTCTCAGCATGCTATTGTAGCTGGTCGAGGCAATGTACGTGGCTTGGTGGGACCTCGAAATGCAGTAGCGACCGGACTGATTTTGACCTATGTCAGAGAGAAATGGGGGGCCGACTATGGAATTAGCTTATACTAGAAAGCCAACCATTAGGCTGATAGCTACGGACAATGCTCCTGCGGATAAGGTAGCACAAATCGGCTACGGTATCGAAGAGGAAGGTATCCCTTTCAGTCTGGTCTGCCCAGATGAACCTAGCGATCCTGTATCACTAGCGCATGTGGCTGCAACTCAATCCCAGCTTTTAGTAGGGATTGCCTGTGACGGGCGAGATGCAGTCCTCCATTATCGTAACTTGCCGCTTGAAAAATTTATCTATCGTATCAAAGATTATTCCGCTATACCGGACCACGTCTTGCGCCTGTTTGGCTCAAATGCAGCGCGGCTGGTCAAGGGAGTCCCATTTAAAAAATCTGACCTGTTAGAAGCATCTTTTTGACTTGTTCCGATCGATTCAAAAAGATGTCCGTAGCAACTACTGAAAAGAGGTGAAATGGATGGCTAGAGATAGAGAGAAAGACGAGCTCAGCAGTCCAGAACTATCAAGCTGGGGAGGAAACTCAGAATTGCAGGACATCATCATCCAAAAAGTCCTTGCTAGATGCCAAACCTTACTGGATAAAGAGCCTGTTCTTTTCACAAATATCTATCAGGATGCCTGGGAATTGGTAACAAGGGCCAGACGCAAGGCTGAAGAGCTGGGACTAGCCGTCGTGATAACGGTGGTTGATCCAGCAGCACAAGTTGTGATGACCTATCGTATGGAAAATGCCTTGTTAGTGAGTAACGATATGGCTTATAAGAAAGCTTACACAGCTGTTGGCATGAAGATGCAGTCCAAGGATTTAGCACCTTTAACTCAGCCAGGGGAATGGCTCTACCAGCTGGAAACGATGACCGACAATAAGGTCGTTAGTTTAGCAGGTGGCATTCCTATTTATTGCCAGTCAGAGATGATTGGTGGTATCGGCGTCAGCGGAGGAAGTTCTGAAGAAGACCAGTCCATTGCTGAGTATGCTGTGGGTCTGTAGAGAAGCAAGCTAATTAAATAATATCAGAGGAGAGAATACCACTTGCAATCCATGCTCTGGAGCTAGGGATTTTCTCCTATTTTACGAGCATATTTCTCTTATACTTTCTTAGACTCTCTATTGCGCTGTAGAAGCAATATAGAGGAGAGAGTATAAAATATTTCGAAATGAAGGAGTATGGAGTATGGAAAAATATATAGGTGAGTTTTTAGGCACCATGGTTCTGATGGTTTTTGGGAATGGAATCGGAGCGTCTATCAGTCTTAATAAGAGTATCGCAAAAGGTTTCTCTCCCAATTGGTTTACCGTTGTATTTGGCTGGGGCTTGGCAGTGACCTTGGGTGTCTATACGGCAGGATTTTACAATACTGGCGGTCACCTTAACCCAGCTGTCACCATTGCTTTTGCGGTGGGGGGTATCTTCCCCTGGGAGCAAGTAGTGGGCTATATCATCGCTCAGATTCTAGGGGCCTTTGTCGGAGCCGCTATTGTAGTGCTCTTCTATTATCCGCATTTCAAGGAAACCAAAGCAGAAGAAGGCAACTCAGTTGGCGTATTTGCTACTGGACCAGCCATCCAGAATCCAGCATTTAATCTGCTCAGCGAAATCGTTGCAACTTTCTTCTTCATCTTTGCCCTTTTGATGATAACGCACGGCGAAATCACACCGGGACTCACTCCGCTTTTGGTCGGCTTCCTCATTATGGCGGTCGGCTTGGCTCTGGGGTCTACGACAGGTTTTGCTCTAAATCCAGCTCGGGACTTCGGCCCGCGCCTGGCTTATGCCCTCCTGCCAGTTCCGAATAAGGGAGATGCAAACTGGGGCTATGCTTGGGTGCCAATTGTAGGGCCGACTATCGGCGCTGTCTTGGCTGTCTTGGCAGTCAATACTATGTAATATATAAAATAGTAAATAAGCTAGCCAACCATTTGAAGCTAGCTTATTTATCTAACAAGTAGCAATGGAAAGTTTCAGTTTTCAAAAAACGTTATTTGAAAAAATCACTGTTTTCATTGCTCAGGAGAAAAATATGTCTAAAAAAATTTTTGCGATTAATGCGGGCAGTTCGTCATTAAAATTTCAACTGCTCAGTATGCCTGATGAAAGCCTTTTGGTGAAAGGAATTTTTGAAAAGATTGGCTTAAAGGAAGGCATTTTTAAGATTGAATTTGAAGGTCAAAAAGAAAAGGAACTGCTTGCGATTCCCTCTCATCAATTTGCGGTGGATTACCTGCTGAACTTTCTTTTGGAGCGGAAGCTGATTGCTTCTCTGGACGAGATAGATGGAGTCGGTCATCGGGTAGCACATGGCGGCGAGTCCTTTGATGATTCTGCTTTGATAGATGAGCGAGTGCTGTCCATCATTGAGAAGCTGTCCTTCTTGGCTCCTAGCCATAACCCTGTCAACTTGGTAGGGATTCGAGCTTTCCAAAAGGCCTTGCCGGAGACAGGACAAGTGGCTGTGTTTGATACAGCCTTCCATCAAAGCCTTTCAGAAGCCTATTATCTCTATCCTCTTTCCTGGGATTACTATCATAAATACGGTCTGAGAAAGTATGGTTTCCACGGAACAAGTCACAAGTATATTGCTCAAAAGGTAAAGGAGATTTGGGAGGGGCAAGGAGAAGCTGCGGAGCATTTGAAGATTATCAACTGCCATTTGGGCAATGGTGCTAGTATCTGCGCCATTAAAAATGGTCAGTCTGTCAATACTTCGATGGGCTTCACCCCTTTAGCTGGCTTGATGATGGGCTCCCGTTCAGGTGATATTGACCCTATGATTCTCCCTTTCCTGCTAGAACAGGAAAAATTATCAGCCCAGCAATTAAGCGATGTCCTCAATAAAGAATCCGGTCTGCTGGCTATCTCCCAGCTCAGCAATGATTTAAGAGATGTTCTGGAAGCTTGTGACAGAGGCGATGAAAAAGCTAGTCTAGCAGTCAATATGTTTGTCAACCGTATCGCTCAGACCATTGCAAGCTACATCACAGATTTAGATGGTCTGGATGCCTTGGTTTTCACTGCTGGAATCGGTGAGAATTCAGCCTTGATCCGCAGCTTAGTTGTTCAAAAGCTCAATTGCTTAGGACTTTCTTTAAATCAGGCAGCTAACGAGCAAGGACAGCTCTTTATCCAAAATTCCCAGTCTCAGGCTAAAATTCTCATTCTTCCAACCAATGAAGAATTGATGATTGCCCAAGACACCATGCGCTTGCTGGAATTTAAGTAGCCAAAAGAGGGGTAGAATGTTCAAGGAGTGCAGGAATAACTTTCTATATCAACAAGAAAAAACAAGTTTATCCTTGTGTTGTTTGGACTCGAAAAGACAGAGCAAGACCTCTGCCTTTTCTTTTTTATCCTCGAATCTCCTGCTATCTCCCAGTTCTGTAAGCACAGTCTGCTGGAGCTTTTTTGCTTTTTTCATTCTTGAAAGATATAGGAAAACATGCTATAATGAAAAGAACATTCTAAAAATCAGAAAGATTATTATATAGTAAGGAAAAAAATGGCGAATATTTTAAAGACTATCATTGAAAATGATAAAGGTGAATTAAGAAAATTAGAAAAAATGGCTGACAAAGTCTTGGCTTATGAAGACGAAATGGCGGCCTTGTCTGATGAAGAACTTCAGGCAAAAACAGAAGAATTCAAGAAACGCTATGCTGATGGCGAAACTTTAGATCAGCTCTTATTTGAAGCTTTTGCGGTTGTCCGTGAAGGAGCTAAGCGAGTGTTGGGCCTTTTCCCTTATAAGGTTCAGGTTATGGGAGGGATTGTTCTCCATCATGGTGATGTTCCAGAGATGCGTACCGGTGAAGGAAAAACCTTGACTGCGACAATGCCAGTTTACCTAAATGCCCTTGCAGGAAAAGGTGTGCACGTTGTCACAGTCAATGAATACCTGACTGAGCGTGACGCGACCGAAATGGGTGAACTCTACTCTTGGCTGGGCCTTTCTGTCGGTATCAATCTGGCGGCTAAGTCTCCATCTGAGAAGAAAGAAGCGTACGCTTGCGACATTACCTATTCAACCAATGCTGAAATCGGCTTTGACTATCTGCGTGATAACATGGTAGTCCGTGCTGAAAACATGGTACAGCGCCCACTCAACTATGCCTTGGTCGATGAGGTGGACTCAATCTTGATTGACGAAGCTCGGACACCGTTGATTGTATCCGGACCGGTTTCTTCAGATACCAACCAGCTTTATCATATGGCTGACCACTATGTCAAATCACTGGATAAGGACGACTACATCATCGATGTTCAGTCTAAGACGATTGGTCTGTCTGACTCAGGTATTGACAAGGCAGAAAGCTACTTCAAGCTGGACAATCTCTACGATATTGAAAATGTTGCCTTGACTCACTTTATCGACAATGCTCTGCGAGCTAACTACATCATGCTCCTTGACATTGACTATGTGGTCAGTGAAGATCAGGAAATTCTGATTGTCGATCAGTTTACCGGTCGGACAATGGAAGGCCGCCGTTACTCTGATGGTCTCCACCAAGCGATTGAAGCTAAAGAAGGTGTGCCCATTCAGGAAGAAACAAAGACTTCTGCTTCTATTACCTATCAGAACCTCTTCCGTATGTATAAGAAGCTGTCCGGCATGACAGGTACAGCTAAGACGGAGGAAGAAGAGTTCCGCGAAACATACAACATTCGTGTTATTCCGATTCCAACCAACCGTCCGGTAGCACGTATTGACCATTCTGACCTGCTCTACCCAAGTATTGATTCTAAGTTCAAGGCAGTTGTTCAGGATGTTAAAGAGCGTCATGAAAAAGGCCAGCCTGTTCTGGTCGGTACCGTTGCGGTTGAAACCAGTGATTATATTTCTAAGAAATTGTTAGAAGCTGGGGTTCCTCACGAAGTTCTTAATGCGAAAAATCACTATAAAGAAGCGCAAATTATCATGAATGCTGGCCAACGTGGGGCGGTTACTATTGCGACCAATATGGCCGGACGGGGAACTGACATCAAGTTAGGTGAAGGTGTTCGCGAACTGGGTGGTCTCTGTGTTATCGGTACAGAGCGCCATGAAAGCCGCCGGATTGACAATCAGCTGCGCGGACGTTCAGGCCGTCAGGGTGATCCAGGGGAGTCACAGTTCTACCTGTCACTGGAAGATGAGCTTATGCGTCGCTTTGGATCAGAGCGCATTAAAGCCCTCTTGGATCGAATGAACCTTAGCGACGAAGATTCTGTTATCAAGTCTGGCATGCTGACCCGTCAGGTAGAGGCAGCTCAGAAGCGTGTCGAAGGAAATAACTACGATACACGGAAACAAGTCTTGCAGTATGATGATGTGATGCGTGAGCAGCGGGAAATTATCTATGCTGAGCGCCACGATGTCATTACTGCTGACCGTGACCTCAGTCCTGAAATCCATGCTATGATTAAACGGACTATCAACCGTATCGTTGATGGCAGCAGCCACTCTGATCAGGATGATAAGATTGAAGCAATTTTAAACTTTGCTAAGTATAACTTGGTTTCAGAAGATTCTATTTCAGATAGCGATTTGGAAGGCAAGTCTGACCAAGAAATCAAAGATTATCTGTTTGAACGTGCACTGGAAGTTTACGACAGTCAGATTGCTAAGCTGCGAGACGAAGAAGCTGTGCGTGAATTCCAGAAGGTCTTGATTCTGCGCGTGGTGGACAGCAAGTGGACTGACCATATCGACGCCCTTGACCAGCTGCGCAATGCTGTTGGACTGCGTGGCTATGCACAAAATAACCCAGTTGTCGAATACCAAGCAGAGAGCTTCCGTATGTTCAACGACATGATTGGCTCCATCGAGTTTGACGTGACTCGTCTAATGATGAAAGCGCAGATTCATGAGCAAGAGCGCCCTCGGACAGAGCGGGCTATCAGTACCACAGCTACCCGCAATATCTCTGCCAAGGCGCCAAATATACCTGATAATATAGACCTGTCTAACGTAAAGAGAAACGACCCTTGTCCATGTGGCTCTGGCAAGAAGTTCAAGAACTGTCACGGCCGTAAAAAGTAAGTATAAAAGAAGGAGAATAGATGACCTTTAAAGCAACCAGTCAACCCATTGATGTGGCAGAAGTTCGTCAACTTGCTAAGCTAGAAGGCGACATGTTAGCTCGCAAGGAAAAGCGTGACCGAGAGTTAGAAGCAATTCTGCGTGGTCAAGATGACCGCATTCTCTTGGTTATCGGTCCCTGCTCTTCAGATAACGAAGAAGCGGTGCTAGAGTATGCCAAGCGTCTATCTGCTCTCCAAGAAGAAGTAAAAGACCGCATTTTCATGGTCATGCGTGTTTATACTGCTAAGCCTCGGACGAACGGAGATGGCTACAAAGGGCTTATTCATCAGCCTAATGCGACGGCCGCTCCAAGTCTGATTAACGGCATCAAGGCGGTCCGCAATCTGCACTATCGGGTTATTTCCGAGACAGGCATGACCACGGCTGATGAGATGCTCTATCCAGAAAATCTGCCTCTAGTAGATGATTTGATTTCTTACATGGCTGTAGGAGCTCGCTCGGTCGAAGACCAGCAGCACCGCTTTGTGGCTAGTGGAGCAGATCTGCCAACTGGCTTGAAAAATCCGACTTCTGGCAATCTCAATGTCATGTTTAACGGCATCTATGCAGCTCAGAACAAGCAGAGTTTCCTATTCGCTGGTAAGGAAGTAGAAACATCTGGCAATCCCTTGGCGCATGCCATCTTGCGCGGTGCTCTGAATGAATACGGCAAGAATATTCCCAATTACTATTATGATAACCTGCTGGATACCATTGCCCAGTATGAAAAAATGGGCTTAGAAAATCCCTTTATCATCATTGATACCAATCATGATAACTCTGGTAAGCAGTATCTGGAGCAGGTGCGCATCGTTCGCCAGACGCTGATTAATCGGGACTGGAATGAAAAGATTAAGGCTACCGTGCGTGGCTTTATGATTGAGTCTTATCTGGAAGACGGCCGGCAGGACGAACCAGAAGTCTTTGGCAAGTCCATTACTGACCCTTGTCTGGGCTGGGCAAATACAGAACAGCTGGTTCGTGAAATTTATGATACATTAGGATAATAGTATGGCATTTATTGAAAAAGGTCAGAAAATTGACATTGAGCAGATTAAGTCCAGAACCAGACTGACTGGTCAGGCCTTGACTCATAAAAACAAGCGAGACCAAGAACTAGCTGAGATTCTCAGTGGGGAAGATGAGCGTATTCTCTTGGTGATTGGCCCTTGTTCGTCGGACAATGAAGAGGCTGTGCTGGAGTATGCCCGCCGTTTGTCAGAGCTGCAGAAGAAGGTCGCAGATAAGATTTTTATCGTCATGCGCGTCTATACTGCTAAGCCGCGGACCAATGGGGATGGCTATAAGGGCTTGGTTCATCAGCCTGATACTTCTAAAGCACCTAGCCTTATCAATGGTTTGCAGGCAGTTCGTCAGCTCCACTACCGCGTCATTACAGAGACTGGTCTGACGACGGCTGATGAGATGCTCTATCCGTCCAATCTTGTGCTGGTAGATGACTTGGTCAGCTATCATGCGGTTGGGGCCCGCTCGGTCGAGGACCAGGAGCATCGTTTTGTGGCGTCAGGTATTGACGCTCCGGTCGGTATGAAAAATCCAACTTCTGGCAATCTGGGTGTTATGTTTAACGCTGTCTACGCAGCACAAAATAAGCAGACTTTCCTTTTTCATGGCCAGGAAGTAGAAACATCTGGGAATCCTTTGGCTCACGTTATTCTGCGTGGGGCTACCAATGAATACGGTAAGAATATTCCAAATTTCTACTATGAAAATATGCTGGATGCCATTTCCTACTATGAAAAGATGGGCTTGGAGAATCCTTTCATCGTCATCGATACCAATCACGATAACTCTGGCAAGCAATATCTGGATCAGATTAGGATTGTACGTCAGACCTTGCTTAATCGGGATTGGAACGAAAAGATTAAGAGAGCGGTTCGTGGTTTTATGATTGAGTCTTATCTTGAAGATGGCCGGCAAAATGAGCCGGAAGTCTTTGGTAAATCCATTACAGACCCTTGTCTAGGCTGGGACAATACTGTTCAGCTTATTGAAGAAATTTACAACACTTTAGATAAATAAGGAAAATTGAAAGGGACAGTCTTGACCTGTAAAGAGGACTAACTGTCGGGTGAAGACGAACTCAGCTGGCGGCCCAGCTGAGTTTTGTCGCCTTTCCAGAGAATGATATGATAAAAGGACACGGAATTGACATAGAAGAACTGGCTGCCATTGAGCGAGCCTATCTGAAAAATGCCCGTTTTGCAAAGAAGGTGCTGACCGAGGCGGAGCTTTCTCGTTTTGAGGAGTTATCCGGCAAGCGGAAAATCGAATTTCTGGCTGGCCGTTGGGCTGCCAAGGAGGCTTTTTCTAAAGCTTGGGGAACCGGTATCGGTAAACTCAGGTTTCAGGACTTAGAGATTTTAAATGACCGTCAGGGAGCGCCTTATTTCAGCCGGTCACCTTTTACTGGCAAGGTTTGGATTTCGCTCAGCCATGCTGCTGGCCTAGTTACAGCCAGCGTTATTTTGGAGGAAAATGATGAAAGCTAGTCTGCATAGATCTAGCAAGGCAGTAATTGATTTAGCTGCTATTGCTTTTAATATTAGACAACTGAGTGCCCATCTGCCTCAGACGACAGAGAAGTGGGCTGTCGTCAAGGCCAATGCTTATGGCCACGGAGCTATTGAGGTTTCTAAGCACATTGAGCCCCTCGTAGATGGATTTTGTGTGTCTAATATCGATGAAGCTTTGGAGCTGCGCTCAGCGGGCATTGGCAAAAAAATTCTGGTGCTAGGAGTGTCAGATCTGGCTGCGCTCCCGCTGGCTAGAAAGGGAAAGGTGTCTCTGACCGTAGCCAGTCTGGAGTGGTTGGATTTAGCTTTAGCTGCGGAAAAAGACTTAACAGGGTTGAATTTTCATATCAAGATTGACTCTGGTATGGGGCGGATTGGTTTTCGAGATAGTCAGGAAGCTCAGGAGGCAATCCATCGCTTGCAGGCTGCTGGAGCTGTCGCAGAGGGGATTTTCACCCACTTTGCAACGGCAGATGAAGCGGAGCACCATAAGTTTGAAGCTCAGCTGGCTCGTTTTCATCAGATCTTATCTGAGCTGGACAGTGTTCCTCCTCTCGTTCACGCTAGTAATTCTGCCACCTCTCTCTGGCATAGCGAGACCGTCCTAAATGCCGTACGGCTGGGTGACATCATTTATGGCCTCAACCCTAGCGGAACTGTTTTAAAACTTCCTTACGAATTCGAGCCGGCTCTGTCACTGGTCTCAGAATTGGTACATGTCAAGGAAGTAGAGGCTGGAGCAGATGTTGGCTATGGAGCCACCTACACTAGCGAGTCTCAAGAGTGGATTGGCACTATTCCTTTGGGTTATGCGGATGGCTGGACACGCGATATGCAGGGCTTTGATGTCTTGATTGATGGTCAGCGCTGCCCTATTGTCGGCCGAGTTTCTATGGACCAGATTACAGTGCGCCTGCCTCAGGCTTATCCCCTTGGCACGCCGGTTGTGTTGATTGGAAATAGCGGAGCGGAGACCATTACGGCGACAGATGTGGCAGAAAAGCGTGGCACCATTAACTATGAGGTGGTTTGCCTGATTAGCGACCGTGTACCGAGGGTTTATAAAGACTAAGAAGATTAATGCAGGGAACCACTTGAAGTATTTGATAATGTTCTAGCTTGGTCCCCCTGTCTGTGATTTTATATCCGCAGCAGTATCAGAACTGAAAGAGGAATTATGAATTTACACCAATCTTTGACGGTTCTGCCTGGTGTGGGACCGAAATCAGCAGAAAAATTTGCCAAGCTGGGTCTAGAAACCTTGCAGGATTTGCTGCTTTATTTTCCTTTTCGTTATGAGGATTTTAAGAGTAAGAATGTCCTAGACTTGGAGGATGGAGAAAAGGCGGTTGTTTCTGGTCAGGTCGTAACCCCGGCTAATGTCCAGTATTACGGATACAAACGCAATCGCCTGCGCTTTACCATCAAGCAGGGAGAAGTCGCTCTGGCAGTTAATTTCTTTAACCAGCCTTATCTGGCAGACAAGATTGAAGTGGGAGCTAATATAGCCATCTTTGGAAAGTGGGACAAAGCCAAGGCCAGTCTGACTGGTATGAAACTTCTGACTCAGGTAGAGGACGACTTGCAGCCTGTCTATCGGCTGGCTCAGGGAATTAGTCAGGCCAGTCTAGTCAAGCTGATTAAGACTGCCTTTGACCAGGGATTAGACTTGCTCTTAGAGGAAAATCTGCCCCAGCCCCTGCTGGAACGCTACCAGCTAGTGAGCAGAGTTGAGGCTGTGCGGGCTATGCATTTTCCAAAGGACTTGGCGGACTACAAGCAGGCTCTTCGGCGGGTTAAATTTGAAGAACTCTTTTATTTTCAAATGCGGCTGCAGGTCTTAAAGAGAGAAACCAAGGCTGTCAGCAATGGATTAAAAATTGATTGGCAGTTGGATGCTGTGGCCGAGAAAAAGAAGAGCTTACCTTTTGAACTGACTTCAGCTCAGGAGCGCAGTCTGACAGAGATTTTGCAGGATTTGCGATCGCCTGGCCACATGAATCGCCTGCTGCAGGGCGATGTGGGAAGCGGAAAGACAGTAGTCGCTGGTCTGGCTATGTATGCTGTTTATACAGCTGGCTTTCAGTCAGCTCTGATGGTTCCAACAGAAATTTTGGCTGAGCAGCATTTTGACAGCCTAGCTCAGCTATTTCCAGAATTGAATCTGGCCCTGCTAACTGGTGGGATGAAAGCAACAGAACGCAGAGAAACCTTGGCAGCGATTGAAAACGGTCAGGTGGACATGATTGTCGGAACCCATGCCCTGATTCAGGAAGGAGTCCGTTACCATGCATTGGGCTTGGTCATTATTGACGAGCAGCATCGCTTTGGGGTGGAGCAGCGCCGGATTTTACGGGAAAAGGGAGACAATCCTGATGTCCTCATGATGACGGCGACGCCTATTCCCAGAACCCTTGCAATTACAGCATTTGGTGATATGGATGTATCTATTATTGACCAGATGCCTGCGGGACGCAAGCCTATTATCACCCGCTGGGTCAAGCATGAGCAGCTGGAAGTCGTCCTGGACTGGCTGAAAAAAGAGCTCCACAAGGGCGCTCAGGTCTACTTTATTTCTCCTTTGATTGAGGAATCAGAAGCGCTGGATCTTAAGAATGCCATTGCCTTAGAAGAAGAACTGACAGCCTATTTTGAACAGCAGGCCAAAGTGGCTCTGCTTCATGGCAAGATGAAGAGTGAGGAAAAAGAGGCGATTATGCAGGACTTCAAGGAAGGACAGACTGATATTCTGGTCTCTACCACGGTCATTGAGGTCGGAGTCAACGTCCCTAATGCTACGGTGATGGTCATCATGGATGCGGACCGCTTTGGACTCAGCCAGCTTCATCAGCTAAGAGGCCGTGTTGGCCGAGGGAGCAAGCAGTCTTATGCCGTCCTTGTTGCCAATCCCAAGACGGAGTCGGGCAAGCGCCGCATGAAAATCATGACTGAGACGACCGACGGTTTCCTGCTGGCTGAGGAGGATCTGAAAATGCGAGGCTCTGGAGAAATCTTTGGCACTCGGCAGTCTGGTATTCCTGAGTTTCAAGTGGCAGACATCGTAGAAGATTATCCGATTTTAGAAGAAGCCAGAAAGGTTGCCAGCCAGATTACAGCTGATCCGAACTGGCGGACAGATCCTAATTGGCACTTGATTGCTCTTCATTTGGACAAGAAAGATTACCTAGATTAAGAGTTCTTTGGATTAAGTTTCCTGCAAGTTATTTATAAGTAGGCTTTAAGTTTGAGGGATTATACTATTGTCATATCAAAGAAGGAGGTAGGACCAATGACAATGTAAACATCCCTTAAAATCCTGTAACCAAAGCTTGAAGATTAGAAGACCTGCGAGGTATGAGCCACTCAAAGAATAAGAATAATTTAGAATTTTTTCATCATAAATCTCCTAACAAATCACAAGCTTCACCCAATCGGTGAAGTTTTTTTTGTATTTGGTTGAAAAGACTTGTTCGTTTCAAATAGTAGATAGGGATTGCTGCCGGATTTCTTTGACTATAAGCTTTCCCTAAGAAATCTATAAGAGATTCTTAAGTTTAGGGCTGTATCCTTATATCCAAGTAAGAACAAAAAGATTAGGGACCAAACTTGAGGTCAAACACTCCAAGAGATTCGTTTTTGCTCTTAAAGAATGAATGATAAGCGAGGTAAAAGTTATGAAAGTTACAATCAAAGTCCACTATCCGAAGACATTTAAGCAAGCTCAGAAAATGGAGGTGACCTATGGTAAGTGATTATATTTTTGAAATTCTAGAGTCTCTGTTTGAGGTTATCTTCTAAGTCCAGCGATTCAATGAAGTTTGCCCAGCTTTAGAATACGAAAGAGTCAAAAAAGTGCTAAGCAGTCTTAGCACTTTTTGATTTAAAAAACATAAATAGGAACTTTTTCTCTCAGCCTTCCATATAATCTCGGAGTTCTTGACCTTTGAGTCCAGCATTCAGGGCGATGAGCAGTTTGATTCTGGCTTTTTGGGCATTGAGCTCCTTGACGAAGAAGATACCAGCCTGGTGCAGTTGAACGCCACCTCCTTCATAAGCATAGACTGGCTCAGCAATCCCGTTGAAGCAGCGAGAGACCAGAGCGATTGGCAGTCCGGCTGCTATCATATCAGCCAGCTTGTCAGCTACTTCCTTGGGGAGGTTGCCAGCACCGAATGCTTCTATGATGAGGCCGTCTATCTTGTCTAAATCCAGCATGTCCAGAAGATCTGTCTTCATACCGGCATAAGCTGGAATGATGGGCACCAGACCAGAAATGCTGTTCAAGTCAAAGCGGACCCGAGGCTCTGCTGTTTTAAAGTAGAGAATTTCCTGCTTCATAATCAAGCCAAGCGGTCCGTGAGTCGGCGTTTGGAAGGTGCTGACATTGGTCGTGTGGGTTTTGGTTACATACTTGGCAGCATGTGCCTCATCATTCATAACGACAAGCACGCCTTTATCACTGGCTTTTTCATCACTAGCTACCCGCAGGGCTGTCAGGTAGTTATAGACTCCGTCACTCCCCAGCTCATTGGAACTGCGCATAGCTCCTGTCAGAACGACCGGAATCTTTGGCAGCTGCATAGTATCCAGAAAGTAAGCCGTCTCTTCTAAAGTGTCTGTCCCATGAGTAATGACTACTCCGTCAAATTGGTCAGCACTGGCTTTGATTTTCTGGTAAAGTTTGAGCATGTGCTGGGGCGTGATATGAGGACTGGGAATATTAAAAAAGTCAACGGCTTCCGTCTCAATCCCCTCAAGCGGAACAGTCACATGGTTCATAGGGTTATCAGCATTGGTAACGACAGCCCCAGAGCCGTCAGCCTGCATGGAAATGGTTCCTCCTGTGTGCAGGACCAAGATTTTCTTTGTCATAAATCCTTTTTCTCCTTGTAGTCATGATGCAGATTCGAAAACTTACATTCTGTTTTCATAGAGTTTTCAATCCTGTTGCATAGGTATTACTCCAGCTTTTCTTTTCTGCAATTCATGTGATTGTATGTCATTTTTGTGTTATAATTTATTGTATCATAAAAGGAAAGAATGAGAAAATCAATGGAAGTAAAGGCCGTCTTTTTTGATATTGATGGGACACTGGTCAATGACAGTCGAACGGTTTTGAAATCTACAGAAAAGGCTATTCAGAGTTTAAAGGAGCAAGGAATATTAGTCGGTTTGGCAACCGGCCGCGGTCCTTTCTTTGTCAAACCTTTTATGGAGCAATTGGACTTAGACTTTGCTGTGACCTATAATGGCCAATACATTTTTTCAAGAGACAGGGTGATTTCTGCTAGTCCCATCGACAAGCAGAGTTTGCGGAATTTAATCGCCTATGCTAAGAAGCATCGGAAAGAAATTTCCTTGGGGACGGCTGAGGCTATGCTGGGCTCCAAGATTATGTCCTTCGGCATGAGCCCTTTCTCCCAGTGGACTAGCCGCTTCATCCCTAAGCGAATGGCGCGAACAGTCAGTCATGGATTTAATAAGGTCATCAGCAAGGCCTTGCCCCAGCATGAAAAGGATCTTCTACAGCTGATACAAGAGCCGATTTACCAAGCATTGATTTTGGCCAGCCCGGAAGAAAGCCGTAAGATTGAAGCAGACTTTCCTGATTTGAAATTTACCCGCAGTAGCCCCTATGCGGTCGATATTATCAATAAAGACACGTCTAAGCTAGAGGGGATTCGCCGAGTAGGCAAGGAATATGGCTTTGACATTCATCAGGTCATGGCCTTCGGTGACTCTGACAATGACTTGGAAATGTTATCAGGAGTTGGTCTCTCCATTGCTATGGGAAATGGCACCAGCTCGGTCAAGGAAGTGGCCAAGCATACAACTAGCAGCAATAGTCAGGATGGGATTCACAGGGCTTTGGAGCATTTTGGTATCCTAGCGAGGGAAAAGGTCTTTACCAGCAGTGACCATCACTTTAATAAGGTTAAAGAGTTCCATAGTGTCATGGATGAAAGCACTCAGGAAGAGCCGATTGCTTGGTCGCCTCAGGACGCTCGCTATCGGGCAGGTTTTAAGCTAGAAGAGTTGGTTGAGTTTCTGCGAGCAGCTAGTAACTCAGAGGAAGACTTTAACAGTTCTGTAGCCTATCTCCATCAAGCGCTTGACAAGGCTGCTGACAAGGTTCGCTCCAAGAGTCAGGCTGAGGTTTCTCTAGTCGGTCAGGTAGATGCCTTGATTGATACTCTTTATTTTACTTATGGCAGTTTTGTACTGATGGGAGTAGATCCAGAGCAACTATTCGATATTGTCCATCGGGCTAATATGGGCAAGATTTTCCCAGATGGGAAGGCTCACTTTGACCCCGTCACCCATAAAATTCTCAAACCAGATGATTGGGAAGAAAAATACGCTCCTGAAGGAGCTATCAAAGAAGAACTGGAACGACAGATTCAGGCCTACCAGCGTACCATAGAGCAGAAAGAAGAAAACAAAGAATAAATGTTTGGAGAGCAGAAATTTTTTGCTCTTTTTTTATTTTATGGTACAATAAGAAAAAAATGTAGAGGAGAGGACGGATGGATCAATACCAAGTTAAGAGCGACCTATCAACAGCAGCCCGTCATGCAACAGCAATCGGAGATGCAAATTTCCTGCAGATGATGGCTATTACTCGAGATTCGCAGACAACCGTTGCTGGAAATTCTAATGCAAATGCAGGGATTTCAAATGTTGAGAACCTACAAGGGCAGCTCGGGGCACACATTACAAGTATTATTCAGAATGTTCATAGTGTAGCAGCAGAGTTTGAGGATAAGGATGCTATGATTCGTCAAAGTCTGACTACTAACTATTTACCGCCTAAAAAGGAACCGACAGTCACTAAAAAAGATTTAGGTCTGAATACCTTGACTGCTTTGGAGGAATAATCAATGCAGGAAGATAAGCGATGGACTGCCTTGTTGGCCAAGGAGCGGAGGCTTGCTGATCATGAATGGGAACTCTATCAAAAGTTGGGACAGGCAAAAACTCAAGAAGAAGATGTATTGTGTCAGTTGGATTCTATGGGGACGTGGTTTCATGATTTGTCTTATGATTTCGAAGGAAGTCGATATTACAGTAAGATAACAGATTATCAGCTAGATTTTTCTCATCGAAGTAGACGGCTAAAGCTTGATATAGAGGATCAGATACAAAAACTGCGGAAAGTTCATCAAAACGCAGAAAATCAACTAGAAGAAGTCTACAAAGAGAAGCGTGCCTTAGCTGGCGAGGAGTAAGGATGAGTATTGATATGTATTTAGAAGCTGCTCGAACGCAGGCAGAAAGCCTTGGAAGAGCGGTTGAACAATGTTTGGGGCAGAATCTTAAATTAATAAGCGTTTTATCAGCTTTTCATAATGAGGATGAACTAAAAGGTAAAGCGTATGATTCTGCCAAAAATCATGTTGTCGGAACGGTCATCCCGATTGTTCAGGGAGTCATTCTCTATCAGGAAGCGATAGCCTTAGCTTGTCAAAATTTTGTTAGTAACTACACGGCAGAAGTAGACGGTAAGAGCTGGCGCCAATCAGAACTGGAAGAGAAAATTCGTTTTGCAGAACAGCAACTGGCAGAGTTGGAACGCAAATCGCAACTCTATTCAAATAATAAGGGTATGTCTATTGTGGATTTCAGTGCTTCCATCGCTGTTGCAGAAAGTGCTAGGCAAGTCTTCCAAGAAATTCTGGATAATTTGCTTACTTTTAATGAGAGTTCGCCAACTATTTTCGCGGAAGCAGAGACTTATTTAGTAGCCGCATCTACTGGCCTGTCTCAGGCAGCACAGAGCTGGGATGCATCTACTCAGACTTATCTTCCTCCTCGCCGAGATGCTGATCTCAGCTGGAAAGGTACCATCAATACTGGATGGACTAAGCGGCAGGAGAGAATAGAGGAGACGAAGAGTCAACAGTCTTTCGTGAAATATATTGACGAATTGTCATTTTCCAAGATGGAAGAGCGATATGGTAAACTTATCAGTGAGTACGAAAGCTATCTCAATACTGGTTATAACTTTCCTCAAAGAGCCGATTTGACTGCAGAACAAATTAATTATATTTATTCTCGATATCAGTATTTGAGAGAAGGGGGAGGTGCGATATATATTGAAAGTGAAAGTTCAAAAAAAATGAAGGCAAATCTTCTAGCATCTGATAAAGAAGAAGTAGATGGTATGTCGTTAGTTGAGCTAGCGGATAAGTATCCAGAATTTTTACGTGGAAGAATAAGTATCGAATTTGACTATATCTTCATGTCAGATGAGGAAAAAGCAAAGAAAGATTATAGTTATGTTCGCTTCAACCAATTAATGAACGCTGAACCGATTGATTGGCGTGATCCAGATTACGCTGCAAAGCGGAATAAATATATTCTTGAAACAGGAAAAAATCCAAGTACTAATGAACCGGCTACAGAAGCTGAAATCATCACAGCAAAAAACTACGGATGGGTCAAAGCTATTCCAGATACGGTTGCTTGGACAGATATGATGGTTGGATCTTATGTGGGGCATCAAGTCTACAATGGGAAGCCTGTTTATGGAATTGATACAAATTTTGCAGGTGAGTTAAGGAATCCAATCGTAAGTAGTCAGACAGTTTTTGGTCCTCAACTTCCATCAAAGAATTGGACACTAGAATTGCCGAAAGTTGAAACTAAGACAATTATGGGAAGTCAGTCGATGGTGTCGGAGATTAATCCAGGAGGGAATACTGATGCTCCTGCTATAAACACTGGAGGCGTAGAAGTTTCCAATAATTTGAAGTTTAATTTGAATGATATAGATAGCTTTGATAACGCGAATATTAAAAGTGTTGAAGCTTTTTTAGACAATGAACTTCAAGGTTATAGGAAAGCGCCTTTGAAAAGGGGCGATGGAGTGAGATATTATGACGGTAAAGGAAATTCATGGCAATTAAATTATGGATATGAGAATGCGACAGATAATATACATGGAAAGCCATATTTGAAGACTACCTATAATGGGGAAATTGTTAGAATTCCATTACAAAAATAAAGGAAATTAAGATGGATAAAATAGATTTAATTGAATTACTACAATCATTTTTAGAAGAAGATGCAATAGTGAGTAGAATATTTTCATACTTTTGCCTAAAGAAAAATTATAACATTGCTTTATTGAATGATATTATCTCAATTGGATTGAGAGAGAATATACTTATTATTATTAATTCTAGCGATGAGCAAATTGAATACGACCGTATTGAATGGAAAAAAGATAATACTTATCAGGAAGTGGTTTTTAGAAATCCAGAAAAATATGTTCCAGTTTTGTTTTCAGAAGCTATTTTAATTCCTGAGCCTTTCTCACAATTTTTAAAGTCTTGTTGAGTGAATTGTATTTATGAAAGATAAGGGTGTCTTAGATACTTACTAATAAAGAGGTAAATTATGAACAAAACAGAATTCAAAAAAATTGTTGGCGAAATTTTGAAATCACATAGTTTTGCTTATGAAAATAAATATTATACATTTGAAAATACTGATTTAAAGGTATTTATTGGCTTTCAAAAATCTAACTTTGAGAACTCTTTCTATATCAATTACGGCTTTTTAATCAAAGGCATTTATGATGGGAAATTACCTCTATATAAACAAGGTTTGGAAGACTTTGGTGGTAGATTTGTTTATCAGAACCTAGATAGCTATAATCTAGAGAAGATAACCTCAGAAAGTTTAGTGGCTTCTATTAATAGTAATATCAAAATGTTGATTCATCCTGCCTTTGATGATGGACTAGCAAACTATTTTGAGTTGTACCCTCACTTCAAGTTTCTTTGTAAAAAACGTGTGAAAGAATATCTGGGCTTCTAATTTTTAATGAATAATACAGAATTCAAAAAAATTGTTGGCGAAACTTTGAAATCACAAAATTTTGCTTATGAAAATAAATATTATACATTTGAAAATACTGATTTAAAGGTATTTGTTGGCTTTCAAAAATCTAACTTTGAGAACTCTTTTTATATCAATTACGGCTTTTTTATAAAAAAGCTTCATGAAAAATTAGAGAAGTTGAGTCATGGCTTTGGAGATTTTGGAGGTCGCTTTGTTTACAATGATAACGACAAAATGCTTGGAGATTATAAACTATCTGATCTGACGAAGGAAAGTCTTTCAGAGAATACAGAGAAGTTTATTAAACCAGCCTTTGAGAAAGGGATTGATGACTATTTGGAAATGTATCCTCACTTAAAACGAAGACTTCCTTTGACAGTAAAGGAATATTTAGATTCCGCCTACAAATGAACAAAGCAGAATTCAAAAAAATTGTTAGTGAAACTTTAAAATCACAGGATTTTGCTTATGAAAATAAATGGAAGAAAAAATGCACAGAGGGGAAGATACTTTTCCTGTGATTTTAGAAGATTAATCTAGTATAAAGAATTTAGGGTAGGATGCTTTCCTTGCCCTTTTCGTATCATTGATTTGTTAAGCAAACACGATCCTAACTTCGAGCAAAAACGTTTTGAGTATATCGCTGAAATGGGCCTTGATCCAGTCACAGGCAAAGAGGCTGATGAGGAACTCCTGAATTATGCCACAAACTATACCAGGTACGCACCGAGTATAAAAGCGGGTTATGACTTCCTAATGGTAAGTGCAGCAGCTTGGAGTACTCGGGCTTATAATAAGGATTTACAAATACAAAGGGCTGATACCCAGATTAATGAGTATTATCAGATTAAGGATGCGGTAAGGACTCAGAGCGTGGTGCCGGCTGCTAAAGTGAATACTAGAGCTTTTACTGAAAAAACTGTTCCGGATTTTGTAACTCGAAACGATAACAATTTCTATGATACTCGAAATTATAAAGGAAACCCTAAAGCTTATATCAATGAGGATGGTTATCTAGTGTCAGTAAATCCTGAGGGAGATCTTCCTATCCATTCTCAAATACGAGGTGGTAATTCTGATCGTACACCTTATATTTCAACAACAGATCCAGAATTCAGTACAACTCCCAAAAATTATGGATCAGATAGGATAAGGATTGATTCCAAGCAAATTCAGCATGATATTGAGACAGGAAAACTTAAAAACGTAGAAGTTATAACACACCAAGAAATAGTTGACCATTTGCAAAAACGAGTTGTCCAAGCACAAGTGAGATATAATAAAAATCCAAATGATATAAATACGAGAAGGCTAAATGATGCTAAAAAAGATTTATTCAATACTAAACGTGATGGGGAAGTATTGATAAAAGGAAGTATTCCACCCGAATATTTTACTTTTGAATAAGGAGAAAAAATGACTAGAGAAGAACTTGATAATCTATTTTACAAAGTCCCTAATGGTGTAGACTACGCAGACTTGCTTGAAGAAGTTGACTTAGAAGATGTGCCAGAAGAAACGATTAACAAACTTATCTCTTTATTATCTAGCGATGATGATTTTTTGCGCTATAAAGCTTCTAGGCTTTTAACTATTTGGGGGCTGAAAGAAGGTTTTGATGTGTTGACTCAGATGTTTGTTGAAGGGAAATTGGAAGGCTACATTCCTCATCGGCTATATAGTTATGATGATACAAATCGAATTATATTAGATGCTCTTACTAGCTATTGGGCTAATCAATCAGATATTGGCAATGGTGATAAAGCAAGGCAAGACATATTCCCTTATGTCTGCAAAATTATAGAGCAGGCGGAAAAAGGTTATTATGATCTTTCATATTTTTACTATCTAGTTGAAGATAATGGCTTTTCTGAATATATCCCTTACCTAAAGCACTTTCTATCTGTTATTATGGATAAGCCAGAAGATAATTATTGGCGAATTCATGATACTTTGAAACTGTTTTTAGAGATAGAACCTGATTATGTGGAAAAACTTCTGGAGGAGAAAGATAAATCACTAGCTGATTTCGGATTGGAGGAAGAGAATGAAGGAAATTAAATTCTATAAGGTAAACGATGCTTACGGTTATATGTCCAATTTTGCTCCTTATCCTTTTTCGGATGGAAATAAAATCTGGCCTACATCGGAACATTATTTCCAGGCTCAGAAATTCTTGGTTCCAGAAATTCAGGAAAAAATTCGCCTGCTGGAGTCACCTATGGATGCTGCTTTGGAGGGACGCAATCGCCATAATCCGTTACGAAAGGACTGGGAAGATGTCAAGGATGATATTATGCGTTATGCTGTTCGTGAGAAATTCCGTCAAAACACAGTAATTATGGAAGATTTATTAGAGACTGGAGATAGTATCATCATTGAACATACGAAAAATGATAGCTACTGGGCTGATGGTGGCGATGGTACAGGAAAAAATATGCTGGGGAAAATTCTGATGGAAGTACGGGCAGAACTTCGTTAAATACAAACTACTAACAAAGACAATCTATTCAGTTAGGTTTTAAATTCCCCTAGTTCAGTCTGTAAAGATAAAAAAATCCCGATAAATAGATATATATGTGTTTGTTGTCGTAAAAAGTGAAAGGGCGAGATAAATCTTTTGCCCTTTTCCTCTAAGTTTAGAGCTGATTAGCCGCTATTTCACAGATAGTCTGCAGGTTTTGGGTTTAGCTATTCAAGGAGCGACGCAGCTTAGTCAGGTATTGGTAGGCAGTGAGGGTAATTACTCTACTGATGGCATAGATATGAGTTGGTCTGCTAAGATGAAGGCTCAAGAGATTCAGACTGTTTCAAAGAGTGATTGTCGGACACCACAAGAACATGCTATAGACAAGGCTGTCAATGATATGAAGTTATCCGGTGCTGCTGAAATCTATTATCGAAGTAAGCTCGCAGAGAATCTGTAGATACCATTAATGAGGCATATTCTAATAAAGTTTTAGCTTATGGAAACACATACATTGGAAAAAGTCATAATGGATTAAAGATTGGAATGTATATAAGAGAATCTGATGGAAAGATTATATCAGCATTCCCAATGGAGTAAAATGAGTTTAGAGGTAAGGTTAATGGAGAGAACATATTCAGTTTTGGTTTTTGGAAATGAAGAAAATGATATAATGTTAATTTTGAAGTTTACTGATCAAAAATTTCAATCATTGTCAGACTTTTTAAATTCTGAGGTTCATAATTTTTACACCCATATTCAAAAAGAATTAGAGGCAGTTGTTACTGGTCAAAAAGAAGAATCAGACTTTGGCGGTAATATGCTAAATATTGATATAGGTAAAGAAGAAACAGAAGTATACTATCAAATGGATGATGAAAGTCTTGGGGAACCTTGCTTTATTTCAACTGATGAACTATATAAATTGGTTTTAGAGTGGAAAGAAATGGAAGAAAAAATGCATAGAGGGGAAGATATTTTTCCTGTGATTTTAGAAGATTGATATAGTATAAAGAATTTTAGGGTAGGATGCTTTCCTTGCCCTTTTCGTCTCGTAGATTTGTTAAGCAAACACGATCCTAACTTCGAGTAAAAACGTTTTGAATATGACTCTAGGACAGGAAAATATTAGTATGTTAGAAACAGTTTTAAAAGCAATTGATGATTTGTTATCAATAATTGACAGATATAAGATTAAAAACGTTCATCCGCAAGTAGAGGATTTAAAATATTTAAAAAAATCTTTGAATACCAATGACGAGCTAAGTACAAGGGAAAAATTTACTCTTTATCAAGAACTTTTTCCACCACGCGGTGGTTTATCAGATATTCATTATTGGCATAACGACTTTGGAACAAGAAAAACAGTTAATGAAGTCATATCAGATTCAACGAAAACAATTGCTGATTATTTGCTGGAACAGTAACAAAATAATTTAATGGTGAATATTCTTAAAAAAATTAAAACTAAAGCCTATAAAAATAATGATTTAATAAATAATATAGATTTAAATCCAATTGTGTCTTATCACATAATAAGAGAAGTCGTTGATAGTGATATCTGTGATGTTGATGTTATAAATAAACTAAAAGAAATTTCAGTCAGACTTTCGATGGAAGATTCAGTTTTAGGTCCAATTTGTTTGGAGCATATGTCCTTAGCCGCATTAAGAAAATTAGGGATTGACTTAAGAGAAACAAAAAATAGTTCAGCTATTTCTGATTACGACTGGGGATAGTTGATAAATTTTATCACGAAAATGGGTGGTGAGTATATAAATTATTTTTTCAAACATGGAAATCAATTTAATAATTTACAGTCTAATTCTAAAAAATATTTGCAAAATGTAAACGAAGTCTTCAGAAATGGAATACAGATTAAGATAGATAAAAATACCTCGCATAAACAAAAAACTAGAGCAGTCATCTGCTCTAGTTTTTATAAAGTTTTTTCTGGGTCTCTGACCACCAGCAAGTCAACCTTGGCGTGGCGCAGGATATATTCAGATGAAGATCCAACTAGCAGCCGTTCAAAGGCATTGAGACCGGTAGCACCGACCATGATTAGATCTACCTTATGCTCTTCTGGGATATCTGTAGCCAAGAGAGTCTTGGGATTGCCCATCTCAATGACAATGTCAACATACTTGATACCGGATTTTTGAGCCTTTTCTTTCAGCTCAGCTGTCAGCTTTTTGGCATCTTCCTGTAAGTCCTCGTAAACATCTGCATCAAAGGTTGAGACACTTTGCAAAGCCCGGGTATCAATGACGTGGGCGATAGTGAGACGAGAGCCGTTTCGGAGAGCTACGTTAACACCCTTTTCAAAGGCTAGTTCGGATTCGTGAGAACCATCCACAGCAACCATAATGTTTTCATATTTCTGAGTCATAGAGCTACCTCCTCTAAAATGGTCGGCAAAGGACGTCGCATCATTCACAGAATGATTGGGCTGACCAAAAATCAATCAGTCCATAACGTCCGAGTGATTTGCAACTATTTTCTTGTTTCTATTGTAACCCTTTTCAGAAAAAAAGTAAAGATAAAATGGAAATGCTGTCAGAAAATTGCAAGCCGAAAAAGATTCCTTTACTTTGAGGGATTAGAAAAAGAATGGGGCTTTTTGTCCTATAATTCTCTTTTTAATTACATGAAAAGTGAGTTTATTTTTTGTTGTCAATCGCTTTTTCTGGTGGTATAATGATAACATTCTGATGAATAGAGGAAAAATAAGAATGAAAGAATTTGACAAGTCCAGCAAGCTGGAACATGTTGCCTATGATATTCGCGGTCCAGTTTTGGATGAAGCTATGCGCATGCGGGCCAATGGTGAAAAGATTCTCCGCCTCAATACAGGGAATCCGGCTGAATTTGGTTTTACCGCTCCAGATGAGGTCATTCATGATTTGATTATGAATGCGCGTGACAGTGAGGGCTACTCTGACTCCAAGGGAATTTTTTCAGCCCGCAAGGCTATCATGCAGTATTGCCAGCTTAAGAATTTTCCTAATGTAGATATTGATGACATTTATCTGGGAAATGGCGTCAGCGAGCTGATTGTCATGTCCATGCAAGGACTGCTTGATGACGGTGACGAGGTGCTGGTACCGATGCCAGATTACCCGCTCTGGACGGCTGCAGTCAGTCTGGCTGGTGGGAATGCTGTTCACTATGTCTGTGATGAGCAGGCAGAATGGTATCCAGATATTGACGATATCAAGTCAAAAATCACATCTAATACCAAGGCTATCATTATCATCAACCCTAACAATCCAACGGGGGCACTTTATCCTAAGGAACTTCTGCTGGAAATTGTGGAAATTGCTCGCCAGAACAATCTCATTATCTTTGCGGATGAAATCTATGACCGCATGGTGATGGATGGCAATGTCCACACCCCTGTGGCTAGTCTAGCTCCGGATATCTTCTGTGTCAGCATGAATGGTCTTTCTAAGTCGCATCGCATTGCAGGCTTCCGGGTTGGCTGGATGGTGCTATCTGGGCCTAAGCATCATGTTAAGGGTTATATTGAAGGGTTGAACATGCTCTCCAACATGCGCCTGTGCTCTAATGTCTTAGCTCAACAAGTCGTTCAAACCTCACTTGGCGGTCATCAATCTGTGGATGAACTGCTCTTGCCAGGTGGCCGTATCTATGAGCAGCGTAATTTCATCTATCAGGCTATTCAGGATATTCCGGGGCTATCAGCTGTAAAACCTAAAGCTGGTCTCTATATTTTCCCGAAAATTGACCGGAACATGTATCACATCGACGATGATGAGCAGTTTGTGCTCAATTTTCTCAAACAGGAGAAAGTCCTTCTCGTCCATGGACGAGGCTTTAACTGGCAGGAACCAGATCATTTCCGCATCGTTTATCTGCCTCGAGTAGATGAGCTAGCTCAAATCCAAGAGAAAATGACGCGCTTCTTGCGCCAATATCGCCGTTAATAAGCGGATGTTACAAAAAGGCTGGAAAATATTCCGGCCTTTTTCTTATCTATTTTACATATTTTTTAGTTCAATGACTGTCTTTAAATTGCAAAAATAAAAAATTAAGATGCTCTGGAAATCGAATTTGAGGTCGATTGGTAAAAATTATAGGCGGTTTTACCGACATTTTTTAGGAATTTGTCCAACATTTTTTATGTATCTGTCCAAAAATGCTTAAAAAAATGTGTTAGCGTCTTCCTTCCAGAAGACAAACATGGTAGAATGTGTTTGTCAATGTTTTTAACAATGATGAAAAAGTGGAGGAGATTATATTGACAATGAAAAAGACACTTAGTGCTTTTTCTGTCAGTGCAGCGGCATTGTCTTTGGTGCTCGCAGAAGGAGTTCAGGCTGATCAATTAGTTGATAATCAGTCTTATTCTGATGCGCCCGTTAGTCAAAGCCAACCACAGGCAGAAAACACACAGAAGGATGAATCTGTTTCGAAAGAACAGGTAGACGCTGCTCAGGCTCTTGTACAAGAAGCCGACAGCAATGTTGCACAAGGGAAAGCTGATTTGGCTCAAGCTCAGGCAAATACTGCTGCAGCTCAAAGTCAGGTCGAGCAAGCACAAGCTGAAGCTAACCGGGCACAGGAGGCAGCTGATAAAGCTGGTCCGGAAGCTATTGAAACAGCTAAGCAAGAAGAGAGCAATCAAAAAGCTCAAGTGGAAAGCAACAAGTCAGAACTGGCTAAAGCTGACCAAGCAACCAAGACGGCTCAAGCTGAGCGCGATGCTCAGGCAGCCAAGACTAAAGAAGCTCAAGAGCAAGCGAAAACTCAAGAAGGACGCCTTGCTAAAGCTCAAAATGACGTGAAGGAAGCTAAGGCCAACCTAAGTGGGGACGCTACAGCTAAAGCAGAAAAAAATGTGAAAGCAGCCCAAGACAAGGTGGCAGCTGACCAGTCTGCTGTTGAAACAGCTCAAGCAAAAGTAGCTACAGCTCGTCAGACTGACAGTCAGAAGCAGGCTGAGGTTGCAAAAGCTCAGACCAACCAGACTCAGGCTAAGACAGCACGTGATGCTTCTCAGAAGAACTTGCAGGACAAAACTGCTGCAGCTGAGAAGACTCAGTCAGACTTGAACCAAGCTCAACAGGCTTTGCAAAAGGCTCAAGTTGGAACAATTACTACTGAAGCTTCTAGCAATAAAAACCGTGTGTCAATGACTCCGGAATACATTGCAGCCTTGAGAGAGTTAATTGCACCGAATTTATCAGAGCAAAAAACTAATGAGATTCAAAATAGACTGGCTGCACTGAATGCCAGTGCTAAGGCTCTCAATCGTTATGTAGCTGATCCTACAGATAGCAAAGCTTTGATTAATACCAACAATATTCCACAGAATGTTCGTCAGGAACTTTCACAGTTTGCTTCAGAACTCATCAACCAGCTGCGTGCTCAGATGGGAACAGGTGAAGTAGTTGTGACACCATCTTCCATTGAGTTTGCAGATAAGGTAGCAACAGAATACCGCAAGGACAACTGGAACTGGGATTTGATGGAGAAATACCATCACGATGCTAGAGGAATCAACCGCGTAGCACGTGAATATGGTTTAATGACCACAAGTGCTGAGCAAGAAAGCAAAGGTCTTCAGTATTATGAAAACGCTTATATCTGGAGAGAAAATGCTAGTCAAATGAGTGTGGCTGAAATGAAGAGACGGGTCTATGATTCTGTTGTTGAATTCATGTTCAATGGCTACGAATGGCTGCATGCTACATCTATCTCAGGTCTCAATACTGGCCGCCAGAAAAACTATCTGGGAGTTGATTTCTCAATGGAAGGCGACATCACTATGGCTCATTTCACCATGGTGTCAGAAGATCAGATCAAATATGCTAGCAAAAAGAACTTCAATGCCAGCCCTATTACAGGAAAAGCTCCAACAGCAAAAGTAGATCCGCAGGAAGTAGCTCAGGCTCAAACTGCCTATGACGCTGCCTTCAAAGCCAATCAACTGGCTCTGGCATCTAAGGGAGTTGCTCAAACCACTTACAATCGGAAGGCCGCAGCCTTAGAGCAAGCCAATCAGCAACTGGCTCAGGCCCAAGCTCAAGCAGGTGAGTCAGCAACTGCTCAGGCCCAAGCAGCTCTTGCTGCAGCTCAAGAGAAGTTGGCAGCTGATCAAGCGGCTTTGGCAGCAGCACAAGCAGCCCTGCAAAATTCAAACTTGGATGACAAGACCAAAGCGGAAAAATTAACTCAGGCCCAAGATGCTCTGACTGCTGTTCAAGCGACAGTTGCTGCCGCTCAAGAAGCTCTAAAAACTGAATCAGATAAGTTGGCTCAGCTAGAAGCAGCTTTGAATGTAGCAAAAGAAAGAAAGACTAATCTTGAAAAAGCTGTTACAGATGCTGAAGCAGCATTGCAAATGGCTAAAGAGTCATTGTCAAATCTTGAGAATGCAGAAGAAAACTTGGAACAAGCTAAAACTAAATTAGCCGCAGCTCAGGCTGCTTACCAAGCAGCTCTTACAGCTCAAACAGATCAAGAAGCAAAAGTAGCAGTTTTAACTGCTGTTCAAGCACAAGCTAAGGCGACATACGACTTGCTAGCTCAAACATATGCTGAGCAGAATAAGGAAGAAGATATTCGCTATTACCAATCTGTTTTGGCTCACACAGAGGAGCGTTTCGCTCGCTCTCCGCTTGCTGGACAAGTAGGAGATCCTCAGCATACAGCTCTTGGAACTACTGGAAATGCTGGAAGTGCTAGCCCTGGAAATCATAAGCAGGTAGCTGCTTCAGGTCATGCCTTGCCTAAGACAGGAGAAAACTCTTCTTGGCTTCTTCTAGCAGGCCAAATGCTTCTGCTCATGGCTATGAAATTGTTCTACAAGAAACGTTCTCTTGATTAGAAAGAACAAAAGTAATCAAAAACAGTCAAATTCTTGACTGTTTTTTGTTTAATATAACTTGACATATCAAGTCATATACTTGAAAAATTCTTTATTTTATAGAATTGTATGTAATTGTTTTTCAATAAAAAATTTTCAGATAATTATTGAAATTTCACTGCTTTTATGTTACAATGAAGCTAATAAATATGAGGTAAAAATATGGCCGATTTACTAGAAAAAACACGAAAAATTACGTCTATTCTGAAGCGCTCGGAAGAGCAGATGCAGGAAGATTTGCCCTATAATGCTATTACGCGTCAGTTGGCTGATATTATCCACTGCAATGCCTGTATTATCAATAGCAAGGGACGTCTTCTAGGCTATTTCATGCGCTATAAGACCAATAATGACCGCGTAGAAGCTTTTTTCCAAGATAAGAATTTCCCAGAGGAGTATGTCCAAGAAGCCAATCTGGTTTATGAAACGGAAGCTAATCTGCCGGTTACGCATGATTTGACAATTTTCCCAGTGGAGACCAAGGATGATTTTCCAGATGGCCTGACTACCATTGCTCCCATTCATGTTTCAGGGATTCGTTTGGGCTCATTGATTATCTGGCGTAATGACAAGGAATTTGCGGACGATGATCTGATTTTGGTTGAGATTGCCAGCACAGTGGTTGGTATCCAGCTGCTTAACTTCCAGAGGGAAGAGGATGAGAAAAATATCCGCCGCCGGACGGCAGTGACCATGGCAGTCAATACTCTGTCTTACTCAGAACTGAGAGCTGTTTCAGCAATTTTGGGCGAGCTTAATGGCAATGAAGGCCAGCTGACAGCATCTGTCATTGCTGACCGTATCGGGATTACCCGCTCAGTGATTGTTAATGCCTTGCGCAAGCTGGAAAGTGCTGGGATTATTGAAAGCCGCTCACTGGGAATGAAGGGAACTTATCTGAAAGTTCTGATTCCAGATGTCTTTGATGAAATTAAAAAGAGGGACTACTAATGGCTAAAGCACTGATTTCCATTGATTATACAGTTGATTTTGTCGCAGATGAGGGCAAGTTGACAGCAGGAGCGCCAGCACAGGCAATTTCTGAAGCCATTGCTCAAGTAACTAAGGCAGTTTTTGACCGAGGTGATTATATCTTCTTTGCTATTGATGCCCATGATGATAATGATGCCTTTCACCCAGAAAGCAAGCTGTTTCCGCCTCATAATATCAAAGGAACTAGCGGTCGCAATCTTTATGGCCCTTTGGCTGATTTTTATGAGAAGCATCAAGCAGACTCTCGAGTCTTTTGGATGGATAAGCGCCATTATTCTGCCTTTTCCGGTACGGATTTAGATATTCGATTGCGGGAAAGAAAGGTAGATACGGTCATTTTGACTGGAGTCTTGACGGATATTTGCGTCCTGCATACAGCGATTGATGCCTATAATCTTGGTTATCAGATTCAGGTGGTAGAACCGGCTGTGGCTTCTCTGTCAGAGGAAAATCACAAATTTGCCTTAAACCACTTGCAAAATGTTCTGGGTTCGACTATAATAGATACAATTTAAGAGTAAAAGAGAAGCAGAGTAGGCTTGCTGACTTGCACAGAGAGTGCTGATAGCTGAGAGCAGCACCAAGAAAGCAAAAACCGAAAAACATGTTTCGTAATCTTTTGTGTGATTAAGCACAAACGTCGCTCACGTTACGAGCTCAGAGGCTGCCTTTTAGGGCGGTGAATAACAGTGGTACCACGGCTTTCGTCTGTTTTAGAGACGAAAGCTTTTTATTTTGCAGTAGGTCCAGTGAAGATGGTAGAAGAATGCTTCAAATATCCTGAACAGCAGGGTGGAGCTACGAATTGATTTGAGAGGGAAAGAACATGAAAGAAATTTTTATCGGAAACTATGGTTTAGAGCAGGTCGGACAGACCATGACCGCAACTGGCTGGGTGGCCAATATCCGCAATCACGGTAAGCTGGCCTTTATTGAATTGCGGGACCGCGAGGGATTGCTTCAGGTCTTCGTTGGCGGTGAGATTGAAGATTTTGCTAAGCTGGAAGACATTGGCAAAGAGGATGTCATTGCTGTGACGGGGCAAGTCGTTCAGCGGGAAGAACGCTTTGTCAATAAGTCCATCAAGTCTGGTCAGGTTGAGCTGAGGGCAGAGAAGATTGAGGTTATTGCTAGCAGCAAGGCATTGCCTTTTGAGCTGGACCAGCATGCTCATACTGGGGAAGACCTGCGTCAGAAATACCGCTATCTGGACTTGCGCCGTGAGAAGATGACACATAACCTTAAACTTCGTCATCAGGTCACATCAACCATTCGGGAATATTTGAATGGTTTGGACTTTTTGGAAGTCGAGACGCCTTATCTGACTAAGTCAACTCCTGAAGGAGCTAGAGATTTCTTGGTGCCTAGTCGGGTCTTTAAAAATCAATTCTATGCGCTGCCTCAGAGCCCGCAGATGCTCAAGCAGTTACTGATGGGAGCTGGTCTCGAGCGCTATTATCAGATTGTTCGTTGCTTCCGTGACGAAGATCTGCGGGGCGATCGCCAGCCAGAGTTTACCCAGGTGGACTTAGAGCTGAGTTTTGCCAGCGAGGAAGAAATCCGAGCTTTGGTTGAAGCCATGCTCAAGGCTGTTGTTAAGAAAACTCATGGTTTAGAGTTGACAGAAGCTTTTCCAACTATCAGCTATGAAGAGGCTATGAGCCGCTTTGGTTCTGATAAGCCAGATACACGCTTTGGTTTAGAGTTGAAGAATCTGACGGATTTGTGCCAGTCCAATGACTCTCTTCTCATCAAGAAAGCCTTGGATAATCAAGAGGAAGTGATGGGAATCTGTATTCCAGATGCGGCTAGTGCTTTTAGCAAGAAACAGCTGAGTCACTACTATCAGGAAATGAAGGAATTTGGCTGCAGTCGTTTCGCCAGTCTAAAGGTTGAAAATGGCCAGTTAGTTGGAGATTTGGCTAGCACCTTTGAGGCTGAGAGTCAGGAGTTGCTGGCACGTTTTGAGGCCAAAGATGGAGACCTCGTTCTGCTAGTCATGGCTAAGAAGCGTCGGGCTCAGGAAGCTTTGGGACATCTGCGCATAGAAGTCGCAAAAGCTTTGGATTTGATTGACCCGAGTTTGCTTCATTTTCTCTGGGTTGTGGATTGGCCGCTGCTGGAGTGGAATGAAGACCAAAACCGCTATCAAGCCATGCACCATCCTTTCACACAGGGCATTTTTGAAGAAGGTCAGGAGCCAGATCAATTCCGCAGTCACGCTTACGACATCGTCTTGAATGGCTATGAAATCGGCGGTGGGAGTCTACGGATTCATGACAGGAAGGCTCAGGAAGCGATGTTTGAGCTATTGGGCATGAGCCGAGAAGACTATGAGCGGGACTTTGGTTTCTTCCTAGAGGCCTTAGAGTACGGCTTCCCACCGCACGGCGGCTTGGCTCTGGGCTTAGATCGCTTGGTTATGATTTTGGCTGGGGAAGAAAATATCCGCCAAGTCATCGCTTTTCCGAAAAATGGTACTGGCTTTGATCCTATGCTGGAGAGTCCAAGTTTAGTGGACCAAAGACAGCTCAAAGAACTGCATTTGGAATTGAAGAATTAGCCTGAAATATGGTAAAATGAAATGATGCGAATTCCTGAAGAATAGCAGGAAGAAGCTGAAGAAAAGAGCTAGCGGATGGCAAATAAATCAGCGTCCCTGGCTTGTCAAAGTAAAGGTGAGCTGAAGCTTGGAAATAAAGATGTCATCTAGAAATTGTTATTTTCAGTCGCTAAAGCTCACATATCTTATGAAAGGAATCAGAGATGAAGATTACTCAAGAAGAAGTAAGTCACGTTGCTAAGCTGTCAAAACTGGCTTTTTCACCAGAAGAAACTGCTGAGTTTGCGACGACCTTAACCAAGATTGTCGACATGGTCGAATTGCTCAATGAAGTGGATACGGAGGGTGTGCCTTTCACTTCTAATGTAGCTGCCAATATCAACTATATGCGAAAAGATGTGGCTCAGCCAGGCTGGAGTCGGGAAGAGCTTTTCCAAAATGTACCTGAAAAAGAGCGGGGCTACATCAAAGTGCCTGCCATCCTAGATGACGGAGGAGATGCCTAATGACTTTTAATCACAAGACCATTGAAGAACTGCACGACTTGCTGGTCAAGAAAGAAATTTCTGCGGTAGAGTTAACTCAGGCAACTTTGGCAGACATCAAAGAACGTGAAGCAGCTGTGGACAGTTTCATTACTGTCAGTGAAGAAGAAGCTTTAGCTCAGGCTGCGGCTTTAGATGCTAAGGGCATTGACGCCGATAATCTCATGAGTGGGATTCCGCTGGCGGTTAAGGACAATATCTCAACCAAGGGAATCTTGACGACAGCTGCTTCTAAGATCCTCTACAACTACAAGCCAATTTTCGATGCGACCAGCGTGGAGAAGCTTTACAGTAAGGACATGATTATCGTCGGGAAGACCAACATGGACGAGTTCGCCATGGGGGGATCCAGCGAAAACTCTTACTTTAAGACGACTAAGAATGCTTGGGACAGCAGCAAGGTTCCCGGTGGATCATCTGGTGGCTCAGCGACTGCGGTTGCCTCTGGTCAGGTTCGTCTATCACTGGGTTCAGATACAGGCGGTTCCATTCGCCAGCCGGCTTCCTTTAACGGTGTAGTAGGCCTCAAGCCAACCTACGGACGGGTTTCTCGTTTTGGTCTCATTGCTTTTGGATCTTCTTTAGACCAGATTGGTCCTTTCTCTCAGACGGTTAAGGAAAATGCTCAGCTCTTGAATGTTATTTCTGGTAATGATCCTAAGGACTCGACATCATCACAAGAGGCAGTGCCAGACTTTACCAGCAAGATTGGCCAAGATATCAAGGGTATGAAGATTGCCTTGCCTAAGGAATACATGGGTGAGGGAATTGACAGCAAAGTCAAGGAAACGATTTT
Organism: Streptococcus sp. 20925_1_22; assembly: GCF_041431685.1. Taxonomy (NCBI): domain Bacteria; kingdom Bacillati; phylum Bacillota; class Bacilli; order Lactobacillales; family Streptococcaceae; genus Streptococcus; species Streptococcus sp. 20925_1_22. The sequence continues at coordinate 265,147 of NZ_JAPVYE010000005.1, read as the reverse complement.
AGCAGCGGCGAAGCACTTGGAAAGTCTAGGAGCTATCGTTGAGGAAGTTAGTCTGCCTCACAGCAAGTACGGCGTGGCTGTTTACTATATCATTGCTTCTTCTGAAGCTAGCTCTAACCTGCAGCGTTTTGATGGTATTCGCTATGGCTACCGTGCGGAAGGAATTGAAAATCTAGAAGATGTCTATGTCAAATCTCGCAGCGAAGGCTTTGGTGAAGAGGTGAAACGCCGCATCATGTTGGGAACTTTCAGCCTGTCATCTGGTTACTACGATGCCTACTTCAAGAAAGCTGGTCAGGTTCGGACCTTGATTATGCAGGATTTTGCTAAGGTTTTTGAAAAATATGATTTGATCTTAGGTCCAACTGCACCAACGGTTGCTTATGACTTGGGCAGTCAAAACCAGGATCCAGTGGCCATGTATCTGGCTGACCTTTTGACCATTCCAGTCAATCTGGCTGGTCTGCCGGGCATTTCAATCCCAGCTGGCTTTGCAGATGGTCTTCCTGTCGGCTTGCAACTGATTGGGAACCACTTTGATGAAGAGACCATCTATCAGGCAGCCACAGCATTTGAAGCAACGACTGACTACCACAAACAGCAGCCAGTTATCTTTGGAGGTGAAAAATAATGAACTTTGAAACAGTTATCGGACTGGAAGTCCATGTTGAATTGAAGACCAATTCAAAAATTTTCTCTCCGGCTCCAGCTCACTTCGGTGAAGATCCAAATGCCAACACCAATATCATTGACTGGTCCTTCCCAGGTGTTTTGCCTGTTATGAACAAGGGTGTTATTGACTATGGTATCAAGGCTGCTCTGGCTTTGAACATGGATATTCACCAGAAGATGCACTTTGACCGCAAGAATTACTTCTATCCGGACAATCCAAAAGCCTATCAAATTTCTCAGTTTGATGAGCCGATTGGCTACAATGGCTGGATTGAGATTGAGCTAGAAGATGGCACGACCAAGAAAATCCGTATCGAGCGGGCCCACTTGGAAGAAGATGCTGGAAAGAATACCCACGGCAGCGATGGCTACTCTTATGTGGACCTCAACCGTCAAGGGGTGCCTCTGATTGAGATTGTATCGGAAGCAGATATGCGCAGTCCAGAAGAAGCTTATGCCTATCTGACTGCCCTCAAGGAAATCATCCAGTACACGGGTATTTCGGATGTCAAGATGGAAGAGGGCTCCATGCGGGTCGACGCCAATATTTCTATCCGTCCTTACGGCCAGGAAGAGTTTGGTACTAAGACTGAGCTGAAAAACCTTAACTCCTTCAACTTTGTCCGCAAGGGTCTAGCATTTGAGGAAAAACGCCAAGCAGAAATCCTACGCAGCGGTGGTCAAATCCGTCAGGAAACCCGTCGTTATGACGAAGCGACTGGCGAAACTCTGCTTATGCGGGTTAAGGAAGGTTCAGCGGACTACCGTTACTTCCCAGAGCCTGATCTGCCTATCTTTGAGATTGAGGATGCTTGGATTGAGCAAGTACGTAGCAGTCTGCCAGCCTTTCCAAAAGAACGCCGAGCCAAGTACGTGGGCGACTACGGTCTGTCTGACTACGATGCCAAGCAGCTGACAGCGACGAAGGCTGTGTCAGACTTCTTTGAAGCAGCTCTTGCGGCAGGCGGTGACGCCAAGGCTGTCTCTAACTGGCTCCAAGGAGATGTAGCCCAATATCTCAATGCCGAAGGCAAGACCATCTCTGAGATTGAGCTGACACCTGAGAATCTGACTGAGATGATTGCTCTGATTGCAGACGGAACGATTTCCTCTAAGATTGCTAAGAAGGTCTTTGTCCATCTAGCCAAAAATGGCGGCTCTGCTAAAGAGTATGTGCAGAAAGCAGGCCTGATTCAAATCTCAGACCCTAGCCAGCTTCTTCCAATCATCCAAGAAGTATTTGCAAACAATGAAAAAGCTATCAATGACTATAAAGGCGGCAACAAGAATGCTGCTAAATCCCTGATCGGTCAATTGATGAAGGCCACCAAGGGCCAAGCCAACCCACAAGTAGCACAAAAACTACTCAATGAAGAATTGGAGAAATTATAGAAATAAGTGAAAACCAGTCGTGAGGCTGGTTTTCTTTTGTGGAGAATAAATATGATAAAATAGAAAAAAACATAGGAGCTATAGATATGAAACAAGTCTCAAAAATAATTATTCTCCTACTAGCTGGAATATTGATAATGATAGGATTAAGTGCATGTGGAGAGAAAATACCAGAAAATCGCACAAAAGAACAGTACGAATTAGAGAAGGAGTTTCAGCCACTTTTTGACTTTTTAGCGGAAGAAAAGAAGGATTTGTCAAATGTAAAAATTTATTATAGTTCAATTTACATAACTGATAGAAAAACAAAAGTGAAACGAGTAGATAGAGCAATCATTCTTGAACAGTTTAAGACAATTTATCGTGCTGAAAATTTAGAAATGGTAGTACAAGCTTTAGAGGACTTTGTCGCTGAATGGAAACCAAAGTATAGGAAAGTAATGGAGAGTCTAGAGAATACGGATAATCTTTTAACTTTTTATCAGTCTCCCTACCAGATTTGGCACGGCATTTATTCGACAAATCTTATTGAATCTCTCAACAAAGAAATAAAACGTCAAACGAAAAAGAAGGTTCTTTTCCCTAACGAGGAGGCTCTGGAACGTTATTTAGTTACTTTGCTTGAAGATTATAATTTCAGGCATAGTCAACGAACTCATAAAGGGTTTGGCCAATGTTCTGATACCCTTGAAAGCTTATTTGATTAACAATCCGTAACTCTGCTTGAGTGTTTACACAAAATTGTTGACAGTATCATAAAATAGAGAGATTTACTTAAAAAATATATTATTAATTAATGATATAATTATTAATTAAGAAGTTAATGGTTTAGAATGGAAATTGATATCTATGAAACAAAAAAATATTACAACTAGAGAGATATTAGAATTTTTTAAAAAAAAGAGCCTAGAATAGAATTTAAATATATTCCTGAGGGGAAGTATTATGAATTACTGAATAGAACTGATAAGAAAGTATACAAAGTTTCTAAATATAAAGATAGGAAGATCCCATTTTTTTCAGAAAATCCAATAGTTTGGAAATTTCATCTCACTAATAACCCATCTCAAGACTATTTTAAAAACGCGCTTGACAATTATGAATTACAGAATGATAAAAGAGTTGAAGGCAAAGATAGAGGACATTTTGTTCCGAATTGTTTTAAAGAATATCTGATACCATCAGTAAAAAAAATTAATAATCAAGAAAAACTGAAAATTAATAATTTTTTTAGTAAAGGAAACAAGAAAAATATAACACCTCAAGACCCAAAGGCCAATCGAAATTCAAAAGATTATGTTGGACAATTAAAATTCGAACAGAGAGTGCAGAATTTCTTAAATGATAAGAAAAATTCTAAAGGAGAAGTTTACTATGAAATTGAAGAATATAGAAAAGGGGCATTGATTTTAGGACGTAGAATTTATATTAGTTTAAAAAGTGATAGCAATTCAGATGAAGAGACAATTCATGTGTTTATTCCTGAGGATCGTCAAAATTTAAATTAAAGTAATAAATGAGACAGTACCGTATAGTTTTCAAAGCGCTGTAGTTCAATCTGGAATGATGTGAATAAAAACATTTACTAAAATAACAATATTTTTATTGTTAATTATTAATTAATCATTATAAAAAGGAGATAATATTTTGAGAAATACGACGAATAAACAGGATGATTTTAAGCTCACCACTTGGCCAGTTAGATTATTTACTGCTTTTATATTCTTTTTCCCGATTATAGTGAAGATGTTTAGATACTTCGCTTATTATGGTCTTATAATTCCTTCAGAGCCTTGGAAGTTAGCACTGAATGTTGTGGTTGAGAACTTTTCGTTTTATTCAACTGCACTAACTATTAGTTTCACAGTATTTGTGTTTGTCAGTAATGAAAGGAATAGATACCGTGATGATAGAAAAGAACGTGAAAAAGAACGTGAAAGAAATGTAAAAGAAAAGGAAAAAGAATTAGAGCAATATAAAGATCATTATAGACCTAGTTTTGTGGTTGATGCTACTAAAGGTATAATCTTGATAATGCGAGAAGATACTTTATATATAGAGAATGTAAAGTATTATGATTCTAGCGATAATACGAAAAATTGTATTAGTAAAGTATCTTTAAAGTCGGGAGATGTTGTTTCTAAGAAGATACCACGTTCATTTTATATTACTGCTACAACAATAATTGGTGAGGAAATTCTTTTTGGGTATCTAAATGGAGGCATAAAGATTTATAAATATTTAAAATCGAAGGGGAATGCATTATATCCTGGTATTGGAAATTATAGTGATATATCATCTTCTAAAGATTGGGGAGACTACAATAATATTAGTGTGCCGACTGATTCAACGTTATCTGAAATTTTCTTTTATAACACATACGAAATTAGAGAAAAGATTTTTCTGAACACAAATAAAATGAAAGGCATTATTGATTCAAGGAATTTTAATGAACTCTTAAACTCCTTATTTGAGTTGCTTTCTTATGAAATTGAAGCAAATACAGTGGAACTTTCCAGTGTGTATTCAGTATTGCAAGATGTGTTAGATATTGTAAAATACAACACAGATTGTTTTGATGAAATTAAAAAATTTGATTTTAGATTAGAGTACATATTGAATAAAGAATCTTATATTATCAATAATTCACCTACAGAAATTGGTTATTTTGATTCATTAGATGATATTAATAATTTTTTTATGATGGACTTTATTGACCATATACAACGTAATCTTTGTTTATTAAAAACTGAAGAGAAGATTGACAAGTCTACTGAAAAATTTGTTTTGAGGGATATTTTAGCGATATTACTGGAGGTTTTCGATAATACAGATATACCTAGTTTAGGTAATATTCTTTTAATTAATTTAAAGGCAGTAATCTTTAATAATATTCACTTGAAGAAATAGTGCAGCCGTTGAGTGCCTGCGGAGAGAAAATACCAGAAAATCGCACAAAAGAACAGTATGAGTTGGAGAAAGAGTTTCAGCCACTGTTTGACTTTTTAGCGGAAGATAAGAAAGATTTGTCAAATGTAAAATTATATAGCAGTAAAATTTTTATGATGGATGAAAATGCTGATAGTAAAATATCAAGGAGTGTTTATTTAAAACCTGATAATACAGGAGAGTATATGCTTCTCATGTTGCTGACGATGAATATCTTAGTATTTTTAAATATCACAGCCTTTTATTTCGTCTTTTCTTTAGCCATCAGTTGTGTTAAAATAATTAAAAAAACAAAGGAGTCTTTATGTCAGAAATTAAAATCAAACGCGAGACAGGTTTTGTAGGGATTATTGGGAAGTTTCCAATCTTTATCAATGGTCAGAAAGTTGGCGCAATCAAAAACGGAGAAGAGGCTGTTTTTCCAATCGCAGCTAATGAAGCAGAAGTCCGTGCTGGATCTGCTCCTATGAAAACTAAGCCAGTGACAGTTAAATCAGGGCAAACCTTGCTGATTGAAACAAATTTTACTAATTTTTCTATTTGCTTGGGAACTTTAGTAGTTGCTTTTCTATTTGGTGGATTGCTTCGTGCGATTCTCTTGATTCTTTCTATTGTTTTAATGTTCCTTCTTCCTTTCTACTCTGCTAGAATTGCAGAATAAACTTGAGACCAGCTGATGCTGGTTTTTTGTATGTTATTTTTTGAAAATGTAGCTAATCTTTTGACAAGATTTCTGAAAGGGTTTACAATAAAACTAACAAATTATAAAGCGAGGTATGTTTATGGCAAAAATGAATGCTGCGCGTTGGTATGGCGCTAAAGATGTTCGTATTGAAGAAGTGGATGTACCGGAAGTCAAACCGCATCAGGTTAAAATTGCGGTCAAGTTCACAGGAATCTGTGGAACTGACTTGCATGAATACTTAGACGGACCGATTTTTATTCCGACAGAAACAGAGCATGTCTATTCTGGCCAGAAAGCGCCTGTAACTTTAGGACATGAGTTTGCTGGGGAAATTGTTGAGGTCGGCAGTGCCGTGACACGGGTCAAAGTTGGCGACCGGGTGACAGTTGAGCCCATTTTGGCTAAGCATAATCTTGTCGGTGATTATAATCTGGACCCTAATCTAAACTTTGTCGGTCTGGCGGCAGACGGTGGTTTTGCCAAATACTGTGTTTTGGACGGAGACATTGTTCACAAAGTTCCAGACAGCCTTAGCTATGAGCAGGCAGCTTTGACAGAACCTGCTGCTGTAGCTGTTTACGCAGTCCGTCAGTCAGCTCTTAAGACGGGCGATACAGCGGTTGTCTTCGGTTTGGGGCCAATCGGGCTCTTGATAGTTGAGGCTTTGCGAGCAGTCGGTGCCTCTAAGATTTATGGTGTCGAGTTATCTCCAGAACGCCAAGCCAAGGCTGAGGAGCTTGGGGCCATCATTGTGCATCCAGAAGAAGGCGAAGACGTGGTAGCTGCTATTCAGCGTTTAACTGGTGGCGGGGCAGATGTGTCTTATGAAGTGACCGGGGTGCCGGTTGTGCTGGGACAGGCTTTGGCTGCTGTTCACAAGGCTGGGGAATGTATGGTTGTTTCTATCTGGGAGCGAGAAGCCAGCGTCAATCCTAATGAATTTGCCATTCAAGAAAAAACGCTCAAGGGTATTATCGCTTATCGGCATATTTTCCCTAAGGTGCTGGAACTGATGGAGCAGGGCTATTTCTCTGCTGACAAGCTTGTGACCAAGAAGATTAAGCTGGAGGATATTGTGCAAGAAGGTTTTATCGAGCTGACTCAGGACAAGGCGCAGATCAAGATTTTGGTATCGCCAGAATAAATCTTTGCTTAATCATGAGATGAAAATCAGTCAAAACTGGCTGATTTTTCTTTATGGATTGTGCTATAATAAGCAAAGATATAGAAAGAGGTTTAGGATGTCAAAAGTTTTGAAAGGGACCATTTACACAATAGCTGCTGGAATTGCTTGGGGGCTGTCTGGCACGAGCGGCCAATATCTGCTAGGGCATGGTTTTTCTGCGCTAGCGCTGACCAATCTCCGCTTGCTGCTTTCAGGCCTTGCCTTGATGGGTGTGGCCTATTTGGCAAATCGGGACCATTTTCGGAAGCTTTTAAAAGATAAGTCTTCCTTGTTTTCTATTTTTATTTTTGCCCTCTTTGCTTTGTTTCTCAACCAATTTGCCTACTTGGAGGCCATTCGAGAAACCAATGCAGGGACAGCGACGGTCTTGCAATACCTCTGCCCAATAGGCATCTTAGCCTATGTCTGTATCAAGGATCGGGTTGCGCCTACAATATCGGAGCTTTGTTCTATGCTGTTAGCGATTGTCGGAACCTTTTTGATTTGCGACCCACTGTCAGCTGAATCAGTTAGCCATTACTCCTAAAGGTTTATTGGTTGGTCTTTTTTCAGCTTTTACACATGGGCTTTACATCTTGCTCTCTATTGACTTGATTAAGAAATGGGGCAGTATACTGGTGATTGGCATTGGAATGACCATGGCAGGGCTTTTCTTGCTTCCCATTAGCGGTCTAGCTCAGCACCAGTGGGATCTCAGTCCTAATATTCTATTAGCCTTGGTGGGAATCGTGGTAGTTGGGACCATCTTTTCCTACACGGTCTTTTTAAAGGGTACTTCCCTGATAGGACCTGTCAAATCCAGTCTTCTAGCTTCCACTGAGCCTATTTCAGCGGTCTTCTTTGCCTTTTTTCTGATGAATGAGCGTTTTTATGTCCTTGATCTGGTAGGGATTGCTATGATTTTAATAGTTGTTTCGCTCATTTCCCTTAAAGACTTATGGTTGCAAAAGAAGAAAAAGTCCTGCAGCCTCTCCTAGTTGAACCATTATATATGGTAGACAAAAAGGATAAATAAAAAAGGAGTTGACTTCATTGAACCGCACCCCAAAAGTTAGACAGAAAAAATCTAACTTTTGGGGTGTTTTTAAATGAAATTAACTTATGAGGATAAAGTTCGAATCTATAAACTAAGAAAACAAGGAATCAGCTTAAAGCGACTTTCAGAAAAATATGGGATGAACCTTTCAAATCTTGACTACTTAATTCGATTGATTGATCGCTACGGAATAGATAGTGTCAAAAAAGGGAAAAACCGTTATTACTCTCCTGAATTAAAACAAGAAATCATCAATAAGGTTTTGATTGAAGGTCGTTCGCAACTAAGCGTATCTCTGGATTATGCTCTTCCAAGTAGTGGATTACTTCCAAATTGGCTGGCACAATACAAGAAAAACGGGTATACTATTGTTGAGAAAACAAGAGGGAGACCAGCTAAAATGGGACGTAAACGGAAGAAAACTTGGGAAGAAATGACAGAATTAGAGCGACTTCAAGAGGAGAATGAGCGTCTACGTACTGAGGTGGCCTACCTAAAAAAGTTAAAAGAGCTAGAAGACAGGGACGAAGCCTTACAGCGAGAAAGGCAGAGACAGTTAGAGAAATGGTTTCAGGAGGATTTCGATTAGATTTACTTCTTGAAACGGCACATTTAGCTCGCTCAACTTACTACTATCACTTAAAACAGCTAGATCAACCAGATAAGAATCAAGAACTTAAAGCTGAAATTCAGGCCATTTATAGTGAGCATAAAGGAAATTATGGTTATCGGAGAGTTACTCTTGAACTAAGAAATCGCGGTTTTGTAGTGAATCATAAGAGGGTTCAACGTCTAATGAAGATCCTTGGTCTAACAGCTCGGATTCGTCGGAAACGAAAGTATTCTTCCTACCAAGGAGAGATTGGCAAGAAAGCAGAGAATCTCATTCAACGCCGGTTTGAAGCATCGAAACCAATGGAAAAGTGCTATACGGATGTGACAGAGTTTGCCATTCCAAATAGCACACAGAAACTCTATTTATCGCCTGTTTTAGATGGATTTAACAGTGAAATTATTGCTTATCATCTTTCTACTTCGCCTAATTTAGAACAAGTAAAAACGATGTTGGAACAGGCATTCACAGAGAAACACTATGGAAATACGATTCTCCATAGTGACCAAGGTTGGCAATACCAACACGATTCTTATCATCAGTTCCTAGAGAGTAAGGGAATTCAAGCATCCATGTCACGTAAAGGTAACAGCCCAGACAACGGGATGATGGAGTCCTTCTTTGGCATTCTGAAATCGGAGATGTTTTATGGTTATGAGAGGTCATTTCAGTCGCTTAACCAATTGGAACAAGCTATTGTAGACTATATTGATTACTACAACAATAAACGAATTAAGGTAAAACTAAAAGGACTCAGTCCTGTGCAATACAGAACCAAATCCTTTGGGTAAATTAATTTTCTAACTTTTTGGGGTCAGTACACATTCAACTTCTTTTTATTTGGAGACCATTTTCCAGAAAAAATCAATGACATAAGTCAGTCCGTAGGTATAGATGACGAGAGTGATGGGCTTGCAGACAAGGATAATCAGCATGTACTTTTTGAAAGTCATCTTGGTCAGGGCCGCCAGCATGCAGAGAAAGTCGGCTGGACTGATGGGCCAAATCATCATGAAAATGAAGAAGCGCTCAAAGCGATTCCCCTTATCCAGCCAGCCGATGTATTTATCATAAGTGCGCTTGCTGACGACAGACTGGACAAAAGCCGGACCATAGGTGCGCGCCAGATAAAATATCAGGGCGCAGCCAATGACAATACCGATATAGTTATAAATGGTGCCAACGATATGGCCGTAGATGAAAACACCAGCGACAGAGGTTAGGGCGCCAGGGATAATGGGCACGACCGTCTGTAGAATCTGCAGGAAGATAAAGAGAGGAGGCCCCCAGATGCCAGCCTGCTGGATAAAGGCTGAGAGAGTTTCCTTGGACTGGAGAATGCCTGCGAAATAGGCCCAAAGACAAAAGGCCACCGTTCCTAGAGCGCCAATGGCGGACGACCAGTTGATAATCTTTTGCAAAAAGGGAGAAACAGTTTTCATTTCTCGATCCTTGCTTGCCATAGGCACCTCCAAGAGAATTATTCTTATATCTACTATAGCATCTTTTGCCATTTTTGTAAGCTTTGAAGCTATAGGTGCTAAAAAGTATGAAAGATGATATAATGATATGACTGGTAAGCAATAATCTATAAGCATTCAAAAATTAGAGAGAGTGCTTGTGCTCGAACTAAAAATTCTAGGAGTTAGGAGAGTTATAGTGGAAGAATTTCTAAACTTATATCATCAAAAATTGTGGGAGATTGCATATGAGAATCTCATAAGAACATTTTTCCACCCTCATACAATTATTTTCTTTGTATTATTTTTAATTATTTCTTTCTTAATCTGTTACGTATATTTCGAAAAAAAATGTACTTTACTATTTATAGTTAGTTATTTCTCCTTGTTCCTTTTGGGAGGAGTCGCAGAGTTTGTGAATAGCTATGACAAAATTATGAGTCCAGATTCAAGTTATAACCAATCCTTTTGGTTATTTCCAGTAGTAGAAATGCGCTTACAGATTGAGTATGTAGATGAGCAACTCTTATCTAGTGTTGATGGAGAGCTTAAGAAAGCAGATGTTATACTGTTTGCAGAAGCTAATCCTCAATATCACGATGGTCTTTTTAGTGATACAGCGGATTTCTTTACACGTAGCCATATAGAGGGGAAACAGTTTTTAGTTGCTTTAGTAGGCTACGAAGAGAAAGATGGTGAATGGCAATCTGTTGACATTCGCATTGCCCCTGGTGATGAAGAAAAGGATCTTCAGAAATTTTCTAAGGTTCTTCACATAAAAAAAGATGAAGCAGAGGGTGCTACCGGTATTATTTATAAACTTCAAAAATTTTATGAAAAAAAGTTAGAGAGCGAAAAAAATAGATAGTGGTCTTATGGCATGATTTTTGTTCCATTTTAAATGAAGCTTCCCACTTAGGAAGCTGTTTTCATTTGCTTGAAAAATAGAAAAGTGAACATTACCTATTCGCTCTAGAAGAAATAGGAGCATGAGTGCCAAAAAGCCTATTTTATGCTATAATAATGAGAATACGAATTTTTGGAGAGAGATGTGGCGATTGAAGATTATATGCCGGACTTTGCGGTCGAGGCAGTTTACGATTTGACAGTAGAGAGTTTGAAAAGACAGGGGATCAAAGCGGTTTTGGTGGATTTGGATAACACCTTGATTGCTTGGAATAATCCTGATGGGACTCCAGAGATGAAGAAGTGGCTCCATGATTTGCGGGACGCGGGCATTCGGATAATCGTGGTGTCCAATAATAACCAAAAACGGGTCAAGCGGGCTGTTGAAAAGTTTGAAATTGACTATGTCTACTGGGCCATGAAACCCTTCACTTGGGGAATTGATCGAGCACTCAAGCTTTTTCATTTCGAAAAAAATGAAGTGGTCATGGTGGGTGACCAGCTCATGACGGATATTCGGGCAGCACATCGGGCCGGGATTCGTTCGATTTTGGTCAAACCGCTGGTTGAGCACGACTCTATCAAGACCCAGATCAATCGGGCGCGTGAACGCCGCGTGCTCAAGAAAATTACTGAAAAATACGGCCCAATTCAATACAAAAAAGGAATTTAAGCATGGAAGAACTTCTCTGTATCGGCTGCGGAGCCCCTATTCAGACAGAAGATAAGGGCAAGCTGGGCTACACACCTCAGTCAGCTCTGGAAAAAGGCTTGGAGACAGGCGAACTCTATTGTCAGCGCTGTTTCCGACTGCGCCATTATAATGAAATCAGCGATGTCCAGCTGACGGATGATGACTTTCTGCGGCTTCTGCATGAGGTTGGAGATAGCGACGCCTTGGTCGTCAATGTTGTCGATATTTTTGACTTTAATGGATCGGTCATCCCTGGCCTGCCTCGCTTTGTTGCTGGAAACGATGTTCTCTTGGTTGGGAATAAAAAGGACATTCTGCCTAAGTCGGTCAAGGATAGCAAGGTGACCCAATGGCTGACGGAGCGAGCTCATGAAGAAGGTTTGCGTCCAGTTGATGTGGTCCTGACCTCTGCTCAGAACAAGCAGGCGATCAAGGACTTGATTGACAAAATCGAGCATTGCCGCAAGGGACGTGATGTTTATGTGGTTGGCGTGACCAATGTGGGCAAGTCTACTTTGATTAACGCCATTATTCAAGAAATCACAGGCGACAAGGATATTATTACGACTTCGCGCTTCCCGGGCACAACTTTGGATAAAATCGAGATTCCTTTGGCAGATGGCAGTCATATCTATGATACGCCGGGCATTATCCATCGTCACCAGATGGCTCACTATCTTTCTGCTAAGAATCTCAAATATATCAGTCCCAAAAAGGAAATCAAGCCCAAAACCTACCAGCTTAATCCAAATCAAACCCTCTTTTTGGGTGGTCTAGGCCGTTTCGACTTTGTGGCAGGTGACAAGCAAGGCTTCACGGCTTATTTTGACAATGAGCTTAAGCTCCACCGGACCAAGTTGCAGTGTGCTAGCAACTTTTATGATAAGCATGTCGGCAGTCTCTTGGTGCCGCCGGTTGGCAAGGAAAAGGAAGAGTTTCCAGCCTTGGTCAAGCATGAATTTACCATCAAGGACAAGACGGATATCGTCTTCTCTGGTCTGGGTTGGATTCGCGTCAGTGGTCCTGCCAGAGTAGCCGGATGGGCACCAGAAGGCGTGGCAGTTGTCACTCGGAAAGCTATTATATAATACTCAAGACACCAAGGGGAAGAAATTCCCTTAAAATAAGGAAGGAAAAGGCTATGAACAGTGGGGAGTAAAGCGAATCCTAGCTGTATCAAGCCTTATAGAAGAACATGACACTAACATCAAAACAAAGAGCCTTTCTCAACAGTCAGGCGCATAGTCTCAAACCTATCATTCAGATAGGGAAAAATGGACTCAACGACCAAATCAAAACCAGTGTCCGTCAGGCGCTGGATGCGCGAGAGCTGATCAAGGTTACCCTCTTGCAAAATACGGATGAGAATATCCATGAAGTTGCGGAGATTCTGGAAGAGGAAATCGGAGTGGATACGGTGCAGAAGATTGGCCGGATCTTGATTCTCTACAAGCAGTCCAGCAAGAAGGAAAATCGCAAACTCTCGGTCAAAGTTAAACAAGTGTAAGGAAAAATTTCTGTGGAGATGTCAGCCTATGGCTATTGAATTACTGACCCCCTTTACCAAGGTGGATTTAGAACCAGAAGTTAAAGATAAAAAACGCAAGCAGATTGGCATTTTAGGTGGCAATTTCAACCCTGTCCACAATGCTCATTTGGTCGTGGCGGATCAGGTCCGGCAACAGTTGGGCTTGGATCAGGTCCTGCTCATGCCAGAGTACGAGCCGCCGCATGTGGACAAGAAAGAGACCATTGATGAAAAGCATCGGCTGAAAATGCTGGAACTGGCTATCGAGGGCATTGAAGGTCTAGGGATTGAGCCCATTGAGCTGGAGCGTAAGGGAATTTCCTATACCTACGACACTATGAAGCTCCTGACAGAGCAACATCCCGATACGGACTATTACTTTATCATCGGTGCGGATATGGTGGACTATCTGCCCAAGTGGTACCGGATTGATGAGCTGGTTGAGCTAGTTCAATTTGTCGGTGTTCAGCGGCTGCGCTACAAGGCGGGGACTTCTTACCCTGTCATCTGGGTGGATGTGCCCCTTATGGATATTTCCTCCAGTATGGTGCGGGATTTTCTTGCTCAGGGACGGACTCCTAATTTCCTGCTGCCTCAGCCGGTCTTAGACTATATTGAGAAAGAAGGACTTTACCTATGACCTATGAAAGCTATATCAGCATGAGTCGTGAGGCCTTACTGGCTAAGATGGAAACCGTCATGCCTGAGAAACGCCTGCGGCATTGTCTAGGTGTGGAAAAGGCTGCTCGTGAATTAGCGGAGCACTTCGGTCTTGATGTTGAAAAAGCGGGTTTGGCAGGACTCCTGCACGACTATGCTAAAAAAGTCTCGGATGAGGAATTCCTATCCTTGATTGATAAATATCAGCTGGATCCTGACCTGAAAAACTGGGGCAATAATGTCTGGCATGGCATGGTGGGCATTTACAAGATTCAGGAAGATTTAGGCATCGAAGATGCTGAGATTCTGCGAGCCATCAAGATTCATACAGTAGGGAGCGCTACCATGTCTGAGCTGGACAAGGTCGTCTATGTCGCCGACTATATTGAGCACAACCGGGATTTTCCGGGAGTAGACAAGGCTAGAGACTTGGCTCAGCGGTCGCTTAATTTAGCTGTGGCCTATGAAACAGCAAGGACGGTGGAGCATCTAGCCCATAAGGGGATGCCCATCTATCCGCAAACCTTGGAGACTTACAATACCTTTGTAGGGTATTTAAAGGAAATAGAAGAATGAAAACAGCTCTAATCATTATAGATGTACAAAATATCTTAGTGGAGACAGGTTTTCAGTCTGATAAAATGATGGATAAAATTTCCTTTCTGCAACTTCAGGCTAGGAGTAAAGGTGTCGAAATTATCTATATTCAGCATATTGAAAATCCAGAAGACAGTGCATTGGAAGATTGGCAGTTGTCTCCTCTCTTAAATCGGAAGTCAGACGAAAAGGTCTTTCAGAAGAAATATAATAGTATATTTAAAGAGACTGGTTTAAAAGACTACTTGGATAAAGAAGATATTGGCCGTCTAGTTTTATGTGGAATGCAGACAGAATATTGTGTAGATGCATCAGTTAAAGTTGGATTTGAATTTGATTATAAACTTGTCATTCCAGAAGGTGCTTTTACAACTTTTGATGGAGAAGACGCTTCGGCAGAAAAAATAAATACTTTTTACCAAAAAATTTGGGACGGACGTTTTGCGGATGTTCTAGATTACAAAAACATTTTTAATTAAAGAGGAACTATGAAAGAACAAGAATTATTGGAACTGGTCGTGAAAGCGGCTGATGAAAAGCGTGCAGAAGATATTGTGGCTTTAGACTTGCAAGGTCTGACTACGGTGACAGATTACTTTGTCATCGTTAGCTCTATGAACAGTCGTCAGCTGGATGCGGTCGCTGAAAATATCCGTGAGAAAGCTGCAGCGGCGGGTGTTTCTGCTGGTCATGTTGAGGGTAATGCAGCTGGTGGCTGGGTTCTCTTAGACTTGGGTGGCGTGGTTGTCCATGTCTTTTCTGAGGAAATGCGGGCGCATTACAATCTGGAAAAGTTGTGGCACGAAGCAACTGGTGTGGATGTTGCAGCCTTATTGGAAGAAAAAAACAAGTAATTTTTTGCCCTTAGACAGAAAGTAGAATTCGGCTCAGTCAGCCTGCTGGCTGGGCTATTTTTGAAAGGAAAAGTATGGCAACTTATGAAACCTTCGCGTCGGTTTACGATGCGATTATGGATGATTCTTTGTATGAGAAGTGGACGGATTTCAGCCTGCGTTATTTTCCCAAGGATAAGAAAAAACTGCTGGAGCTAGCCTGCGGTACGGGCATCCAGTCCATTTATTTTAAGCAAGCGGGTCTTGAGGTGACAGGGCTGGACCTGAGTCAGGAAATGCTGGATTTGGCAGAGAAGCGTAGCATAGAGGCCGGTTTGGATATTCCCTTTATCCAGGGCAATATGCTGGATTTGAGTGGCGTCGGTCAGTTTGATTTGGTGACTTGCTATTCAGACTCGATTTGCTATATGGAGGACGAAGTCGATGTTGGTCAGGTCTTCACTCAAGTCTACCAGCATCTAAATGAGGGCGGCCGCTTTATCTTTGACGTACACTCGATTTACCAGATTGACGAGGTTTTTCCTGGCTATTCCTATCACGAAAATGCTGAAACCTTTGCTATGGTATGGGATTCCTATGCGGACGAACCGCCTCATTCTATCGTGCATGAGCTGACCTTCTTTGTCCAAGACGAGGATGGGCGCTTCACGCGCCATGATGAGGTGCATGAGGAGCGGACCTATGAGATTCTGACCTATGATATCTTGCTGGAGCAGGCAGGCTTTAAGAACGTCAAGGTTTATGCGGACTTTGAGGACAAGGAGCCAACTGACAAGAGCGCTCGTTGGTTCTTTGTGGCGGAGAAATGAGATGACAGTTACGGGTATTATCGCAGAGTTTAATCCTTTTCATAATGGGCACAAATATCTGCTGGAGCAGGCTTCTAGTCTGAAAATCATTGCTATGAGTGGCAATTTTGTTCAGCGCGGAGAGCCGGCTATCGTGGACAAGTGGACTCGGGCACAGATGGCTTTGGAAGCTGGAGCGGATTTGGTCCTTGAGTTGCCTTTCTTGGTCAGCGTTCAGGCGGCAGACTTTTTCGCTAAGGGGGCAGTAGACATCTTAGAGAGACTGGGCATTGAGCATCTGACTTTTGGAACTGAGGAAGTGTTGGACTATGGGAGTATTTCGAGGGTCTATGGCGAGAAGGCAGAGCAGATGGAGGCTTATCTGGCTGGCTTGCCTGATTCCCTATCATATCCCCAGAAGACTCAGGCCATGTGGCAGGAGTTTGCAGGGCTCAATTTCTCAGGCTCTACCCCCAATCATATCTTAGGCTTGGCCTATGCCAAGGCTGTGGCAGGAAAGGCTATCAAGCTGTGCCCGATTCAACGTCAGGGAGCCGGCTATCATTCCTTATCGGCTGATCAAGAATTCGCCTCCGCAACTGCCCTTCGTCAGAATCTAGATCAGCCAGACTTTCTCAAAAAATTCACTCCAGCCCATCACTTGCTCGAGAAGGCAGCAAAGGTGACTTGGGAAGACCTCTTTCCTTACCTCCGTTACCAAATCACGACTTGTCCGGATTTAACGGACTTTTATCAGGTCAATCAGGAGTTGGCCGTTAGGATTAGAGAGGCCTTGAAAAGCAGTGAGGCCATAGAAGAGCTAGTTGAGCAGGTGGCGACCAAGCGCTATACCAAGGCTCGGGTTCGGCGTCTGCTGACCTATATCCTGGTCGGGGCTAGACAAGAAGAACTTCCGTCAGGTGTTCATATTTTAGGCTTTTCCGAGCAGGGGCGCCAGCATTTGTCCCAGCTTAAGGGAAAAGTTGAACTGGTCAGCCGTATCGGCAAGGAGCCATGGGATAGTCTAACCCAGCAGGCTGATAAGGTCTATCAGCTAGGCAATCCTGCACTTATGGAACAGAATTTTGGACGGGTTCCGATTATGAAAGACAAGTAAGGCTGAATGTTCAGCCTTTTTGCTTTGTTTGCGACGGTAAATAAAAAATGGTATAATAAACAAATAAACTTGTTTTCACTAAGAAGCATGATTTGCTTTTTAGCGGTTTGACTGTAGGTATGAAAGCTAGCATTCGGTCAATAAAACATTGCTGTGCTGATTGAATGCTTATCTTTCCTATCCATGTCTCAAAGGAGGAAGACTCATGAAATTCAAAAAGATTACCTTTATGGCCCTTACAGCCTTGCTTACGCTTAGTTTAGGGGCTTGTAGCTTGATTGGGCAGAAGCATTCTCAAAAGAATCAGGGTGGGACTGAGAATAGCTCCCGTGAGAGCCAAAAGAATACTTCTTCTGACGATATTGAAGAACTCTTGGAGAAAGCAGAAACTGCGAATGAAGATCTAACTTCAATGAAAATGAAGGTAAAACTATCTATCACTGTAGATGGTTCCAATAAAACTCAAACGATGAGCGGGGATCTTCTCTATGATAAAAGCACGGATGAGCTGGCCAAGGGGCATTTAATCATAGATGGAAAAGAGAGCGGTCAGGAGAGTTATCAAGAAGCGATTATGCCAGGCGGAGAGAATAAACTTTTGTATACTCGTTCTTCTAAAAATGGAACATGGTCTAAGCAAGAAATGGGAAGCGGGGCAGATTATTATGTTCAGCCCGATTATTTCAAACTTATGGATGGCTTTTATCAAATGGCTGATGATGTCACTGTAAAGGAAAGCGGTGATGAATATATCTTTAAATTAAGTAGCAAAAATGCTGATTTGCTAGGACTTTTTGGTGAAGAATTCAAACTAGAGCTGACAGGTGTTACTCAGGCTGATATGGATAAAACGTTAGAAGTACGCTTGGATAAAAAGACCTTATTCTTAAAAGACTTCAAGCTAGGTCTATCTTATAAAGGTGAAGAAGGCAGTTTGGATGTTCAAACAGATACTCAATATTCTGACTGGAATAATGTAGAGGAAGATGAATTTAAGGCGCCTCAGTAAAGCATAAGCAAAACTATTAGCTGAGAAAGGAAAAGTCATGCCTTTATTGTTTTCATTTCGCTACCGTAGAGGACTCTATTTGACCATAGTCATCTTGGCATCTGTCTTCTTAGTCTCAGGCATCATTTTCGGTGCCTTAGCTTCCTTGCTCTTGTTTTCAATTGATAAAGCCATGCCTGGAGCAGGAATACGCTCGTTCAGTTTGCCTTTTATACTTGCTTTTTTCATGACTGCTGTAATCGAAATATTTGCAATAGTTCATGCGGGACGCAAGCTGAGTAAAAAGTGCTTTGTTCTTGCAGGAACAGAATGGGGCCTAACCGTGCGAGGTGCTTTCTTGAAAAAGCATAGCTTTGCTTGGAATCAGCTGGAAAGTGTCTTTTACCGGCCGGCTTGGGGCAGAACTTCTGATGGGCAGCCTTCTTTTCGACTGGGGGTCAGGCGCTATCGGAGAGACTACCTATATGTCAAGCCTTATCATGGCAAGTCCGTTCGAGTAGATGTCACTTTTTTAGATGGCAGAATAGAGGATGTTTTTGACTGTTTAAGCAGGTGCAAACCGGATTTATCTATTGTGAAAAATTATCAGTGATATTATTGATGGATTTCGGTAAAGGTCCGTTATGACAGACCTGCCGGTTTCGGGAAATAGAATGTACCGTCCAGTTGCTCTTTTAGCGACTGGATTTTTTATGAAAGGAAAACAGAAATCAATTTTGTCTCGATTTCAGTCCAGCAGGAGTTGAACAATACAACCAGAATCTTCTAGGAGCTATCATTTTTTCTTAGTGATTTTTCTGATTCCCTGTGTTATAATAAGAAAGATTAAAAATGTAATTTATCAAAAGGAGAATCTCCAATGGGACGTAAATGGGCCAATATTGTGGCAAAGAAAACGGCCAAAGACGGCGCGAACTCAAAAGTATATGCTAAGTTTGGTGTGGAAATCTATGTAGCAGCTAAAAAAGGTGATCCAGATCCAGAGTCTAACACAGCTTTGAAATTCGTTATTGATCGAGCTAAGCAGGCTCAGGTGCCTAAGCATGTCATTGACAAGGCCATTGATAAGGCAAAAGGAAACACGGACGAAACCTTTACTGAAGGCCGCTATGAAGGATTTGGGCCAAACGGTTCTATGCTGATTGTCGATACTCTGACTTCAAATGTCAATCGGACTGCAGCCAATGTTCGTGCAGCCTTTGGGAAAAATGGCGGTAATATGGGAGCTAGCGGCTCTGTATCTTATCTTTTTGATAATAAAGGCGTGATTGTCTTTGCTGGGGACGACGCTGACAGTGTCTTTGAACAGCTGCTGGAAGCGGATGTGGATGTTGATGATGTTGAAGCAGAAGAAGGAAGCATCACTGTCTATACAGCGCCAACTGACCTTCACAAGGCTATCGTGGCTCTGCGTGAATCTGGCATTCAAGAATTCCAAGTAACTGAGCTTGAAATGATTCCTCAGTCTGAAGTAGAGTTGACTGGTGAAGACCTCGAAACCTTTGAAAAACTTTATAGCGTTTTGGAAGACGACGAAGATGTCCAAAAAATCTATACGAATGTAGATGGATTCTAAAGATACTTGACCTGTAGTTGGAGCTACAGGTTTTTCTGTGATGAGAAGCCTCAAACTGTATTTACCAGCGCAGCTAAGTATGGTGAAATAGAAAGGTCATATTATTAAGTTATTAAGGAGACAATGATGAAAAAAGTATTTCAATACACAACCTTGCTTTTAGCAGGAATGAGCTTAACTGCCTGTGCCTTGCTTCCGACTCCAAATCAGGATCTTACAAGTAAGCAAAGTCAGGAGAAGAAGGACAAGAAAGTAGCCAGCAATGGACAGGTAGATATCAAGATTAAGGAAGGCCAGTTTATTTTGCCAAGCAATGGGGCCGCTGATTCAAAATACTTAGCTTTGTCATTGGAAATTAAGAATAAAACAGATGAAAAAATCATGATTTCCTCTTCAGACATTGGCTTTTATGATTCAGAAGGTGAGAAAATCCAGCCGGTCGGAGTTTATGATGATGCAGAAAACTTTAAAATACTGAAATATGAAGATTTAGCTAAGGGAAAGACTCTTTCTGGTTATCTTGTATTTAAGGTTGAAAAGGATAAAAAATATGAGCTGCACTATGAGAAGAAAACTTATGATGCTGATGAGAAAACAGAAGAAATCAAGCTAAATGTTGATCCTTCGAGCTATCCTGATCAAATCGAAGATTCAAAGAAACTAGCTTCTGATTATCTGAATGCCGTTTTCTTAGGTGGAGACGCCAAAAGCAAAGACAAGGCAAAGTCATCCAAGGGCAAGGAAGATTTTGTCTTGGGCGGTAATTTGGAGCAAGATAAAAATGACTTTAGAGCAGCTTTTGCTGAAGACTTCAAACGTAAATTGCATGACTATCCCTTTACTGATAAGGAAGTCAATACCTTTATCGATGCCTATGTGGAAAATAATGCAAAACGCTCCGAAATTTCTTATACAGTAGCCCAGTACATGCCGAACGAGATAGTGATCAAGATTAAACCGAGAACGGTCAGTCTAAGTAAAACCATCCTGAACTACAGTAAAGAGTTTTCTGACAAGCATCGTTCTGAGTATGCGAATCTTTCGGAATTCTATAAAGCACAGGATAAGAATTATGCTGATGACATGATGGCTGGATTGGACTCACGGCCGCTTCTCACCCCAGAACGAGATTATCAGCTGAAATTTGTCAAGACAGATGGCAAATGGGTCTTGGAGCGTGATTTTTCTTATGAATCCATTGTCATTTCTTTCGAAGGCGATATCTCATAATAGCAAAATTAGAGGGCTGATTATTGATTATTTGCTCTCTATTTTTGTGCCCTCGTCTTGCTTTGTGCTATACTGGATGGTAGATAGGTGTATTCGAGTAAAGGAGTCTGCCATGAAAAAATTTTATGATAAACTGATGCAAACGCGGCATTATCTTCATCAGCATCCAGAACTGTCTGGGCAGGAATTTGAAACGACAGCTTTCCTAAGAAGCTATCTGGAAGATTTGGAGATTAGGATTTTAGAATCCGGTATGAAAACCGGCCTAGTTGCCGAAGTTGGCTCTGGCAAGCCAGTTATTGCCCTGAGAGCAGATATCGATGCTCTGCCCATTTTGGAGCAGACTGGTCTGCCTTACGCCAGTCAGAATGCAGGCGTCATGCACGCTTGCGGCCATGATTTTCATCAGACCAGCCTTTTGGGGGCAGCGGAGCTGCTCAAGGCTATGGAAGGTGATTTGAGAGGAACGGTTCGTTTGATTTTTCAGCCGGCTGAGGAAACTTCTCAGGGAGCCAGTCAGGTTCTTGCGACTGGTTTGCTGGACGGTGTGTCTGCTATTATCGGCTTTCACAATATGCCCCAGCTTAAGGCGGGACAGCTAGCACTTAAAGCAGGAGCCATGATGGCTGGGGTTGAGAAGTTCAAGGTGGAGGTGGAAGGCGTCAGCAGCCATGCGGCTAGACCAGATTTGGGTGTTGATACAGTATTGACCTTGACCAGTATGATTCAAAATCTGCAGGCGCTAGTGACCCGCACAGTGTCTCCTTTTGAAGCGGCTGTCTTATCTGTGACTCATATCGAAGCAGGAGCGACCTGGAATGTACTGCCGCAGTCGGGCTTTTTTGAAGGGACTATCCGTAGCTTCAATCCGACCTTGCAGCAGCGTCTCAAAGAAGACTTTATCCGAATTGTAGAGAATACAGCTGAGAATTTTAGGGCTCAAGTCCGGATTTCTTGGGACCATACTCCGCCAGTGACCTATAATGACACCGAATTGGCTGAGCTGCTCTATGAGCACTCACAGAATCTGGCAGAGGTCCTGCCTGCCAATCCATCCTCGGCTGGAGAAGATTTTGCCTTTTATCAGGAGAAGCTTCCAGGCGTTTTTGCCTTTATCGGCTCAAATGGGGCAGAAAATGCTCCTGACCTCCATCACGACAGCATGGTCATTGACGACGAAGCCTTTAAAGTTTCCGTTCCTTACTATGTCGAAAGTGCCCTCTTTCTCCTGCAACACTACAGGCAGAAAGTCTAGTGAATGACTGCCTCAAAGCTGATAAAGAAAAGCTATCACCTCCATAAAAAATATATAATGGTCAAGTTTCTCCTTATTTGATATGATAAAGAAAGACTTTTTAGGAGGAATTCGAAATATGAACCTGAAGAAAACCTTGAAATACTTCTCTCTGGCAGCCGTCAGTGTCTTGGCCATTGGTGCCTTGGTGGCTTGCTCATCATCAAGTGAGAAGAAAACAGAGAAAACAAAGGTAGAAGTCGGAACAGTGGGAACGACCAAACCATTTTCATACGAGGATAAAGACGGTAAACTGACTGGCTACGATATCGAAGTCCTTCGTGCTATTTTTAAGGGATCAGACAAGTATGAAGTCAATTTCAATAAGACCAAGTGGGCTTCTATTTTCTCAGGTCTGGACAGTGACCGTTACCAGATTGGTGCAAATAATATCAGCTATTCCGAAGAACGAGCTGACAAATATCTCTATGCTAGTCCATATGCGAAAAATCCAACAGTTCTAGTTGTCCGTAAGGGCGAGGGAATCAAATCACTGGATGACATTGGCGGCAAGTCTACTGAGGTTGTTCAGGGGACTTCAACAGCTCAGCAACTAGAGGACTACAACAAGGAGCATAGCGACAAACCGACAAAAATCAATTATACGGACGGAACCATTCAGCAAATCTTGGCCAATCTCAATGACGGCCGTACGGACTATAAGATTTTTGAGCGCATAACTGTAGAGTCTATTATCAAGGACCAAGGCTTGAATAATCTGGAAGTGATTGAGCTTCCAAGCGACCAGCAGCCTTATGTCTATCCGATTATTGCAAGCGGTCAGGAAGACTTGCAAAAATTTGTCAACAAGCGAATCAAAGAACTCTATGAGGATGGTACGCTTGAAAAACTATCACAAGAATTCTTTGGCGGCTCTTACCTGCCAGATGCAAAAGACATCAAGTAAGAAATCCCATCAAGTCCAGTCTGCAATTTGGCTGACTAGACTTTGATACAAGAAATACGATAAGGGCGGGGAAGCTTATTTCCCCAGCCCTTTATCTGCTGTTAATAGGAGTAACGCATGCCTTTCTCAACTGAGACTGAACAAATCAAGAAATTTGAAAACGACGAGGTAGCCCAGCACTATTTTGAAGTGCTGCGGACCTTGATTTCTAAAAAATCAATCTTTGCCCAGCAGATTGGTCTGCAGGAAGTAGCCAATTATTTAGGAGAGATTTTTACAGCTGCAGGTGCCAAGGTCATGATTGATGATAGCTATACTGCTCCATTTATTTTGGCGGAGTTTCTTTCTTCAAATCCTGCTGCTAAGACTATTATTTTCTACAACCACTACGATACAGTGCCGGCAGACGATGACCAGCCATGGACAAATGATCCTTTTACATTGTCAGTTCATTATGGGGTTATGTATGGGCGAGGAGTGGATGATGACAAGGGGCACATTACCGCTCGTTTGACGGCCGTTCGTAAGTATATTCGAGAGCACGGTGATTTGCCGGTCAATATCATTTTTATGATGGAAGGAGCAGAAGAGTCCGCTTCGACAGACTTGGATAAATATTTGGCCAAGCATCGCAAACGCCTGCGAGGAGCAGATTTGCTGGTCTGGGAGCAAGGCAGCCGCAACAATCTAGGTCAGCTGGAAATCTCAGGCGGTAACAAGGGAATTGTTACCTTCGATATGACGGTCAAAAGTGCAGATGTAGACATCCATTCCAGCTTCGGTGGGGTTATCAATTCCGCTTCCTGGTATTTGCTCAATGCTCTATCCAGCTTGCGCAGTCCAGACGGTCGCATCTTAGTTGAAGGCATCTATGAGCAGGTTCAAGAGCCCAACGAGCGTGAGCTGGCCCTAATTGAGGAATATGCCCTGCGGACTCCTGAAGAGTTGAGTCAAGTCTATGGCTTGAAATTACCGGTTTTGCTGGACGAGCGGAAGGAATTTCTCCGTCGCTTTTACTTTGAACCTTCGTTGAATATTGAAGGCTTCGGATCAGGCTATCAGGGTCAAGGAGTAAAAACCATTTTACCTTCAGATGCCCAGGCCAAGATGGAGGTTCGTCTGGTGCCAGGTCTGGAACCACAAGATGTTTTGGACAAGATTCGTCAGCAGCTGGATAAAAATGGCTATCCAGCGGTTGAGCTGACCTATACCTTGGGAGAGATGAGCTATCGAAGCGACATGAGTGCACCTTCCATTCTCAATCTTATCGAACTGGCTAAAGATTATTACCAAGAGGGCATATCTGTTCTGCCGACTTCAGCTGGAACTGGTCCGATGCACACGGTCTATGAGGCCTTGGAGGTTCCTATGGCGGCTTTCGGACTCGGCAATGCCAATAGTCGAGATCATGGCGGAGATGAGAATGTGAAAATTGCTGACTACTATACTCACATAGAGCTCATTCAAGACTTGATTGGCAGTTATCGTCGAGCTGACTAGCGGGAAAGGAAGGCTTATGCTATACTCTATAAGAAAAGACAAACTGAAGCAGGCTGGCTTCTTTTACCTCTTTTATTTCCTAGCCATGATCTTAGGCGTCTTGGTTGGGCTTCTATTTGACCACTCCGGCAATATGTTTTACGCTCCAGCTTTTACAGCTTTCTTTGGCGGAGTTCTGTTCATCTTCTATACAGAGAAAATAAAGACCTTCGGTCTGATCAGCGGCTTAGGCTGTCTGCTAGGTTTCTTCTTTCTGCTCAGTCGACATGGCTTTGGAGCCTTTCTACCAGGTTTGATTTGTGGTGTTTTAGCGGATCTTATAGCTCGGTCAGGTAGCTATCAAAAGACTGTTAGAAACTTGCTGGCTTTTATGGTTTTCAGCTTTAGCACAGCGGGTCCTATTTTCCTAATGTGGCTGGCTCCCAAGCAGTATGAAGCTAGTCTTCTTGCCAGAGGAAAGACTCAGGCTTATATCGACCAGGTCATGCTTAAGCCAGAACCCAGCTTAGTCCTCTGGTTTGTAGCCAGCATTTTTCTGGGGGCTTTACTTGGAGCCCTGTTAGGTAGGAAGATCCTTAAAGCTAGACATTCTAAGTCAGCTTCGGTCTAAATATCATCGAAAATATAACTAAGGAGAAAATATGAACAATTTACTCGTACTCCAGTCGGACTTTGGTCTGGTAGATGGAGCTGTGTCAGCCATGATCGGAGTGGCGCTAGAAGAGTCGCCCACTCTGAAAATTCATCATCTGACTCACGATATCACCCCTTACAATATCTTTGAGGGAAGCTATCGTCTCTTTCAGACAGTTAATTACTGGCCGGCAGGAACGACCTTTGTGTCAGTAGTGGATCCGGGTGTGGGCTCCAAGCGTAAGAGTGTGGTAGCCAAGACTAAAAAAGGTCAGTACATCGTTACGCCTGACAATGGCACCCTGTCTTTCATCAAGAAGCATGTCGGCATTGAGGCCATTCGGGAAATTTCTGAGGTGGAAAATCGTCGCAAGGATACGGAGCATTCTTATACTTTCCACGGCCGTGATGTCTATGCCTATACGGGTGCTAAGCTAGCCAGCGGCCATATCAGCTTTGAAGAGGTTGGACCAGAGCTTAAAGTTGAAGACATTGTCGAAATTCAGGTAGTCGAAACTACGCTAGCGGATAATTATGTTAGCGGAGCTATTGATATCCTGGATGTCCGCTTTGGTTCTCTCTGGACCTCTATCACCCGTGAGGAATTCTGCACCTTAAAACCAGAATTTGGCGACCGCTTCGAGGTTACCATCTACAACAATGATATGCTGGTTTATCAAAACCAAGTAACCTATGGCAAGTCCTTTGCGGATGTCCGCATCGGTCAGCCTATCCTTTATATTAACTCCCTCTATCGGGTCGGCTTAGCGATTAACCAAGGTTCCTTTGCTAAGGCCTACAATGTTGGTGTCGGTGCCCAATGGCATATTGAAATCAAAAGAATTGAAAATTAAGGAAGAAGAAAATGAAAAATAATACAATCAGAAACGTAGTCGCAACAGGCATTGGAGCAGCCCTATTCGTGGTCATCGGAATGATCAATATTCCAACGCCTGTACCAAATACCAGCATCCAGCTCCAATACCCTCTGCAAGCTCTTTTTAGCGTCATCTTTGGACCAATCGTCGGTTTCCTGATGGGCTTCATTGGCCACGCCATTAAAGACGCTATGAGCGGTGGCGGACTTTGGTGGTTCTGGATTGCCGGCAGCGGGGTCTTCGGTCTATTAGTTGGCTTCTTTAGAAAATTCTTCCAAGTGGAAGAAGGCAAATTTGAAGTCAAGGATATTATCCGCTTTAACCTAATCCAGTTTGGAGCCAATGCAATCGCTTGGCTAATCGGCCCGATTGGTGATGTGATTGTATCTGGTGAGCCGGTCAATAAGGTCATTGCTCAAAGTATTGTAGCAATTCTGGTGAATTCTGCGACAGTAGCAGTCATCGGAACTGTCTTGCTGACTGCTTACGCTCGCACCCGCACACGCGCAGGAAGTCTCAAAAAAGATTGATTACATCAAAAATTGAAAGATTGGGAGAATTCCTGGTCTTTTTTTGTACAAAATAAAAAACAAAATGTAATTTATATATTGCATTATTTAAAATATATTGTATAATGGACTTATAAAAATGAAGGGAGAAGCGATATGAAAAACATCAAAAATATATATTCACCACTTATTTGGCTTGTTTTGGGTATCATTTTTTTGGTTATAGGACTGAACAATCAAAATCAGACTTTTCTTATTTTTGCTGGCAGTGATATTACAATTGGTTGTGCACTTTTAGGCATAGCAACTAAGAAGAAAAATGATAAGGACAATGATCATGGCAAAAAATCTTAAGCTAAAGATGGCGCGAGTCGAGCATGATATGACTCAGGGCGATTTAGCAGATGCTATCGGAGTGACCCGCCAGACCATTGGCCTGATTGAGGCAGGTAAGTACAATCCCAGTCTCAGTTTATGCTTAGCGATTTGCAAATGTCTCAATAAGACGTTGGATCAATTGTTTTGGATTGAATAGAGAAAGGACTAGTCATGAAAATTAAACTTATTAAACGACAGATCTTGGACGAGCGGGAAGAGCAGCTGGTTAATAAGGCTGGTATGGAGTCTTTTAGTCTCTTCTTGTATGGTGGTTTAGCCTTATATGCTGGTTCTGTAGCAATGAATGGGGGAGTCGTTCACTATCAGCCCTTCTTGCTTTTGATTCTCATCACCAGTTTTTATTTCATGTGTCGAACTCAGTATCTGGGAGCTAATTATTACAATAGTTTCAGTCTGACTATCTGGGGCTTACTGGTTTCGACAGGTTTTCTGACCTTCTTGATTGCTTGCCAGAATTTCCAACTGAATCATGCTATTTATCATAATAGTGTTTTTCACCCCATGTTTCTATTCGTTATTTTAATTACTTTTGTCATTAACTTTCCCTTTATGCTGCTGGTCAATATTTTCTTGGAGTATATAAATAAATGGCAGAAAAAGCGCTTTGAGAAGTATTTGGACCAATTGGAAGAAGAGAGATAAGCTGTCCTTCTCGCTTAAACTTTCCAGCTCTGCTATTTTTCAAACAAATATTTTGCCCAGTTTTTTTAATCAGGTTATAATATATAGATGAATTAAAAAATTCAGAAAATTTTATAGAGAAAAGAGAGTTGAAATCTTATGGCAAAAGATATTCGCGTCCTACTTTACTACAAATATGTTCCGATTGAGAATGCTGAGAAATTTGCAGCTGATCATCTGGCCTTCTGTAAATCTATCGGTCTGAAAGGCCGTATCTTGGTGGCAGATGAGGGAATCAATGGAACGGTTTCTGGTGATTATGAAACCACTCAAAAATACATGGATTATGTGCATTCCCTACCGGGCATGGAAGATCTTTGGTTCAAGATTGACGAAGAAAATGAACAAGCTTTCAAGAAAATGTTTGTTCGCTACAAGAAGGAAATTGTGCACTTGGGCTTGGAAGACAATGATTTTGACAATGACATCAACCCGTTGGAGACGACAGGAGCTTACCTGTCACCTAAGGAATTTAAGGAAGCCCTTTTGGACGAAGACACTGTTGTCTTAGACACTCGTAACGACTACGAGTACGATCTAGGCCACTTCCGCGGAGCCATCCGTCCAGACATCCGCAACTTCCGCGAATTGCCGCAATGGGTCCGTGATAACAAAGAGAAGTTCATGGACAAGCGCGTGGTTGTTTACTGTACCGGTGGTGTTCGTTGTGAGAAATTCTCAGGCTGGATGGTACGTGAAGGATACAAGGATGTCGGTCAGCTTCATGGCGGTATCGCGACTTACGGCAAGGATCCAGAAGTTCAAGGTGAGCTTTGGGACGGCAAGATGTATGTCTTTGATGAGCGTATCTCCGTTGATATCAACCATGTTGATCCAGTTGTGATTGGGAAAGACTGGTTTGACGGTACTCCTTGCGAGCGCTATGTCAACTGTGGCAATCCAGAGTGTAACCGTCGCATCCTGACCTCTGAAGAAAATGAAGACAAGTACCTCCGTGGCTGTTCTCACGAATGTCGTGTTCACCCTCGCAACCGTTATGTGGCTGAAAACGGCTTGAGCCAGGCAGAAGTGATGGAGCGTTTGGCTGCGATTGGGGAAAGCTTGGAAACATTGGTAGCTCAGTAATAAGGAGAGATCCTAATGGAAAAATTTTGTGTTTATGGGAAATTAATGGCCCAAGAAGGAAAGGTGCAGGAACTTACTGCTTACATGCAAGAAGTTGTCAAAGAAATGCAAAATCTTGACACTTGTTTCTGCTATATCTTAGGTGAGAAGGCAGATGAACCCAACAGCATCTATATTTACGAAGTTTGGGAGAGCGAGCAAGCTCACAATGACAGTCTGACCTTGGAAGTTTTTCAAAATCTCATTGCAAAAGCTAGACCCATTATTGCAGGCATGGAAAATTTGCATAAGCTGACTATTTTTGATGGTAAGGCAAGTTTCTAAATTCCTAAGAAAAACTAAAAACTTTAGACGATTCAAACGTCTAAAGTTTTTTTTCATTTATCTACAGGTAAAAGTCTTGTTGGACAGAGATTTGGGAAAGCAGACTATTTCCGCCGATTCTTGGGGCATCTCGCGGATTATCACTTGATTTCTGGTTTTCTTTCCACAGTTCTGATTTTTTGTCCTTTCTTTTTGATGTGATATAATGGGCTTAAATAAATGGGAAAGGAGCAAGTCTATGTCTAAAGCTATCATGGAAGAAGTGGCGGCCTATCTACGTCAGCATACAGATCAAGAGCTGAGTCTGACCGATTTGGCTCAGTATTTCCATTATAGTCCTTCCCATCTATCCAGAACTTTCAAGAAAAAGATGGGCTTTTCTATCAAGCAATATGTGGAAGCTCTTAAGATGGAAAAAGGGATTCAGGAAATTGTGGAAGGTCGGCAAAATGTGACCGAGACCTCTATGGAAGCTGGTTATGATAGTCTAGGCAGCTTCTCCAATACGTTTAAGCGGCATACTGGACTTTCGCCTAAAAAATACTATCAAGAATCAACCAAGGCTTATGATTTTATGATCAAACAGCTGGATGAGAAGGGAGCTTTGTTACATCAGGATCCCGACTGTAAAAGTGGCAATCGGTTGACAGTGGCGCTATCTTATCCTGAGGGGTATGAGCCTCGAATCAGCTGTGTCGGGCTTTTTAAAACCCGCATTCCCAAAGAAGAGCCGGTTATCGGAGTAGCACTGAGTCGGGAGAGCCGGTTTACTTTTGAAAATGTACCCGATGGTCACTACTATCTTTTGGCCTGTGAATTGCTGGAGGATTTACGCCTAACTAAAAACTATGTCTTGAAGCATAACTTTCGCTGGGGCAGCGATGAGCCTCTCACTTTTTCAGGCGATAGCATCTATCAGGAGGAAATCATCATGCGCAGGCCCTTGCCCAGCGATCCACCTATTACAGTTAATCTTCCAGTTTTAATCATGCGTTCCCTAGCCAAACAAGCGCAATTGAGAATAAGAAAATTTTTATCTTAATTGATAAACTGATACTAGAGATTTATTCTCAGATATAAAAAATTGGAGGAACAATAATGAAATTAGACGTATTTTTAAGTTTTAATGGTCAGGCCGAAGAAGCTTTTCGTTTTTATGCAGATCTTTTTCAGACAGAGATAAAGGGACTTGTACGAGCCATTGAGATGATGGATTCAGCAAACCTTCCTGCAGAAAAACGGGATAAGATTGCCTGGATTGCCTTAGATACGGAAAACTTGACCCTGAATGGTGAGGATGTAGGCATTTTTAACGACCTATCTATTCCTAGCAATCATCAGCCCAATCAATGGTTAGTTCTGAGTCCAGATAGTAGAGAAGAAGCCGATGAGCTATTTGCTAAGCTTGCTGAAGGTGGACAAATTCTCTATCCTTTAGAGGAACAAGCTTTCGCAGAGTTTTATGGCCGCTTGATTGACCGTTTTGGTATCGGTTGGGATGTGATGAAATGAGGTAGAAGGATGGCTTATAGTGAATCCTTAGCCCAGCAAGTCCGTGCCATTTTAGCTACTGAACTTCCTCCTCATGTTTTTGAAGAAGAGGTAGAAGAGAAGAAGGTGTTTGGTGGCTTGGCTTTCATGGTTCGAGGTAAGATGACCGTTACTGTGAGTTCGAGAAGCCAAGATCTTGTCATGGTACGCATCGGTAAGGAAATGGAAAAGCAGGTCCTACCTAAAAATGGTGCCAGTGTCACAGTGATGAAGAATAGGCTTTATCATGGCTATATTGATTTAGATGGCGAAGGACAAAAAGAACTGTCTTACTGGATTGGTCTATCCTTGTCCTACAATCAGGAGCTGACACAGCAGGATAAAAAATAAGAAGTGCTCAGAATGAGTCTTGCTTTCTTAGAAGTTTATTCATTGCTTTTTTATGAAGTTCAACTATATTCTTAGAATCTGTATTGATGAAGCTTTCAGTCGGAAAATCTCTTCATGGATACAGGTTTTTTCGTCTTTTTCTTCCAAAAATGTTATACTAATACCAGAGTCCGTTTTAAGAATGGGGTTTATCCCTAAAAGCCTTAGAGAAAAGCTAGTTTGTACCAGTACTGAGTTTTGATTTTGCATTTTCTCGCTTTCTGAAAGGCTTTTGTAGTTAGAAAGGAGCATGGTATGAGTATTTCTTTTTACATTCAGAACCGAAAGGGCTTGTTTAGCTATAAGGCCGTCGAAACACCTTTGTCTTTGGTTTCCTTAGTAGAAGGTCTTGAGGTTGTAGGCCTCGAGGGCGATAAGGCTTATCAATCCTTGGATCAGGTCGGAACTTTTCTGGCTGTCTACTGGGAAGGGGCAGGCCGAGGGTTTGAAGTTTATTATCTACCAGACCGGGAAACCTACCAGGTCCGCGTCTTGACACCATCAACGGTGGGCGACTGGAAAGGGGCTATTCTCTTCATGAGTCGTTTGGCTCAGAAGATGAAGCAGGATATTGTCGATGAATACGGCAATACTTACACTGCTGACGGGATTTTTAATATTGATTTTGAAGCGGATATTCTCTACGGCCTGAACGATGCCAGAGTTGCAGCTGCGCCTATGCATGTTTTCGAAGGCTATGCTCATGATTTGTACATATCGCAGGAAAAGCTTCTGGAACTATTCAAAGCTGAAGATCCTGTGGAGGAGTTTGGCAGGCAGATGGCCGAGATGCAGCAGGTTCAGAGTCAATTTTCTACTCCGAAGTATTATAAGGATCAGGGTGGGAAATACCTGGGTTCTTATGTTCTGACAGAAGGAGTGGAGACAGTCCTTCCGACTCAGCCCATGCCCAAGGGCTACCTGATTAAAGAGATGATTGAGAGCGGTGCTAGTCAAGACATGGAATGGCATCTTCATATCCTGATAGAGGATGCCAGCAGTCCGCAGGGCTATAAATATCTGACAACAAAGGACTTGCAGGCTTTTTTGGAGAAAATTCCAGACACTCACCGCACCTATCTGGATTCCAGTCAGATCCGGATTCAGCCACTCAATCGGCTGGAACTGGAAGCCATTTTGGACCAGCTTCCCGATGGAGAACCGAAGTTTTAGCGCTAGGAAAATTTACTTTTTGAATCTTAACAGAGCTGCCAAAAGGCAGCTTTTTTAGGTCTGTCAGCAGTTCTCACAATTTTGTGACTCTTTTCGTTTTGATGACATTGTTGAAAATATCTTGAAAATTTCATAAAGAAGCTATAGAATAGAGGTCAGTTTTATAAAAAGGAGAACGAAATGAAAGAAAAACACATGCTGATCTTGGGCTGGGTGGCTACTTTTATGTCTGTTATGATGTATGTTTCCTATATCCCACAGATTATGAATAATCTAGCTGGCAATAAGGGTGACTTTATCCAGCCTTCAGTAGCTGCTCTAAACTGTACTCTCTGGGTCATTTATGGTCTATTTAAAGAGAAACGGGACATTCCTTTGGCAGCGGCTAATATGCCGGGCATCGTATTTGGCTTGATTACTGCTGCTACAGCCCTTATGTAAGATAAGATTGGGAGTTGTTCCCAGTCTTTTTTTGTGGGTTAATCTTTGAAATACACTCACTGCAATCCTCGCTATAAAGTCTGCCTATGGCTTTGGCTATGTAGAAAATATGCAGGCAGCGTTCAGCAGACCGTCTTTTTATGATACAATGGTAAGATGAAGTCAGCAGAGTTCTGCTGGCTGTTTCATCAGGAAGAAAGGGAAAAGAGAGCAAGCCTATGATACTTGAAGAATTTGACCAAAGTCGCAAGGCCATCATCAACCCAGAAGACTTGAATGAATCCATAGAGGGTTTTCCGGAGACGGCTGTCTCTTGCTTTGCCAGAGAGACTTTCGCCCGGATGTTGGCGGATTTTGAACATGAGCTGATTATGACGACTAGTATGGCTAATATTGAAATTCCTATCTATCGTGTTTTCGCAGATGGACGGGAACTGGCTCTCTTCAATGCACCTGTTGGAGCTTCAGCCTGTGTGGCTATTCTGGAAGACTTGATTGCTTTTGGCATGAAGAAGCTGGTGCTTTTCGGTACTTGCGGTATCTTGGATGAGGAGATTAAGGAAACGTCCGTCATTATCCCGACGGAGGCCCTGCGCGATGAGGGGACTAGTTATCACTACCAGCCAGCTAGCCGTGAGCAAGAAGTCAATCTTGGCCTGAAAGATTTTTTGACGGATTTTCTAGATGCGCGCGGTATTTCTCATAGCAAGGGCAAGGTCTGGACGACAGACGGCATTTACCGTGAGACGCCAGCTAAATTCCGCCAGAGAAAGGCTGAGGGAGCTATCTGTGTGGATATGGAATGCTCAGCTGTAGCTGCCTTAGCAGCTTTTCGAGAGATATCCGTCTGCCAGTTCTTCTATGCAGCTGACCACTTATCTGAGGAAGCTTGGGATATGCGCAATCTGGCTAACCACGCTGACTTAGACGAAAAAGATAAGATTGCCAATCTCGCGATTCAAATCGCTCTGGCACTATAGAGAAATAAGATGAAAAAACCAATTATCCAATTTGAAGACTTTAGCTTTCAATATCAGGCCCAGTCTGAGCCAACCCTCAAGCAGATCAATCTGACTATTTACGAGGGGGAGAAGGTTCTGATTGTCGGTCCATCTGGCTCTGGTAAGTCAACGCTGGGTCAGTGCCTCAATGGGATTATCCCCAACATTTATAAAGGTGAGGCCAGTGGTCAGCTCTTGATTAAGGGGCAGCCAGCCTTTGAATCCAGCATTTATGATAAGTCCAATCTAGTCAGCACGGTCTTGCAGGACACGGACGGCCAGTTTATCGGGCTTAGCGTAGCAGAAGATTTGGCCTTTGCGCTGGAAAATGATGTCATGGAGCTATCGCTTATGCGCGAAAAAGTCCAAACTTGGGCTGGAAAGCTGGATCTAGCTGAGCTTTTGCAGCATCGGCCCCAGGATCTATCAGGCGGTCAAAAGCAGCGTGTCAGTCTGGCTGGGGTTTTGATTGATGAAAGTCCCATTCTGCTCTTTGACGAGCCCTTGGCCAATCTGGATCCCAAGTCGGGTCAGGATACCATTGATTTGATTGACCAGCTTCATCGAGATACGGGAACGACGACTCTGATTATCGAGCACCGCTTGGAAGATGTCCTCTATCGGCCTGTAGATAGGCTAGTGCTTGTCAATGACGGACGCATTCTCTTTAATGGACAGCCGGATGACCTGCTCAAAACCCAGTTGCTGGCTGAAAATGGAATCCGCGAGCCGCTCTACATTACGACCCTGCGCCAGCTAGGGTTTGATGTAGAAAAAGCGGAGGGATTGTCCCGCTTGGATCAGCTGCAGCTGGCAGATGTGACCTTTGAGGGCAGAAACTGGTCTGACTCTGACAAAGAGCCTCAGGAGCCCTTACTGGAACTGGAGCATGTGTCCTTTGCTTACCAGAGCGGCGGCAAGCCTATTTTGCAAGATATCAGCCTGAAGATTTTCAAGGGTGAGCGGATAGCCATCGTTGGTAAAAATGGAGCTGGTAAGTCAACCCTGGCCAAGGCTCTCTGTCAATTTATCGAGACTGAGGGGAGCTATAGCTGGCAGGGTCAGGACATCAAGGGAGACTCCATCAAGGAGCGAGCTGAGCGGATTGGCTATGTCCTGCAGAATCCCAATCAGATGATTTCTGCAGCCATGATTTTTGATGAAGTGGCTTTAGGTTTGCGCTTGCGCGGACTGGCAGAAGCGGAAATCGAAGAGCGAGTCCATGCGGCTCTCAAGACCTGTGGACTCTATGAATTCCGTAGTTGGCCGATTTCGGCCCTGTCTTTCGGCCAGAAGAAGCGGGTGACCATTGCTTCTATCTTGGTGCTGAATCCGGAGATTATCCTCTTGGATGAGCCTACAGCTGGTCAGGACCAGCGCCATTATACCGAGATGATGGACTTTCTAGACGAGCTCAATCAGCAGGGACATACGATTATCATGATTACCCACGATATGCAGCTGATGCTGGATTATTCAGATCGGGCAGTGGTTGTGGTGGATGGTCAGATTTTAGCCGATAAGGCGCCTGCGCAGGTGCTGACAGATCAAGAGTTGATTGCGGCGGCTCATCTAAAGGAAACGTCAATCTTTGCTCTGGCTGAGAAGATTGGTGCCGACCCTCTGGCTTTGACCGAGTTTTATATGCAAAAGAAGGAGGACAAGCATGCTTAATCAGCGAAAATTAATCGGCTACCATGCAGGCGAGACTTTTCTTCATGGTCTGTCCGGTGCCAGCAAGATGCTCTTCTTCGTTCTGGTATCAGTGGCAGCCATGATTAGCTATGATACTCGCTTTTTGCTGGGGCTAGCCCTGCTGTCCCTTTGTCTCTTTCGGCTATCCCATATCCGCATTCGAGACATTTCATTTGTTTTAGTCTTTGCGGCATCCTTTGCTGCTCTTAATTTAGTGATGGTCTATCTTTTTGCCCCTCAGTATGGTGTCGATATCTATGGAGCCAAAGATGTCCTCTGGACCGGATGGGGAGCTTATAATCTAACAGCTCAGGAGCTGTTCTACCTCTTTAATCTCCTGCTCAAGTATGTTTCGACCATACCTCTGGCAGTGATTTTCCTCATGACAACCCATCCCAGTCAGTTTGCTTCCAGCCTTCATCAGCTTGGTATTTCCTATAAAATTGCTTACGCGGTCAGTCTGACGCTCCGCTATATTCCAGATTTGCAGGAAGAATTTTTCCTCATCAGGATGTCTCAGGAAGCGCGCGGGCAGGAATTATCCAAGAAAGCCAAACTTACTCAGCGCGTAAAGGGAAATCTGCAGATTATCATTCCGTTGATTTTCAGCTCACTAGAGCGTATCAACACCATTGCCACCGCCATGGAACTGCGCCGATTTGGGAAAAATAAAAAACGAACCTGGTACACCTATCAGGCTCTAAGCAGGAGAGATATGCTGGTGCTGACACTGGCAGTAGTCTTTCTATTCCTCTGCTTTGCTCTCTTCGCAGTCAACCATGGACGCTTTTATAATCCGTGGAGGTAGGAAAAGGGAATAAGAAAGTATGAAAATAAAAAGAATTAAAGACCAATATGTCCGACAGATTCAAGTTGTTTTGATTATTTATTTGGTTTGCTGTATTCTGCGGATTGCAGAATACATGATTTTGAGGACGGATCAGACATTTTGGGGAGAATCTTTTGTCCACAAACTCCTAGGGCTGGTACTCCTGGTTCCAGCTTTGCGTTTTTACGGCCTGAATTTCAAACAAATTGGCTTGGGGACAAAAAACTTGTTCCGTCGTGTTAGTCTAGGTCTAATCTGGGGGAGTTTATTTTTTGCTTTAGCTTATCTGATAGAAATCGCTGTATTGCTGAGTCAAGGAAATTTTCTGGGGCTTGATTTCTATGTATCTGCTTATTCAGTCAATGGCAATATCGGCCAGCAAAGGGGCCTTCTTTTTCTATTGATCTGTCTGGCGGGCAATCTCATCAATGTCCTCATGGAAGAAGGAATCTTCCGTGGACTCTTTCAAAAAGTTTTTGAAAGAAAATACAGCTTTATCAAATCGGCTCTTTTGTCCAGTCTCCTTTTTGGTTTCTGGCATATCATGGCACCCTTCAGAAGTTTGCTTGATGGGGAAATGAGCTTGACAGGTTTTTGGATTAATAGTTTGATTTTAGTTCTCACTAGTTTTCTGATTGGTCTTCAGTTTGCTCTTATGGCTAAGATGACGGGCAGTCTCTATATGGGCATGGCTGTTCATTTTGTTAATAACACGGTGGTTAATCTGCTTCATATCCTATCAAAAAACGGAACAGATCAGCTACTGAGTCTCCGAATCACCGTGGCTCAGACCTTGTCATTTTTAGTGCTTTTAATCTACTATCAAACACGAAAGCGGTCGCGCCATTGAGTTCTTTATACCTCAGTTTTCTTTTCGACTTATCTTAACGAGGCATTTAAAAAGCAGGCAATTACTGAATTGCTTGCTTTTCTTCTTATAATGGCCTTTTATTTGGCATGCCGGCTTTGCGGGGGTATTTATTGGGGGTCTCTTTCTTCTTTTCCACCACTGTGATAAAGCGGGGGTCCCCGTTTGGTAGGGCATAGCTGAGGTTGTCTTGGACCTTGCTAAAGAGTAAATTGAGGGCATTTTTTGCTTCTTCCAGTTCTTCTGGAGCATTAGAAGCTTTGAGCGCCAAAAGCTTCCCGCCAACTTTTAGATAGGGAATGGTCAGTTCGGATAGGACCTGCATCCGAGCGACTGCACGGGCAGTGACCAGGTCAAATTGGGCCCGAAAGACCTTGTCCTGAGCAAAGTCTTCTGCGCGGCCGTGGTAGAAGTGAACCTTGTCCAGCCCGAGCTCTTCTGCCAGCAGTTTGAGGAAGTTGATGCGTTTGTTGAGCGAGTCAATGATAGTCACATCCAGCTGAGGACAGATGATTTTCATAGGGAGACTGGGAAAGCCGGCACCGGCGCCGATATCCAGCAGCTTAAGCTTTTGATTATCAATCAGACCTTGCAAAACGGGCGCTATTGAATCATAGAAATGCTTGAGATAGACTTCGTTTTTCTCTGTAATAGCTGTGAGGTTGATTTTTTCATTCCATTCGACCAAGAGTTCAAAATAACGCTCAAACTGGTCTTTCTGGCGGTCAGTCAGTTCAATCCCCTGCTGGCTCAATAGCTGGTAAAATTCTTGCGGTGTCATAGTTTCATCCTTGTTTGTCAGTATTCATCCTATTATATCATAAAAAGGAGACCCCAGCATTCTGCCAAAGGGCCTCTTTTCTTATATGCCAATCTGATTGAGCTCCACCAAGAGCAGCTGGCGTCGCCCATCCTGATTAGCGGTTTGGTCAAATAGAACTTCTTTTTTGATCTTGCCGTCTAAAATGAGTAGGACCTTGTCGGCATAGGTAGCCACGCTGGCATCGTGCGTCACTAGGAGAATGCTTGCGCCCTGCTGGTGGAAGTGCTGCATGAGTTTCATAGCTTGACGGCCAGCCTGAGAGTTGAGGGCTCCTGTCGGCTCGTCAGCAAAAATGATTCGAGGCTGGTTCATGAGAGCCCGGCAGATGCCGGCTCGCTGGAGCTGGCCGCCCGATACCTGATGGATAGAGCGGTGAGCAATGTCCTTAATGTCAGTCAGAGCCATTAACTCCTTGGCTCGCTTATAGGCTACCTTTCGCTCGCTGCTTTTCTTACCAATGATACTCGGTAGGCAGATATTGTCTAGGATATTGAGATTTTTCAGGAAGGTTGCCTGCTGGAAGACAAAACCGAAAGCCTCTCTGCGAAGGCGGTCTAAGTCCTTATCTTTCATAGCTAGCAAGTCCTGTCCCTGGTAAAGAATCTGGCCTTGGTCAGGTCTGTCAATGGTGGATAGAAGATTGAGAAGAGTGGATTTCCCGCAGCCAGACGGCCCCATGATGGCGATGAATTGGCCGCTCTCAATCTCTAGCGACAAATCACGGAGAATGGGCTCCTGATTTCCCTGATAGCTTTTGCTGAGGTTGTGTGCTTCTAATAACATAGGCTTCTCCTCGGATGTAAAATAAATGCTAAGTGCTCGAAAGCTATCTGCTTAAGGTCAATGTTCCTTGAGATAACGTCCAATTTCCAGCTTGTTCAGCGCTCGGAGACTGATGTGTGCTGCTGTGAGTCCGCTAAGAAGCAGAGCCAGCGGTGTCCATAGAAAAGTAAGGGACTTATTGATGATGAGCTGGAGTTTGCTGATACCGAAGCTGTTGAGCAGCAGACTGCAGACTTCTTGCCCCAGACTAAGGAGCAGCAGATCGGCTATTGCCAGAGCCAGCATCAAGATGAAGCAGACAGCGAGCAGGTAGTGGCTCCTGAGTCGTTCACTGCCAAATCCCAACATCCGATAAAGTGCCAAGTCAGCTTGGTCCTTGGTGAAAATCATATAGACAAAGAGAGTCATTAGGATGAAGACAATGCCGAGTCCTGTCCAGAAAACGCTGGTCTGAATCAAGCGGAGCATGGCTAGAGTGTCATCAAAAGTCTGATGGAAAAAGTCTTCTACGTCGGTTAATTTATAATTGGAATAGTGTTTTTTCCACTCGTTGATTTTTTTAGCTTTGTTGCTAGCATCTTTAAGTCGGATGGTCGTCAGACTATTGAGCGTTTGCGCTTGCTTTGTCACAAAGACAGCCTTGGCGGTCTTGCCGCCGTAGGTCAGGTCTGAGTAGATACCGACTACTTTTAGTTTTCTGGCTTGACCGTCTACCGTCAAGGTCAAGCTGTCTCCTACTTTTAGCTTGAGCTCTTCTGCCTTCAGCTTGGAGAGGGCAATTTCATGCTCGTTTTTAGGATAGTGGCCTTGGCTGTATTTGACTGGAAATCCCGCATGGTTTCCCAGAGTTACCCGCAACTGCTGAGTCTGACCTTGCTGGTCTTGATAGGAGAAATTCTGGCTCTGGTACTGATTAATCTCTGCGATATCCTTGTCTACCCGCAGTTCTTTCAGAAGCTGGGCAGTCTTGGTATCGATATCTTCAGTCTGAGAAATATCAACCAACACATCTGCCTGACCAGCTCCCAGATATTGGATGAAATGTCTGTCCGTCACCGTACTGTAGAGACTGGCTGGCAGCAAAATGAGCAGGCTAATCAGACTGACAATGAACAAGATAGTCAAATAGAGTTTTTTATGACTGAGAATCGTTTTCAGAGCGAAATAGGGTCTGTCTAAGAAGGGGATAGTCGGTAAGCCCATTTTCAGAGTAGAACGAGCCTCGGTTAGACTG
Source organism: Streptococcus sp. 20925_1_22 (assembly GCF_041431685.1). Taxonomy (NCBI): domain Bacteria; kingdom Bacillati; phylum Bacillota; class Bacilli; order Lactobacillales; family Streptococcaceae; genus Streptococcus; species Streptococcus sp. 20925_1_22. The sequence goes on along the minus strand of NZ_JAPVYE010000005.1, from coordinate 225,217 downwards.
TTGGAAGAAGCTAATCTTAAAGCTTGTCCGGGAGTCAGTTTCTTAAAGGAGCTGAGAGGCCGGGCAGTCAGCCAGAAGACTAAGAGACAGAGTAGCAGAGCCACTAGCATTTCCAAAAGATAGCTGTAGGATGGCGTCGGGTTTTGCCCCATAGACAGTGCCATCTGCTTTTTAAAAGGAGTACTCAGGAGAAAGGACAGTCCCCATCCTACGATGGTTGCCAGAGCCAGGCAGAAATAATACTTGGTCATATAGACCCTGCTGATAAAGCTTTGGGGCAGTCCCATCACTTTCATAACGGCAATCTGCTGCAGTTCTTCTTGAATCTTGGTCAAGAGGGCAAAGCGCATGCAGAGAAAGGTGATGCCAATGATAGCAACAACCAGCAGCTCCATGACTAGGATGACTAGAGCATCATTGAAGCCGTTAATCATCTTGATCGTCGGATAGGTAATCATAGGCGGTCCATTGGACTCAAGCTCGGCATTTTTATATGCTTGCTCGATGGTAGAGATCTGACTAAGCTTATGTACTCGAAAGGCAATCAGGTTCTCGTTAGATGCAAATGCTTCTTTTTTTAGAGTCTGCAAATCAGTCTGTGAAATGAGGAAGCGCTTAGAGGAGACTAGACCAGCATTCATCTGGGCATCTCGAATAAAGCCCTGGACAGTCAGCTCTAGCTTGCCGACTCTTATTTTGTCGCCGATTTTGATTTTTCCGCTGTTGTAGTAGTAGAGCGGAATGTAGACTTGCCCCGGCCGAGTTTGGGCTGGCTGGTTATTCTGATCTAGCAGAAAGTCAAAGTTTTGGTTCTGATTGGAAAAGCCATTATCCTGCGAGCTGTCCTGAAGTGAGTCCTGTCCATTGATGTGGATGGCTGACCCTTCTACATTGACAAAGTCTGTCAGCTGCCAAGAGGCAATTTCAGCATGCTGCTGGACAAAGTTTTTCAGGCGTTCTCGGTCAATGCTGCCGCTGTGCATTTGCAGGAGATGAGGACTTTTGGCTGTCTCCACAAAGCGCTCAATCGAGTTGGTAAGACTGACGGTCAGGCGCGTTGCTGCAAAGCTTAGGGTCAGCGTTAGGAGCAGGAAAAGCCCGATGACCAGCATACTGACTTTATTTTCTTTTAAATCATTTTTTATCAAGCGTTGAAACATATTCCAGCTCCTTTACTGAACGTGCTCGGGAGAGCAGATAAGCGCCGATGCTGATAGAGATACCGGATAGGATAAAGAGCAGACCGTAGCCTCTGCCTCCTCCGACACCTATGATTTTTCCGACAGAATTTGCCAGCCAGCCAAAGTAAGTCAGTGAGGGCTTGAAAAGAGTGTCCGCGACCCAACCCATGCCGGCATAAGCTAGCACATAGCCTAGCTGAGAAATAATCCCGATGGTCCCCCAGACCTTGCCCTGATCCGCTTTATTGATATTTATGCGGACCAGATAGTCAATGGCCGTATTGGCGAAAGGCAGGGCTGCAAAGAGGAAAAAGCCAAAGCAGCAAATCCAGATGAAATTTTCCTTCATTCCCAGCCCAACCATGAAGAGTCCTAGTAGAAATAGTGAGAAGCAGAGCATACGATGGAAGTGTTTTTTGATAGCAACTATCCCCAGAACCAAGCCTCCTATCAGCATCCCGCTGCTGGAGATGGTCATGACCAAGCCGGCTGTTTTGGCATCTGTGAAAGCTAGCACCAAGGGAGAAAGCAGGATTTGGACTGTTCCCAAAAAGAAGGAAAAGCCTGTTCCGGCTAGGACTAAAATCCAGATGCCTTTTTTTTCATAGACGATTTGAAAACCTTTAAGGAAATCCGCCCAGAACCGGCTATCACTGCTATAAACTTGTGTGTGAATGGCCCTACGAGCGAGCAAGGTGCAGGCTACTGTCACGAAAATGGTTGAAAAGTCCAGCAACAGAATCGTGCTGATATGTCCACTTGCCAAAATCATTCCAGCCAAGGCTGGTGAAATCAGATAGCGGGCAATGCCATTAATCTGGGACAAACCAGTTGCTTTTGATAACTGATCCTCCGGCAGCAAGTCGGAAATCGTAGCTCGAAAGGCTGGATTGACCAAGGCTGAAAAGAGCGAGCTAATAGCAGCTCCGATACAGATAAAAATCAAAGCAGGATTCCTCAGACTAAAGTAAATCCAGAGAACTCCTAAGCCTGACAAGCCATCTCCCAGAGCCATCAGCAATCTTCGGTCATAGCGATCGGCCAGAATTCCAGCTAGAGGAGTAACCAAAAGACCGGGTAGAAAAGCACAAAGCGTAACAAAAGAAGAAACAGAAACCAAACCGGTCAGCTGGAAGATATAAACTCCTAAAGCGAAAGAAGTCATACCAGAGCCGATTTCCGAGATGAGGCTCCCTATCCAAATCAATAAAAAGAGTCTAAAGCCTGATTGTTTCATAGTTGCCTCCTTATGCTTGCAATGTCAAGTAAGTGTAAATAGTAAATCTAGTAATTAGCTGTCTAGCTGCTTTGTGTCTGAATCAAAGATAGAAAGGGATTGAAGTAGCCTTGCCGGCTGCGAAAAAGAGTTTCTAAAAGATAGAGAAAAGCCTGAAGTTTTTGCTGCTGTTTTTCTGGGGGTAGAGCCTGAAAACTGCTGCCAAAAGCTTGTAGAGAATAAGTAAGAATCATTTCTAGACTTTCGTAGGGATAGTCGGTCCTCATATCTCCAGCGGTGATGCCGTCTTGGATGATGGGAAGTAAAATCTGAGGCGCCCGTTCAAGAAGAATTTGATTGGTCTTTTCGTGCAGGAGCGCATTTTGTGGCTGATTTAGATGCAGTAGCACTTCCTCTCCCTCTTGGTGATTGAGATTCAGTGCAGCTATGCTGCCAGCCAAGCGTTCTATGATAGTCAGTTCACGATTATCAGCAAAGGCTTGAGAAGCCGTAAATGCTTGTTCAATAGTTCGCTCAATGATGGCATCCATTATCTCTTCCTTAGAAGAAAAGTAATAGTAGAGAGTACCGCGGGCGATTTGAGTCGCTTCTAAAATCTGGGAGATAGAGGTCTGGTCAAAGCCTTGCTCCATAAAAAGCTTTTGTGCGGTATCTAAGATAAAGTCTTTTTTATTAGCCATGCTTGCATCCTTTTTGGTGATAAAATTTTATTCGACCGACAGTCGGTTTATTTTTTCCTTTATCGTACATCTTTTCTAAATCAATGTCAAGAATAAAGACAGTTCTACTATTTTTTGATATAATAAGTCTAATCAAAATTGAAGGAGTATATCATGACTTTTATTATTGTTCTTATTATTGTCGCGGTTTTAGCGTTCTTTGTCGTTGGTGCTTACAATACCTTGGTTAAAAGCCGTATGCAGACTCAGGAAGCTTGGAGTCAGATTGATGTGCAGCTTAAACGCCGAAATGACTTGATTCCTAACCTCTTGGAAACGGTCAAAGGCTATGGCAAGTACGAGCAGGCAACCTTGGAAAAGGTAACCCAACTGCGCAACCAGGTAGCTTCAGCTGCTTCACCAGCTGAAGCCATGCAAGCCAGTGACGCCCTTTCTCGTCAGATTTCTGGAATCTTTGCAGTAGCTGAAAGCTATCCAGATCTGAAAGCAAATACCAACTACTTGAAGTTGCAGGAAGAACTGACCAATACTGAAAATAAAATCGCTTATTCTCGTCAGCTTTATAATTCAGTAACTAGCAACTACAATGTAAAGTTGGAAACTTTCCCAAGCAATATTGTTGCAGGAATGTTTGGCTTTAAAGCTGCGGACTTCCTCAAGACACCAGAAGAAGAAAAGGCTGTGCCAAAAGTTGACTTTGGCAGCACTGGACTAGGTGACTAAGATGCTATTTGATCAAATTGCCAGTAATAAAAGGAGGACTTGGCTCCTCCTTATCGCTTTTTTCGGCCTTTTGGCTCTTGTTGGAGCAGCTATTGGCTATCTCTGGCTGCGGTCTGCTCTAGGTGGTGTCTTGCTAGCTTTAATTATCGGCGCGATTTATGCCGGAGTGATGATTTTTCAGTCTACAGAAGTGGTCATGGCTATGAACGGGGCTCGCGAGGTCTCTGAGCAGGAAGCACCTGAGCTCTATCATATTGTTCAAGATATGGCCATGGTCGCTCAGATTCCTATGCCACGTGTCTATATCGTAGAGGATCCCTCTCCCAATGCTTTTGCGACCGGTTCTAAGCCTGAAAATGCGGCTGTCGCAGCAACGACAGGTATCTTGCAAATCATGAATCGTGAGGAGCTTGAGGGAGTGATAGGCCATGAAGTCAGTCATATTCGCAATTACGATATCCGAATTTCAACGATTGCTGTGGCTTTGGCCAGTGCTATTACCATGTTGTCTAGCCTGGCTGGCCGTATGATGTGGTTTGGTGGCGGACGGCGCAGTAGTAATGATCGAGATAACGATAGTGGTTTGGGAATTATTCTCCTTATCGTATCACTGATTGCTATCGTTTTAGCTCCTCTGGCAGCTACCTTGGTGCAGTTGGCCATTTCTCGTCAGCGGGAGTTTCTGGCTGATGCTTCCAGTGTAGAGCTGACCCGCAATCCGCAAGGGATGATTAATGCCCTGCTCAAGCTGGATCGCAGCGAGCCTATGGAACATCATGTCGATGATGCCAGTGCAGCTCTCTATATCAGCGACCCTAAGAAAGAAGGCGGACTGAAGAAACTCTTCTATACGCACCCTCCTATCTCAGAACGAGTGGAGCGCTTGAGACAGATGTAAAAACTGGGAAACTTAAATTATTCCCAAAAGTTAGATAAATAACTAGTAAAAGGATTTAGTTCCGTATTGTCAAGGACTAAGTCCTTTTCATTTTGCTTCCTTTAACTCATGTCTAAAAGATGTTCACTCAGATTGTGTTACAATTTTATTTCAGTCATCTATAAACCTTAGATTATCCAAGTTTATTTTTGTATAAGTAAGGAGGCTAGATTTAAAAAAGCCAGTGTTTTCAAGTTGTCAGGTTGAACCCTCCTGACTTTCTTGTAAAATTAGCATTTTCTTAAAAACCATAAAATTTTCAGAAAAAATCACTATATTGAGTTATTTTATTGTTCAAGTTAATCTATTTGTATCATTTAGAAATACAAAGTAGTTTTTTTGTAACAAAACAGAAATATATTACTAGTATATTAAATTTAGTAAAAAATTTTATTGCATATATGAAACCGGGGGTTCGGTATGTTGAAAACATTTGGAAAAATTTTCAAAGTCATTAGAGAATCAAAAAACATGTCTCTTAAAGAAGCGGCGGCCGGAGATATTTCAGTGGCTCAATTGTCCCGTTTTGAGCGGGGAGTCAGTGGTATCACGCTTGATTCTTTCTATTGCTGCTTGAAGAATATGGCTGTTTCTCTAGACGAGTTCCAGTATGTTTACCATAACTACATTGAGGCAGATGATGCGCTCTTCTCGAAAAAAGTAGCTGATGCTTATCAGGAAAACAATGTTGTCAAGCTCCAAAGTATTTTGGCTAGCTCAGAAGCTTTGGCTGAAAAGTTCCCTGAGAAGAAGAACTATAGGCTCAATACAATTGTTGTTAGAGCAGTATTGTCTTCCTGCAGTCCAGATTTTCAGATTAGCAAGAAAGATACAGAATTGCTGACTGACTATCTCTTTTCCGTCGAGGAGTGGGGACGTTATGAGCTCTGGCTCTTTACTAATAGTGTCGATCTACTGACCTTGGAAACACTGGAAACCTTTGCTAGTGAGATGATTAACCGTACCCAGTTTTATAATGACCTACCAGAGAACCGCCGGCGTATTATTAAGATGTTGCTTAATGTTATCAGCGTCTGCATAGAGGGAAACCATTTGCAGGTTGCTATGAGATTCCTCAATTATCTTGATCATTCTAAAATCCCTGAGACAGATCTCTATGAACGGATGCTGATTAAGTATCATAGGGCTCTTTATTCCTACAAGGTTGGAAATAGCCATGCTCTAAGTGATATTGAGCAATGCTTATCTTTTTTGGAATTCTTAGATTCCTTCGGTGTTGCCCAGAAGCTCAAAGCTCAGTTTGAAAGAATTTGCCGTTCTCAGTTGCAGATGTGCAAATAAAATAGACTCATTTCCAAAAATATACTAGAATAAGAGTATAACTTTATACCAAATTCAGAAGGAGGTTTTATGATGGAGAAAAAAATTCATTATAAGATGCATAAAGTTAAGAAGAACTGGGTAGCCATCGGTGTGACTACCTTAGCACTTATCGTAGCACCAAAAGTACTTGGTCTCGAAGCAGGTCTTGTCCACGCTGATGATGTTAAGCAGGTGGCAGTTCAAGAACCAACTGCAGCTCAGGATAGTGGCTCAGGGCAGCCGGTTCAAGTACAAGCCAACTCAGCTTCTCAGTTGGAAGCAGAAAAAGCAACTTCTGCAGACAAGGTGACTGATACTGCTGTAGCCAGTGAAAAAACTGTTGAAACTGCAGCAAATACGGAAGCAGCGGTTCAAACAGATGCTCAAGAGCTAGCTAAGCCGGCAGTAGCAGAAGCAGCAACTACAGAAAAAGCAGCCGTTGCTGAAGAAGCAAAAGTAGCTAATGCAACATCAGAAACTGCTAAACCGGAAGCAGCTGGTCAGGATATACAAGCAAGTCCCGCAACTGCTGACAAACAAGCAAAGAAGACTGTTACAGACAAGATCGTTGCAAATCCAAAGGTTGCAAAGAAAGATCGCTTGCCAGAACCGGCTCAAAGACAGGGAGCGATAGCTGAAAGAATGGTGGCTGCTCAAGCCCAAGCAGCGCCTGTTAATACTGAGCATGATGATGATGTCTTATCTCACATCAAGACGATTGATGGTAAGAAATACTATGTTCAGGACGACGGTACAGTTAAAAAGAATTTCGCTGTTGAGCTCAATGGAAAAATTCTTTATTTCGATGCAGAGACTGGAGCACTGATTGATTCAGCTGAGTATCAATTCCAGCAAGGTACTAGCAGTCTCAATAATGAATTCACTCAAAAGAATGCCTTCCATGGCACTACGGAAAAGGATATTGAAACAGTTGACGGCTACCTGACAGCAGATAGTTGGTATCGTCCAAAGTTCATCTTGAAAGACGGAAAAACATGGACAGCATCGACAGAAACAGACCTACGTCCGCTTTTGATGGCTTGGTGGCCTGATAAGCAAACGCAGGTTAGCTATCTCAACTATATGAACCAGCAAGGTCTGGGAGCAGGAGCTTTTGAAAACAAAGTGGAACAAGCTATCCTGACAGGTGCTTCTCAGCAGGTTCAGCGCAAAATCGAAGAAAGAATCGGTAAAGAAGGCGATACTAAATGGCTGAGAACACTGATGGGCGCATTTGTCAAAACTCAGCCAAACTGGAACATTAAGACAGAGTCTGAAACAACTGGTACTAATAAGGACCACTTGCAAGGCGGAGCTCTGCTTTATACCAATAGTGATAAGACTTCTCATGCTAATTCTAAGTACCGCATCCTTAACCGCACACCTACCAACCAAACTGGTACACCTAAGTACTTCATTGACAAGTCAAATGGTGGTTATGAGTTCCTGCTAGCTAACGACTTTGACAACTCTAATCCAGCTGTTCAGGCTGAGCAACTCAACTGGCTGCACTTTATGATGAACTTCGGAAGCATCGTAGCCAACGATCCGACTGCTAACTTTGACGGAGTTCGTGTCGATGCGGTAGACAATGTCAATGCAGACTTGCTCCAAATTGCCTCTGACTACTTCAAGTCTCGCTACAAGGTTGGAGAAAGTGAAGAAGAAGCCATCAAGCATCTGTCTATCTTGGAAGCTTGGTCTGACAACGACCCTGACTACAACAAAGACACCAAGGGTGCACAATTGCCGATTGATAATAAGCTTCGTCTGTCCTTGCTTTATTCGTTCATGCGTAAGCTTTCTATCCGTAGTGGTGTGGAGCCAACGATTACCAATAGTCTGAATGACCGTTCTACTGAAAAGAAAAATGGCGAGCGGATGGCCAACTATATCTTTGTTCGGGCTCATGATAGTGAAGTGCAAACCGTTATTGCTGATATCATCCGGGAAAATATCAATCCAAATACGGATGGTTTGACCTTTACCATGGATGAGCTCAAGCAAGCCTTCAAGATCTACAACGAAGATATGCGCAAGGCGGACAAGAAGTATACGCAGTTCAATATTCCAACTGCTCATGCTCTTATGCTCTCCAACAAAGACTCCATCACTCGGGTCTACTATGGCGATCTCTATACAGATGACGGTCAATACATGGAGAAAAAATCTCCTTACCACGACGCTATTGATGCCCTGTTGCGTGCTCGGATTAAGTATGTAGCTGGTGGACAGGACATGAAAGTCACCTATATGGGTGTACCTCGTGAGGCTGATAAATGGTCTTACAATGGTATTTTGACTTCTGTTCGTTACGGTACTGGTGCTAACGAAGCAACAGATGAAGGAACAGCAGAAACTCGTACCCAAGGGATGGCAGTTATTGCTTCTAATAATCCGAATCTGAAACTGAACGAATGGGATAAACTGCAAGTCAATATGGGAGCAGCCCATAAGAATCAATACTACCGCCCTGTGCTCTTGACGACCAAAGATGGTATTTCCCGCTATTTAACTGACGAAGAAGTGCCGCAATCGCTCTGGAAGAAGACGGATGCTAATGGTATTTTGACCTTTGATATGAATGATATCGCAGGCTACAGCAATGTCCAGGTTTCTGGTTATCTAGCTGTTTGGGTACCAGTTGGTGCTAAGGCAGATCAGGATGCTCGTGTAACAGCCAGCAAGAAGAAAAATGCCAGCGGTCAGGTTTACGAATCTAGCGCAGCTCTTGATTCTCAGCTGATTTACGAAGGCTTCTCTAACTTCCAAGACTTTGCAACTCGTGATGACCAATATACCAATAAAGTCATTGCTAAAAATGTCAACCTCTTCAAGGAATGGGGAGTGACTTCATTTGAGCTGCCGCCTCAGTATGTATCTAGCCAAGATGGGACTTTCCTAGACTCTATCATCCAGAATGGTTATGCCTTTGAAGATCGCTATGATATGGCAATGAGCAAAAACAATAAATATGGTTCTTTAAATGACCTGCTCAATGCTCTCCGTGCACTTCACAGTGTCAATATCCAAGCCATTGCGGACTGGGTGCCAGACCAAATCTACAACCTGCCAGGTAAAGAAGTGGTAACGGCAACTCGTGTCAACAACTACGGAACCTACCGTGAAGGCGCAGAAATCAAGGAAAAACTTTACGTTGCCAATACTAGAACGAATGGTACAGACTATCAAGGCAAGTATGGTGGAGCCTTCTTGGATGAACTCAAAGCTAAATACCCAGAAATCTTTGAACGAGTACAGATTTCCAACGGTCAAAAGATGACGACTGATGAGAAGATTACCAAGTGGTCAGCTAAACACTTCAACGGTACCAATATCTTAGGTCGTGGTGCTTACTATGTTCTTAAAGACTGGGCTAGCAACGAATACCTCAACAACAAGAATGGTGAGATGGTACTGCCTAAGCAACTAGTCAATAAGAAAGCTTCCACTGGATTTGTTAGTGATGCTAGTGGTACTAAGTACTATTCAACTAGTGGATATGAGGCTAAGAATTCCTTTATCCAAGATGAAAATGGAAATTGGTATTACTTCAACAACCGCGGCTATCTGGTGACAGGCGCGCAAGAAATTGACGGCAAACAGCTCTACTTCCTCAAGAATGGTATTCAGTTACGTGACTCTCTCCGTGAAGATGAAAATGGCAATCAGTATTACTATGATAAGACCGGTGCCAAGATTCTTAACCGTTACTACACTACAGACGGCCAAAACTGGCGTTACTTTGATGCCAAGGGTGTCATGGCTAGAGGTCTGGTAACCATGGGTGGCAATCAGCAATTCTTCGACCAAAACGGCTACCAAGTCAAGGGCAAGATTGCGCGTGCCAAAGATGGTAAACTTCGTTACTTTGATAAGGATTCAGGTAATGCTGCTACTAACCGCTTTGCCCAAGGAGATAATCCAAGTGACTGGTACTATTTCGGAGCAGATGGTGTTGCTGTAACAGGTCTTCAAAAACTTGGCCAGCAAACTCTTTACTTCGACCAAGATGGTAAGCAAGTCAAAGGTAAAGTAGTGACTCTGGCTGATAAAACTATCCGTTACTTCGATGCTAATTCAGGAGAAATGGCAGTCGGCAAGTTTGCAGAAGGTGCCAAGAACGAATGGTATTACTTTGATCAGGCTGGTAAAGCAGTGACAGGTCTTCAGAAGATTGGCCAGCAAACACTTTACTTTGATCAAGATGGCAAGCAAGTCAAAGGTAAAATCGTGACACTTGCAGACAAGAGTATCCGTTTCTTTGATGCCAACTCTGGTGAAATGGCAGCTAATAAGTTTGTTGAAGGTGCTAAGAACGAATGGTACTACTTCGATCAGGCTGGTAAAGCAGTGACAGGTTTGCAGCAGATTGGCCAACAAACCCTTTACTTCGACCAAAATGGCAAGCAAGTCAAAGGTAAGATTGTCTATGTCAATGGTGCTAACCGTTACTTTGATGCCAATTCAGGAGAAATGGCGCGCAATAAATGGATTCAGCTGGAAGATGGAAGCTGGATGTACTTTGACCGCAATGGTAGAGGCAGACGCTTCGGCTGGAACTAATAGCAATAGAAATAGCTGAAACTTAATCTTTATCTTTCTAATAGACAAAAACGATAACTTCTTATTTTGAAGTTATCGTTTTTTATTGTCTTACAGGCGAATAAATTTTGATTTAAAAGAAACAAGATTGAAGCTATCGTCTTTCGTTAACATCTTTCTTTTTTTCAATAGATAGGAGCAGAGCAATTACACCGATAATGCTGAAGATGAGCCAGCTAGCGTTCATATTCCAGAGGGCCAGACTGCTGAAGACCATAGTACCAAAGGGAACAGAGAAAGAAAAGAGCAGACTCAGAAAGCTGGAAGTCTGAGCGAGAACATCAGAAGGCAATTTGCTCAGTAAGAGGGTGTTGATTTTGGGATTGATCTTACCGGAGATATAAGCTAGTAAAAATCCAAAAGCAATGCCGACGAAAACAGGCAGATGCAAGAAATTGCTGACAGCAAGCAGAATCATGGTAAGAGCAGCCCAGAGGGTTAGTTGATTAAGCGATAGGCGGCTAAAGTAATCGTTGGGAGTCAGACTGGCTGCAATCATGGCTAGGACAAGAGTTGTCTGAAGAACCAAGAGAGACTGACTAAAGGACAGCTGGAAGATGGGATTGTCCAGCAAGTAGAGATTATAAAGAGCTATAAGAGAACCTGCCATAGCGTTGACAATCAGGATTTGAGCCAGCAGTTTGAGAAAATTGTTAGAACCTTCCTGCTCAAAAATGAGCTTGGACGATGTGTACATTTTCTTCAATTCTTCTTTCAGAGGAGCTTTTCTCTCAGAAATTGCCACTGGGTCATGGGTCAATCTGCGACGGACTAGGTAGAGGATGGTGGAGGATAGGAGAAAGGTCAAAGCGTTAACCAAAGCAACTAAGAAAAAGTCTTGCTGGCTGACCGTTAAGAGCCAAACTCCCAAAGCTTGTCCGGCCAGGCTGCAGAGAAAGCTGATAAGCTGGGTAAAAGAGAAGGCTTCCATAAGGTCTTTCTCTGGAACATTCTTTTTCAAAATCGGCATTTGCAGGCCGCTGCGATAGTCGCTGATGATATCTGAAAGAATATTCATCAAGCAGACGACAGAAAAGGCTAGATAAGAGCTGGATCGAGTCATGAAGGCAACGAGGACAAAGAGCAGGGCTTGAAGATAACCAAAATGAATCAGCCAACGAGCTTTATGGATGGTCTTGTCAGCTTTGATACCAGCAAAGATAGTAAAGAATGTCGGAACCAGGACGATAAAATTAGCCACAGCAATAGCGAACTTGGGATTGGGCATGCTGGAAGCAAATACCACAAAAACAATATTGAAAATAGAAGCTCCCAAGGTGTTGAAGATCCGGGAAAGGCTGAGTGAGGCATAGACCCCATTTTTAAAGAATAATTTCATCGTAGACTCCTTTTCTAAACTGCAAGATTGTCTAAAAGCTGATTGGGTGCATCTGTAATCTGGCTTTTGTTTTTCTCTTTCTGATGACCATTATAGACCGTTTAAAGCCAAAAACAAGGGCTTTTCGGCAACTGGTTAGGTCTCATAAGTAAGTGGTAAAATTCTGAAAGTGACTTGCGCTAGCTCTTTCTGCTTTTAGTATAAAATAGAAAATCTAAGCAGCAGGAAATATTGCATATATTCAACGATTTTTTTGTGCAATTGTTAAGATGAGTAAGTTGGAGTGTATTTTACATCAAAAAACCACTTTCCAACTCAACATCGCTGAGCTTAAAAGTGGAGATTTGCATTATTTGCTATATTTTTGAAAAGCAGTATCAAGAGCTTCTTGATAGTAGTCAGCGCTATGCTGACAGTTCAAGATTCGGAAAATATCGACAGCTTGCTTCATTTGCGCGAGCCCCTCCTCTGTTTGCCCTTTCAAACAAGCTAATTCTCCCTGAGCAAAGAGATAGACAATTCGGAAGTAAGTCTCATTTTCTTCATAAAAGTGTCGCTCAATGACTTGTTGGAAATAGTCTGCCTGAGTGATATTTTCCTGACTGATGGCCAGAAGATAGCCATTAAGAAAGGTAGTGTGCAGGGTGTTGCGGTTGTTGGCAAATAAGGCGGCAAAATCCTTTCTTGAGAGGATTTCTTTGGTGTATTGGGAAAACAAGTCTAGGGATAAAACCGGAGTGCAGACAGAGAAGAGATTGAGCTCGTAGCGCCCCCAAATATCAACTGAAAAGAGGTAATCATTCAGGAAATCCAGCTCGCCTGGGCTAGCCTTCTCAGACTCTTTGAGGGCACAGAGATAGGCCTTTACAATCAGGCGTTCAACCCAATCACTAGCATGCTTGCTTTTTTGAGTGATTTTTTCTTTTTTCAGATAAAGTTCTTCTAAGAGTTCAAGCTGATTGGCTTGCAACAGGTCTTGAATTTGGCTTAAGAGTTCCTTGTGAGAATGATGATTCTGGATGCCGGCTGCAACGGTAAATTCTTCCGTTTCCGTGCGGATGGCGCTGAGAGCGCTAAAAAGTTTCTGTGCCGAAAGTTCGCTCTGCCCATTTTCAAAGCGAGAGAGCATAGATTTTGAAAATTCTCCGCCAGTCGCCTCGGATAAAGAGATGTGCCTTGCCTCGCGAAAAAATCTAAAAACCTGTCCTAGATGTTCCATTGTCTTCCCTCCTTGCATTTTATTATAACAAAATAATTTTCAATAACATCGTAGCGCCCAAACATGATATAATATAAAGAAAAAACAAAGAGGAACTTATGTTGCATATTCAAGAAATTCGGAAGAATCCAGATGGTCTAGCTTTTGAGAAAAAGCTGGACTTGGCAGAAGAGTTAAAAGAGCGTAATCCTGAGATTTTAGATGTTCAGGATATTGTAGCCAAAGGAAAAGTTCAATATGAAGATGACCTCTATTTTCTGGATTATGACCTATCTTATACCATCACTCTGACGTCCAGTCGCAGTATGGAGCCCGTGGAGCTCAAGGAGTCTTATCTAGTCAACGAAATTTTCATGGAAGAAGGACAGGCTGCATCGCAGGATATGATTGATCAGGACTTGGTGCTACCAATTGAAAATGGCGAGATTAACTTAGCCGAGAGTGTGGCTGATAATATCCTGATGAATATCCCGCTGAAAATTCTAACAGCTGAGGAAGAAGCCGGCCAAGGCTTTCTGTCAGGTCAGGACTGGCAGGTTATGACGGAAGAGGAATTTGCCGCTGCCCAGGAAGCTCAAAAAGAGAAGAACAATCCTTTCGCCGGTTTGCAAGGACTGTTTGATGAATAATTCTTGTAAAAATTTTGACACCGATAAAAAATAAAAGAAAAGACAAATTGCTATGACCCGCACCCCAAAAGTTAGACAGAAAATCTGACGATTGGGGTGTTTTGGGTATGAAATTAGTTTATACAAATGAACTGAATAGATAACCTAAAAAGAATGGCGCTTCTCGAGTTCAAATTAGTTGCAAATACAATATAGCTGGCTCAAATCTTTAATGTTATTTACCTGACTTAAAGCAATAAATAATTGAGAAGATTCTAGTAGATGGCCAGTTCCCTACAATAAGCTCCCAAACTAAGTTTGGGAGCTTATTGATTTATATCTTCTGTTTGGCCTTGATAGTGGTAGATACAGAGTCGGTTTGCTTGGTCTGGACGACTGACGGTAAAGTGGAAGTAATGATCCTTTTTATCCAAGCTTTTGGTCTTGGAGAGTTTGAAATAAGTGGCTTGGCGGCTGGCCATGTGGAGTAGGATGTCATCTTCCATGACCATCAGAGGCTGGGGAAGATTGGAAAATTGATAAAAATCCTCTTGAAATTGATGGTAGTTCTGGGAAAAATAGTCAAATTGAAGTTCCTCATGTACATTTTGAGTGGTCATCTGCGCCTCCTGAAGCTTGTATCGAAAGAATCTGATGGATAGCAAGGCCTTTGTAATGGTCACCTTCCTGCAGGAGGACCTGCTTGCAGTCCAGATGAAAGACGGTAGCAGTAATGTCGGTCAGCTTTCCCTGATTAAGAAAGGTGATTCTGATGGGAACTTGATGACTGTAGGCTTGACTGAGCAAGTGGAATTTCTCCTGTCTGTCAAGCTGGGCCAGACGACTGATATCTAGTTCTTTTTTGGCCAAAGCAGTGCTATGCTCAGAGAGAAAAAAGCCAGCCCACTTAGCCATACCCCGATCCTGAAAATCACGAGCCGACTGATAGGGGAGGTAGGAGCGGTCGGTCATGATAAGCCCTCCAAACCTCCAGCAGAATGGCCACCGGTTAGCTTGCTTCTAGCAATAGCACGGGAGGAGTCCAGCAAGGCGGCTCCCTTAAGCAAAGAGGTAAAGCCAAAGCTATCTCTGATGTGGTCAATCGTCAGCTGGAGCTCCTCTTCTTTTTGAATTTGCAGAGGATCGTCAAAGAGAGAAATTAGACCATAACCTTGATTGACAAAATCACTGTAAAAAACGCCAATCTGGCGGATAGCCCCGCCCTGATATTTGGAACGAAAAAGCTGAACGACGATTTGAGCCAATCGGTCACTGTTGTTAGTGGGCTCAATTTTTTTCTGTGTATGAATGGAAGGCAGGAGCTCCTGCTTGGAGTAACGGGCATAGATGGAGACACGCTGGCATTTCTTACCAGAGCGTCTGAGCCGAATGGCGACCTGCTCAGCCATTTCTCGGAAAACGAGTTCAATCTCTGCCTGTTGTCTATAATCTCGGGGGAGAATTTGCGAGTTGCCCAGGCCATGTGACTTGACCTGATAAGGCTTGTGCACATTGCTTTCATCAATGCCGTGAGCATGAAACCAAAGTTGCAGGCCCATGACCCCCATTTCTTTTTTGAGAATATCGGGGTTAAAGTGAGCCAAATCATAAATGGAGTGGATGCCTAGCTTTTTAAGACGGGTAGCTGTTCGGTGGCCGATGCCCCAAAAATCAGTCATTGTCGGAATAGTCCAAACCTTTCTGGGAACATCCTCATAGGACCAGTTGACCCGCATCTTTTTTGTGTGTTTGGCTTCAATGTCTAAGGCTAGCTTGGCGAGAAGTGGATTGGCGTTGCTCAGACCGATAGATGCATAAATCCCAGTCTTCTTCCAGATAGCCTGTTGAATGCGGGCAGCCAGCAGGTCTAGTTTGGTCCTGCGGTCCAGCGTCTGATCGGGAATGAAGTAGTTGATAGAGCTTGTCAAATCTAGGAAGCCTTCATCAATTGAGTAGGGGAAAATATCATCGGGAGCTGCGAAATCCTGGAAAATTTTTTGAATTTCCATGTTTTTCTGGATGTAGTAGTTCATCCGAGGTGGGACCAATAAGGTCTTTTGAGCAGCATCTTCAATAAAGCGCACATAATCTGCTGTAATTGGTAGTCCCTGCTTGTGGGCAGCAGCATAGTTGAACTTACGGGTGTGGACATCAAAAGGAAGATTATAGCTTCGGCTGACATTCTGGCTGCCGAAATTCTTTTTAAAGAGAGGGGTGGCAGCTAGTATCAGTCCAGAGGAATTTTCAACTCGGCTCATGACACAGAGCGAGGTTTTTAAAGGGTCGAGACCGAGAGCGATGCATTCGCAAGAGGCATAAAAACTTTTCATATCCACAAAAGCGATGTCTGAACGAGGCTCGCGTGAATAATCAAATAGGACCATAGTTTTACACCTCAATCGGCAGAAAATGTCCGACGACGATACCAACAATGCTAGGTTGGTCTTCGTAAGGAGCAAAGAGATCCTCGTAGTCAGGATTGATAGATTCTAAGCGTAGACCTTCAGCTTCTCGGTAGACTTTTTTGATATAGGTCTTGCCATTCCACATAAGAGCATAGACTGCACCATCGTAGTCGAATCCTGTCTGTTTCATAAGGGCAACAGAGCCATTGGGATACTTAGGCTCCATAGAATCCCCAGAGACCCAGGATGCAAAGTCGTGCTGGATATCCTGATCAAAGTAGACAGTTTCATAGTCTGTTTCATTGTCATAGTAACTGTGCCCGCGACCCGCAGCCAGCTCAACAGAAAGAACCTTATAGGCTGTAAGGGAGCTAATCTTACGCTGTCTCTCTAAGAGCCGACTAGCGAGTTGGTCGACTTCCTTTTTATGTGGTGCGGTTAGTAAAGGGTAGGTGTAGAGCGCACTGGTCTCATCCACAAAGTAGTTCTCTTGGACCTTGAGACAGGTGGCTAACCTCCTGAGATTTTTTGCGTGGGGTTCTGCTAGACCATTTTCCCAAGCAGAGTACGTCTTTCTGGAAATTCCGAGCTCTTGGTAAATGGAAGACTGGGTCAGATTAAGCTCCATCCGGCGTTTTTTTAATTTTTCATGCGAAAACATATCACACCTCCTATGTAACGTTTTAAAAGTCACATATAGTATAACAGATGAAATAGAGAAAAGCAAGTTCTTTATTGAATATTGTTATTTCCATCAAGAGTGTGGTAAACTGTAGGGAGGAATATGACTTGGAGGTAGAGAGATGTTTCCTATGACAGCAAAAACGATCATGACAGAAGAAGCTTATCGCCGTTTCGCTTGGACCAATTTCTGGTATAAAAAGAATGGCATCTTCTCACTGATTCTCCCTGAGATAGTGGTGCTGATATGCAGTGCAATCTGTTTTTTCATCGGGGAACCTTTGCCAGGCGTAGCTTTTCTTGTTACTGTGGCAGTCCTTCCTTTTCTTTACTATCTGTCCATGAATCGACATATTAAAAAGTTTTATAGAGGCAACCCCCTCTGGCATGATATAGAGCAGGAGTTTAGCTTCTATGAGACAGAATTTCGTGTCGTTAATCGGAATAACAATGCCAGATTTGACTATCAAGATATTGTGGCGATTATAGACAAGCCAGAAACTTTTTATATCATGGTTGGCCGGTCAATGGGGCTGATCTTGGATAAGGCAGACTGTCATCCTGAATTAATTGATTTTTTACTAAAACTAAAAGAAAGCAGAAGTCTCTAATTTGGGGGACTTCTATTTTTTATCTGTCAAGTTTTCAAAAAATTGGCCTCTTGTGCGATGTGTGTTATAATGTTTTTTATGAGAGTTGTTGCAGGTAAATACGGGGGTAGGCCCCTCAAGACTTTGGACGGCAAGACGACTAGACCTACGACCGATAAGGTCAAGGGGGCAATTTTTAATATGATTGGTCCCTATTTTGACGGCGGTCGGGTGCTGGATCTCTATGCCGGCAGCGGAAGTTTGGCCATTGAAGCTATTTCGCGAGGTATGGAGACAGCTGTCTTAGTCGAAAAGGATCGCAGAGCTCAGGCTATCATTTCAGAGAATATTCAGATGACCAAGGAGCCGGAACGTTTTGACTTGCTCAAGATGGAGTCTGGCCGAGCCTTGGAAATGTTGACGGGGGCTTTTGACTTAGTCCTCTTAGATCCGCCTTATGCCAAGGAGCAGATTGTGGCAGACCTTGAGAAGTTGGAGGAAGGCCAGCTCTTGAGCCAAGATGTCCTGGTAGTCTGTGAGACAGACAAGGAAGTGGAATTACCAGAAGAAATTGCTGGGCTGGGTATTTGGAAGCAAAAGATATATGGAATTTCAAAGGTGACGGTGTATGTCAGATAAGATTGGATTATTCACAGGGTCTTTTGACCCGATGACCAAGGGTCATGTGGACCTGATTGAGCGGGCCAGCAGGCTTTTTGATAAGCTCTATGTAGGGATTTTTTATAACCGAGAAAAGTCTGGTTTTTTCACAATTGAGGCCAGAGAACGCATGGTCAAAGAAGCTCTGCAGCATTTGGATAATGTTGAGGTCATCACTTCTCAGAATGAGCTAGCAGTGACAGTGGCCAGAAGACTGGGAACTCAGGCCTTTGTGCGCGGTCTCCGTAACAGTCAAGATCTAGACTATGAAGCCAATATGAACTTTTTCAATCAGGAATTGGCAGAGGAGCTGGAGACGATTTTCTTGCTCAGCAAGCCGGCCTATCAGCATATCAGTTCATCACGTATTCGTGAGCTGATTGCTTTTCAGCAGGATATCGCGGCCTATGTGCCTCAAAGTGTAATCAAAGAATTAGAAAGAATCAACAATGAAAAGAATTAAGAAGTTTATATTGCCGACGGTCATTGGCGTCACTATTGCCTTTTTTATAGCAGCTCTTTACGTTCGTCTGCCTTATTATATAGAAGTTCCTGGTGGTGCCGAGGATGTTCGTCAGGTCTTGCTGGTTGATAATAAGGCCGACAAGGAAGCGGGTTCCTACAACTTTGTGACGGTCGGAGTAGAGCAGGCAACCTTTGCTCATCTGGTCTATGCTTGGCTGACCCCTTTTACAGATATTTATTCTGCCAAGGATATGACGGGTGGATCCACGGATGAGGAGTTCAATCGGATCAACCAGTTTTACATGGAAACATCACAAAATATGGCTAAATATCAAGGGTTGACAACGGCTGGTAAAGAGATCAAAATGGACTATCTGGGAGTTTATGTCTTGCAGGTGGCTGATAACTCAACCTTCAAGGGAGTTCTCAATATTGCTGATACGGTAACTGGTGTCAATGATAAGACATTTGAAAGCTCTGAGGAGCTGGTTAAGTATGTCAACTCGCAGAAGCTTGGGGATAAAATCAAGGTGACTTTCCAAGAAGATGGTCAGGAGAAATCGGCAACTGGTAAGGTTATCAAGTTGGAGAACGGTAAGAACGGGATTGGGATTAGTCTGATAGACCGGACGGAAGTCAGCAGTAATATTCCGATTACATTTTCAACTGAGGGTATCGGCGGTCCTAGTGCTGGTCTCATGTTCAGTCTCGCTATTTATACCCAGTTGGCTGATCCGACCCTTCGTGACGGCCGCGATATTGCAGGGACCGGCAGCATCAGCCGAGAAGGCGAAGTTGGTGAAATCGGCGGAATTGATAAGAAAGTTGTTTCAGCAGCCCAAAGCGGAGCAGATATATTCTTTGCACCGAACAATGAACTCACAGAAGAAGAGAAGAAGCTTTCTCCTAATGGGAAGAATAACTACCAAACGGCTCTGGAGACAGCCAAGAAGATTAAAACGGATATGAAAATTGTTCCAGTTAAAACGCTGCAGGACGCCATTGACTATCTGAAAAAGAATAAGTAAGATCTTAGCTTTTGCTAAGATTTTTCTTGTGAGACAGACAAGATCAGCTGGTCTTCTCTGCTTTAAATCGTCTGACTTTTTTCAGAAAGATATTTTTGATGAAAAGTCCGCGAAATACTGGCTGATTTATGATAAAATAAAGTGTTGTAGATAAACTATCCAAGAACGTTAAAGGAAGAGTATGCGTAAAGATATTTCACCTGAATTGTATAATTATAATAAATTCCCAGGACCAGAGTTTAAACAGATTGACAGCAAGATTGTTGCAGAAAAATTCGAGTTTGAATTGATTGAGAACTATAAGGAAGGCTTTGACTTGACGGCCTTTCATCAGCGCTTTTCAGAAATTCTCACTAAGTTTGACTATATTGTTGGCGACTGGGGCAATGAGCAGCTGCGCCTGCGTGGTTTTTACAAGGACGAGCGGGCTAATGAAAGCGATGAGAAAATAAGCCGCTTAGAAGACTATTTGCTAGAGTACTGCAGCTATGGCTGTGCCTATTTTGTCTTGGAAAATCCAAATCCCCAGCGCGCTTCCTTTGATAAGAAATCGCATGGCAAGAAAGAGGCAGAAGGTCGGTCAAAACGTTCTCGCAATAGCCGTTCGGGCGGCAACCGCAATCGCAGAAGTGACCGAGACCGAGACAGTCGTTCTAAAAGGGACAATAAGCGCTCTCGCAACAATTCCCAGCAAGATAGGCAGAAAAAGCAAAAAGACAGCAATCGCCATTTTGTGATTCGCCAGAATAAAGGAGAAAAATGAAACCATCTATTTATAGCTTAACGCGTCAGGAAATGATTGAATGGGCGGAAGCTCAGGGAGAAAAGAAATTCCGTGCTGCCCAGATTTGGGAGTGGCTCTACCGCAAGCGGGTCCAGTCTTTTGAAGAGATGACCAATCTGTCCAAGGACTTGATTGCCAAGCTAAATGATCAGTTTGTCGTCAATCCGCTTAAACAGCGCATCGTCCAAGAGTCTGCTGACGGTACGGTCAAGTACCTCTTTGAGCTGCCGGACGGTATGCTGATTGAGACGGTGCTCATGCGCCAGCATTATGGACTTTCTGTCTGTGTGACCACCCAAGTTGGCTGCAATATCGGCTGTACCTTCTGTGCTTCTGGCTTGATTAAAAAGCAACGCGATCTCAATAACGGTGAGATTGTAGCTCAGATTATGCTGGTTCAGAAGTATTTTGATGAGCGTGGTCAGGATGAACGGGTCAGCCATATCGTGGTTATGGGAATCGGCGAGCCTTTTGACAACTATGACAACGTGCTCAAGTTTGTTCGGACGGTCAATGATGACAAAGGTTTGGCTATCGGTGCCCGCCACATCACGGTTTCGACTTCAGGGTTGGCTCATAAGATTCGTGACTTTGCCAATGAAGGTGTGCAGGTCAATCTAGCTGTATCGCTCCATGCTCCGAATAATGATTTGCGGACCAGCATCATGCGGATTAACCGGTCCTTCCCTATCGAAAAGCTTTTTGCAGCTATCGAATACTATATCGAGACGACCAACCGCCGGGTGACCTTTGAATATATCATGCTCAATGAAGTCAATGACGGGGTAGAGCAGGCCAAGGAATTGGCAGAGCTGCTCAAGAACATTAAGAAGCTATCTTATGTCAATCTCATTCCTTACAACCCCGTTAGCGAGCACGACCAATACAGCCGCAGTCCCAAAGAGCGCGTGATGGCTTTCTATGATACCCTCAAGAAAAACGGAGTCAACTGCGTGGTTCGTCAGGAACATGGTACAGATATTGATGCAGCCTGCGGTCAGCTGCGTTCTAATACTATGAAGCGTGATCGCGAGAAAGCATTGGTAGAAAATGTTCAGCCTTAAGAACTATCTGACTTCAGACGGTGAGCTAACAGCCAAAGGGCGGAAATTGCTGGTAGGGGGAAGCTGGCTCTATTTCTTGATGCTTTGCATTCTGTGCTTTATTCCTCAGGTTCCAGAGCCAGGAATGGAAACTCCTGGAATCCAGTATTTTGGCCGAATAGTAGTTTTGTTAATCCCTTTTAATTCCTTTGTCAATATTGGCGAGATTACTTCTTGGATCCAGCTGGTCAAGGTCTTTATCCAAAATCTAGCCAATATCTTTCTGCTGTCGCCCTTAATCTTTCAATTGCTTTTCCTCTTTCCGAAATTGCGGAAGACAAAGAAGGTTGTATGCTTGAGCTTTGGGATGAGTCTGTCTATTGAAGCGACTCAGATTCTGCTGGACCTTCTTATCAACGCCAATCGAGTCTTTGAGATTGATGATCTCTGGACCAATACTTTGGGTGGTTATCTGGCTTGGCGGGCTTTTCAGCTTGGTCAGAAAATCTGGGAAAATCGTCAAGGCGACGCTTTCAAAAGAGATTAGCGAGAGAAAGGTTCGGATTTAGGAGAAAAAATTAAATTTTTTCTTGACAAGAAAAAGGGAAAGGCCTATAATAAAATAAATCATCAGAAAAGTAATAATTTTTTCTACTTTCAGGGAGCCTGTGGTTGGTGGAAACAGGCAGTGGAAGATTATGAAGTGGGCTGATGCAAAAAATGAATTTGAAGCAATAAAAATTCGGTGAGCACACCTTACAGTGCAGCTTGTTGTTAGACAAGACAGAGATATGGAGGCAGTCTATACTTTGCTCCATAATTGAGGTGGCACCGCGATTATACGCCCTCACACAGATTTTTTCTGTGTGTGGGCTTTTGTTTTGCTTGAAAATAAAGAAATGAGGCAATCAAGATGACAGAAACTAAAGGATATTTTGGACAATTTGGCGGCTCCTTTGTACCAGAGCCTATCCAGGCCTTGCTGGATGAATTAGAAGCGACTTTTGAGAAGTATAAGGATGACCCAGAATTTTTAAATGAATACCGACATTATTTGGCAGATTATTCAGGTCGGGAAACCCCGCTCTACTTTGCAGAAAGTCTGACCCAGCATCTGGGCGGAGCTAAGATTTATCTAAAGCGGGAAGATCTCAATCATCTGGGCTCTCATAAGCTCAATAATGTTTTGGGGCAGATTCTTCTAGCTAAGCGCATGGGCAAGACCCGGGTCATTGCTGAAACTGGAGCTGGCCAGCATGGTGTGGCAACTGCGGCAGCCGCAGCTAAGTTTGGTATGAAGTGCGATGTTTACATGGGTGCAGAGGATGTAGAACGCCAGCGCCTTAATGTCTTCCGCATGGAAATGATGGGTGCGACTGTTCACGCTGTGGAAACAGGCACCAAAACCCTCAAGGATGCAGTGGATGCAGCCTTTGGAGCTTGGATGAGTGATTTGGAAGCCTTCTATGTTTTGGGTTCGGCTGTCGGACCTCACCCTTATCCGACGATTGTCCATGAGTTCCAAAAGGTGATTAGTGAAGAATCACGCCGTCAGATTTTGGATAAGGAAGGCCGCTTGCCGGACTATGTCATTGCCTGTGTAGGTGGTGGATCTAATGCTATCGGCGCCTTCTCCCAGTATGTGGCGGATGAAGAAGTCAAGCTGGTTGGTGTTGAAGCAGCTGGACGGGGTCTTGATACAGACCAGCATGCGGCGACCATGACCAAGGGAAGCGTCGGAGTAGTGGATGGTATGAAGACCTACGCTGTCTTTGCTGAAGATGGTCAGGTGGCACCGGTTTACTCCATTTCAGCAGGCTTGGACTATCCTGGAGTTGGTCCTGAACATGCTTTCTTTAAAGATTCTGGTCGAGTAGAATACGTGGCAGCGACAGATGATGAAGCTGTGGATGCCTTGCTTCTCTTGACGCAAAAGGAAGGAATTTTGCCAGCAATCGAAAGCTCTCATGCTATTGCTGAAGCCATCAAGCGAGCTCCGCAATTGTCATCTGACCAAATCATTGTTATCAACGTATCTGGTCGTGGAGATAAGGATGTGGCAGCCATTGCCGACTATCTAGAAAAACGAAAATAAAATACCCAGCAGAAGAGTAGTAACATCTCTCCTTTCAGAGAGTCTGTGGTGCTGTAAACAGGCAGGAGAAGTTATGAAATGGGCTGTTGGAGTCAACATTTAGTCCTTTAGTTGAACTTTTATTACTTTGTTAGCTTACTTTGCTATGAGCCAGTACGCTGCCTTCTACTAAAAGGAATCTAAATGACTGTAAATAAGTAAATGAGATGTGGAGCCTGAAAACTCCATAACTGAGGTGGCACCGCGATGATACGCCCTCACAGGATGAACTGTGCGGGCGTTTTTCTGTAGTTCTGGGGCAAGTTATGACCGTGGACAGGTGCTATCTGTTCTTGTGAATGCAGTCATAGCTAGCAAATTACTCCTCCTTAAACGCTTCTGATTAAATAGAAAGAAAAATTATGCAAAAGATTTTACCAGCTGATATTTTATCGCCGATTCTGGCTTATATGCGGATTCAGGGCGACCACAAGGTGATTTTGGAAAGTATTCCGAGAGATAGCGAGACAGCTCGTTTTTCTATCCTAGCCTATAATCCAGTCTTTGAAGTCCGCTATGAAAATGGCCGTTTAACAAAGAATGGGCAAGTTATCGAGGCAGATCCATTGGACTATCTGCATGAGTTGGCAGTAAAAAAAGCTCATCATTCAGACCTGCCTTTTGGAGGCGGAGCCATCGGTTTTGTTGGCTACGATATGATTTCCCTCTATGAGGAGATTGGCCAGATTCCAGCTGATGTGATTGGAACGCCTGATATGCACTTTTTCGTCTATGAGAGTTACATGGTTTTTGACCATAAAAAAGACAAGGTCTATATCGTCGAGGAGGCCCTCTACAGCGATAGAAGCGAATCTGATTTGGCTGCTAGTCTGGAGCGTATCATGGCTGAGCTGGCGCAGCCAGCAGCAGATGAATTTTCACCGCTGGAACTGTCCAGCTTGAACTTCCAGAGCCATATCAAGCAGGCAGCTTTTGAAAAAATGGTGGAAGAAGCGCGCAGCTTGATTCGGCAGGGCGACATGTTCCAATGTGTGCTCAGTCAACGCTTTTCAGCAGAATATTCTGGTAGACCGCTGGATCACTATCGCAATCTGCGCGTGACCAACCCTTCCAACTATCTCTACTTTTATGATTTCGGGGATTATCAGATTATTGGAGCTAGCCCAGAGAGTCTAGTTTCTGTCAAGCAGGGTCAGGTTACGACCAATCCTATCGCTGGAACCAGACCGCGTGGGAAGGATGAAAGAGAAGATAAAGCCTTGGCAGAGGAGTTGCTGGCTGACGAGAAGGAAGTGGCTGAGCATCGTATGTTAGTTGATTTGGGACGTAATGATATCGGTAAAATTGCCCAGAATAACAGCGTGGAAGTCACTAAGTACATGGAAGTGGAGTATTTCCGCTATGTCATGCACCTGACTAGTGTAGTTCGTGGTCAGCTTCTGCCCCAACTGACAGCCATGGATGCGCTCAAGTCGACCTTGCCGGCCGGCACAGTCTCAGGCGCACCTAAGATTCGGGCCATGAAGCGTATTTACGAGTTGGAGCAGGAAAAACGTGGCGTTTATGCGGGGGCTATTGGCTATCTGTCTGCGACAGGGGATATGGATTTTGCCATCGCTATACGCACTATGATTTTGAAAAATGGCAGAGCTTACGTTCAAGCTGGAGCGGGTATTGTTTATGACTCGATCCCTGCTAACGAATACCAAGAAACCATCAACAAGGCCAAATCAATGACCAAGATAGGAGAGATGCAATGATTTTATTGATTGATAATTATGATTCTTTTACTTACAATCTAGCCCAGTATATCGGCAATTTTGCAGAAGTTAAGGTCTTGCGAAATGATGATGCAGGCCTTTATCAAGCGGCAGAAGAAGCTGATGCTTTGGTTCTTTCTCCGGGTCCAGGCTGGCCAGCAGATGCAGGACGGATGGAGGAAGTTATCCGTGATTTTGCTGGTAAGAAGCCGATTTTGGGGATTTGCTTGGGGCACCAAGCCATTGCAGAAGTATTTGGCGGAAAGCTAGGCTTGGCTCCCAAAGTCATGCACGGTAAGCAAAGTATTCTGCGCTTTGAGAGAAAATCTCCTATCTATCAAGGGATAGAGGATGGCCAGCCGGTCATGCGCTATCATTCGATTTTGATTGAGGAGATGCCGGAGGACTTTGAAGTGACGGCTCGGGCAGCTGATGATAACTCAATCATGGCTATCCAGCACAAGAGCCTGCCTATTTATGGTTTTCAGTATCATCCAGAAAGTATTGGCACGCCGGACGGCTTGTCGTCTATCAAGAATTTCATCGATTTAGTAAAATAAAGGAGCGTGTATGAAAGAGATTATTGCAAAACTAGCTGATTTTAAGGATTTAAGCAGCGCTGAGATGACAGATGTGATTGAGCGTATTGTCACCGGACGGGTGACAGAGTCTCAAATTGTAGCTTTCTTGCTGGGGCTCAAGATGAAGGGGGAGACAATTGAGGAACGAACGGCTTTGGCGCAGGTAATGCGAGGCCACGCTAAGCAGATTCCGACCACTATTCGCACTGCCATGGACAATTGCGGTACGGGCGGGGATAAGTCTTTCAGCTTCAATATTTCAACTACGGCAGCTTTTGTACTGGCAGGTGGCGGGATTAAGATGGCTAAGCACGGAAATCGCTCCATTTCTTCTAAGTCAGGCTCAGCTGATGTCTTAGAAGCTCTGGGTATCAATCTAGACTTGGATGCTGCTAGCTTGGGCAAGGTTTTTGAGCAGACAGGTATCGTCTTTCTCTTTGCAAAGAATATGCACCCAGCCATGAAATACATCATGCCAGCCCGTCTTAGCCTCGGCATTCCCACTATCATGAATCTAACTGGTCCGCTCATCCATCCCATGAGTCTAGAAACTCAGCTTTTGGGAACCAGCCGGCCAGATATGCTAGAGAGCACAGCAGAAGTTTTGAAAAATATGGGCCGCAAGCGTGCAGTAGTCGTGTCGGGGCCAGATGGTCTAGACGAGGCAGGTCTTCATGGCCGAACCCAGTACGCTCTGCTGGCAGATGGGCAAATCAGCCTGCACAGCTTTCTGCCATCAGATATTGGCATGGAAGAAATATCTCTTGAAGTGATTCGTGGAGGCAATGCCAAGGAAAATGCAGAAATTCTGCTATCTGTCCTGCAAAATCAAGCCAGCCCCTATCTAGAAACGACAGTGCTGAATGCGGGATTGGGCTTCTATGCTAATGGGAAATCAGACAGCATAGAAGAAGGAATAGCTTTGGCCCGCCAAGTGATCGCTAGTGGCGTAGCCTATGAAAAACTCAAGCAACTACAGGAGTATCAGAAATGAGCAAAGAATTTCTCCCGACCATTCTAAAGCAAAAAGAGCAGGAAGTGGCGGCTATGTCCTATGAAGAGCTGCAACCTCTGCGCTCGACCTATTCCCTCTATGAATATCTTAAAAACCATCCTCAAGAGCTGCAGTTAATTGCTGAGGTCAAAAAAGCCAGTCCAAGTCTGGGAGATATTAATCTCGGTGTGGATATTGTTGAGCAGGCTCGCACCTATGAACGATGCGGTGCAGCTATGATTTCGGTTTTGACAGATGAGATTTTCTTCAAAGGACATCTGGATTACCTGAGAGAGATTTCCAGTCAAGTGACCATTCCGACCCTCAATAAGGACTTTATTATTGATGAAAAGCAGATTGTTCGTGCCCGCAATGCTGGAGCGACAGTTATTCTTCTGATTGTGGCTGCCTTGTCTGAAAAGCGGCTGCAAGAACTCTATGATTTTGCGACAGGTTTAGGCTTGGAAGTTCTGGTCGAAACCCATAATCTGGCGGAGCTGGAAACTGCCCATAGAATAGGAGCACAGATAATAGGTGTCAATAACCGCAATCTAGTTACTTTTGAGACTGATATCAATACAAGTCTTCAGCTATCTGCCCATTTCAAAGATGACAGGGTTTACGTGTCTGAGTCCGCTATTTTCAGCAAGGAAGATGCTGAGCTAGTAGCTCCTTATTTCCATGCGGTTTTAGTCGGAACAGCCCTGATGCAGGCTGAGAATGTAGCAGAAAAAATCAAGGAGCTGAAAATTGACAAAGGTTAAGATTTGCGGCTTATCAACGGCCAGCGCTGTGGAAACGGCATGCCAGAGTGGTGCGGATTACATTGGATTTGTCTTTGCTGAGAGCCGTCGGAGGGTCGGTTTGGAGCAAGCTCAGAAGCTATCTGCCTTGGTGCCGCCTGCTGTCCGAAAGGTGGGAGTTTTTGTCTCTCCGAGTTTGGCGGAGCTGCAGGAAACTATTTCGGTGGCAAATCTGGATTTGGTGCAGATTCATGGCGATTTTAATGAAGAGCTTCTGACTGAGATCGGCCGTCCGGTTATTCGAGCTTATCAGGTCAAGGGAGCCTTAAAAGGAGTCAGCCAACAAGCGGACTACCTGCTCTTTGATGCCCCACTTGCTGGTAGTGGTCAGACCTTTGACTGGCAAGCTTTTGATAAAGAACAAATCCACCAGCCCTTCTTTATCGCCGGTGGTTTGAATGCAGGGAATGTCCGAGAAGCGATTCAGCACTTCGCCCCTTACGCAGTAGATGTCTCAAGCGGGGTCGAGACTGACGGCCAGAAGGATTTAGAAAAGATAACAGAATTTATAGAAAGAGTGAAATATGGTATATAATCAACCCAATCAAGAAGGATTTTACGGTGAGTTTGGCGGGCGTTTTGTTCCAGAAACGCTGATGACAGCAGTTTTGGAGCTGGATAAAGCCTACCGTGAGAGTAAAAAAGACCCAGCCTTTCAGGCTGAGCTGGATGAGTTGCTAAAACAGTATGTAGGGCGGGAGAATCCTCTCTATTTTGCTAAAAATCTGACAGCCTATGCTGGCGGTGCTAAGATTTATCTGAAGCGGGAAGACCTCAACCATACCGGGGCCCATAAAATCAATAATGCCCTAGGGCAGGTTCTATTAGCCAAGCGGATGGGCAAGAAGAAAATTATTGCCGAGACTGGTGCGGGTCAGCATGGAGTCGCAACCGCCACAGCTGCAGCCCTTTTCAACATGGACTGTACTATCTACATGGGTGAAGAAGATGTCAAGCGCCAAGCACTCAATGTCTTTCGTATGGAACTTCTGGGAGCCAAGGTAGAGTCTGTGACCGATGGCTCTCGAGTCCTCAAGGATGCAGTCAATGCTGCCTTGCGAGCTTGGGTGGCTCAGGTCGATGATACTCACTATATTATGGGCTCAGCCTTGGGGCCCCATCCCTTCCCAGAGATTGTCCGCGACTATCAGAGTGTGATTGGACGTGAGGCCAAGCGTCAGTTTGCTGAGCAAAATGCAGGTGCCTTACCCGATGCTTTAGTCGCCTGCGTTGGCGGTGGTTCCAATGCTATTGGGCTCTTTTATCCCTTTGTAGACGATAGCTCAGTTGCTATGTATGGAACAGAAGCAGCTGGGCGGGGCGTGGATACAGATGAACATGCTGCGACCTTAACCAAGGGCCGCCCGGGGGTTTTACACGGAGCCTTGATGGATGTCTTGCAGGATGAGCAAGGGCAGATTCTGGAAGCTTTCTCTATCTCTGCCGGGCTAGACTATCCGGGCATCGGTCCTGAACATTCTCATTTTAATGCTATCCAGCGCGCCACTTATGTGCCAGTCACGGATGAAGAAGCCTTGGAAGTCTTCCAGCTTTTGTCTCGTATTGAAGGGATTATCCCTGCTCTAGAGTCTAGCCACGCTATTGCTTACGCAGTTAAGCTGGCTAAGGAGTTGGGACCAGATAAATCAATGATTGTCTGCCTATCCGGCCGTGGTGACAAGGATGTCGTTCAGGTAAAGGAACGCTTGGAAAAAGAAGCGGCTCAAAAAGGAGGTGCCCATGACTAAAACACTCACTCAGCATTTAGAGGCCATCAAAAAATCAGGTAAGGGAATTTTCCTTCCTTATATCATGGCTGGTGATCATGAGAAAGGTTTAGAGGGATTACCAGAAACTATCTCATTTTTGGAAAACTTGGGCGTGTCAGCCATTGAAATCGGTCTGCCGTTTTCAGATCCTGTTGCAGATGGGCCGGTTATTGAAGAAGCTGGTCTGAGGAGCCTGGGTCACCATACTTCGACCAAGTCTTTAGTGGCAAGCTTGCAGAAGTTGGACACTCAGCTGCCTCTTATCATCATGACCTACTTTAATCCTATTTTCCAATACGGTCTCAAAGATTTTGTCAAGGATTTGGCTAGGACACCGGTTAAAGGATTGATTATTCCGGATCTGCCCTATGAGCACAGGGACTTTATTCTGCCTCTGCTGGAAGATTCAGATCTTGCTCTTATTCCTTTAGTAAGCCTGACGACTGGCGTAGAACGTCAGCAGGAGCTGATCAAGGAAGCAGAAGGTTTTATCTACGCTGTAGCTATCAACGGTGTGACAGGTAAGAGCGGAAGCTACCGCAATGATTTGGACCAGCATTTGAGTAAACTCCATGATATTGCAGAGATTCCAGTACTGACGGGCTTTGGCGTTTCAACTTTAGAGGATGTTGACCGCTTCAATCAAGTCTCAGATGGAGTTATTGTTGGATCTAAGATTGTCAAAGCTCTTCATGAAAAGGACGCCAGCATAGCAGCCTTTATCCAAGAAGCAGCAGCTTATAAGAAATAATCACTACCACACCAAACAAAAGACAGGGTACAAATGCCAGCCTGTCTTTTTTATTTTTAAAGCAGAAGCAGGCGAGGCCAGAGAAGCTAGCGATTTGGATAAGAACTAGAGCCTGACCCATGTTCTTGAATTTTATCACCATAAAAAAGTAAGTTTCGTATAATTCATTTTTAAGAAACGTTTGATTTTTTATGTTGATTGAATATTAGTTTGGATATTGCTTATGAATGGTATCTATATAGATGGTGAAATGTTTCAAGAAATGCTTAGGAGATATAACAGTGATATATTTTCCAAAAGCAAGCAAGGTATTGTATCCCCAATCATTGTCGTTTAAAGGATAAGTAATCTCGTAAATATCGCTATTAATAGGTTTTATGGCATTATAGCCTAAGAGTTCCACAAACCGGTCAAGGACAATTTTCTGGACATGCAGGATGACAGGTACTTTGTTTTCATTCATCCATGTACCACCATCATAGGGAAGTGGTGTAAAATGTCTTTTTGAAAAAGTATCAGAGAGAGTAAGTTCACTAATTCTAGAAACTTTAAAAACAGAAAAACGCGCTTTTTCAGTATCGTAGGCATCCATATACCAACTCCGGTCCTTATAGACGATACGGTAAGGCTCACAATTTTTTTGACTCACCAGTCCTTGTGAATTAATATAGGAAAATTTTATTTTTACTCTACCTCTGATAGCTTCCAATAACTTAAAAATCAAAGTTCGTATTTCCAAGTTCCCTTGAGATAGAGACAAATCAATTTCGAAATCAGAGTATGTATTGGTAGCATTTAATTTCAATATAGCGTTGAAAGTAGAGGCGTCTTCCAAAACTTGATAGCGACTTTTTAAACCGGATTCTATTGAAAGTCGTTCGGATTGGGTCAGGGGAGGTTTATCAGTTTGGAAGTCTTCCATAAGAAAAATGCCTCCGTTTTTTCCTTTCATTACATAGAGAGGAATTCCTGCAAGAGATAAATCATCAATATCTCTCATAATAGTTCGGGTGCTGACTTTAAAAAGTTCTGATAGTTCTTTAGCTGTTGTTTTTCGTTGATTTACTAAATGAGAAATGATTCCCATTTGACGGTCAATTTTCATGATTTTCTCCTTAAATATGACAGATAGATGTCATATTACTTTTGTTATGATTATACCATAAAGAAAGGAGTTCATATAATGAAACATCAAACCAAACCATCGTTTACCCTGATTGGCAGGAGTATTTTGATAGAAGGAACTACGGTTCATGAACAGCACTATTCTAAAGAGAAAACGGCGTTCTATGCTCAGTTATTTAAAGAAGGAATGCTCGGGAAATTGATGCCCCATTCTCTAGACAAAAAAGGCTATGCTTTGATTGTTCCTCATAAAGATGGTATTCAATACTATGCAGGAGTTGCGGCAAAGAATGCTGTGGCAG
Organism: Streptococcus sp. 20925_1_22; assembly: GCF_041431685.1. NCBI lineage: Bacteria > Bacillati > Bacillota > Bacilli > Lactobacillales > Streptococcaceae > Streptococcus > Streptococcus sp. 20925_1_22. The sequence goes on along the minus strand of NZ_JAPVYE010000005.1, from coordinate 193,529 downwards.
GCTACGAAAGCATTCTCGTCCCAGAGAAAGATTATTTAGTAAGTTCAGCCAGTAGTGAAAAATCAAGACTCCTGTTTGACCAATTGGAGGATAACTTTTTTGAGGAAGAAAGCAGTTCCCTTTACCAAGATGGAATTATCTTAGAAATACTTTTAAACGGGAATCCTATGGATGCAGAAGTTGAGCTTTGGGTTCCGGTTCAGTAAAAGAGTAGGGATTTATAAGAAATAATCACTACCACACCAAACAAAAGACAAGGTACAAAAGCTAGCCTGTCTTTTTTCTTTTTAAAGCAAAAACAGGCGAGACCAGCGAAGCTAGCGATTTGGATAAGGATGAGAGTCTCCGTTAGGCTGAAAATGGCTGAGCAAGAAGCGAGAAATAGAAAGTCGCCAGCTCCAATACGAAGATTATAAAAGAAGGCTAGAAGTCCTATGGCTAAAAAGAAGAGCATGAGAAGATTGACGCCTGCTGTCATCATCAGCAAGAGCTGAAAAACCAGCCAGACCATCAGGGGATATTGCTGCTCTCTTTGATCGTAGATGGCTAGGTTTAAGCCCATGGTGAGTAGTAGGAGTTGACTGAGGGAAATCGTGCCAAGTGAGGTTGCCAGAAAAAGACCGCCCAAGATACATTCAAAAAATAAATAGCGTAAGGGAATCTTGTCTCCACAGAAGCGGCAACGAAGAAGATTTAAGATTTGAGAAAAAATAGGAATCAAATCACGGGGGGCTAGTCTTTTCCCGCAGGCATTACAATGGCTAGCTGGAGCGATGATAGACTGCTCTGGGAAGCGGTCGATGACCAAGCCTAGGAATGAGGCAAAGACAGTACCAACGATAAAAAAGTATAGGTGAATCATACTTATTTATTCGTAATTTTAAACAGAAAAATTCTGAAATTTTGCAACTTTTCTAATAAAGTCTTTTTTTGAATCTTTTGTCTTGACTTTCTTATTTAGAAGCATTATAATTAAATCATAATCTAAAAAGATTAGAATCATTATAAATAAAAACGAGGTAAATACAATGACACAAGTAAAAAATGGTGCAGCAACTGACGTAGCAACTTTCAGCAATCAAAAGGCTTTGCCAAAGACTAAGGCTATTCTTAATCAAGTAGTGGCAGACCTTTATACAGCTCATATTGCTCTTCACCAAGTTCACTGGTATATGCGTGGCGCAGGTTTCATGGTTTGGCATCCAAAAATGGATGAATATATGGAAACTTTGGATGCAACCTTGGATGAAGTTAGCGAGCGCTTGATTACACTGGGAGGCAAGCCTTATTCTACCTTGACCGAGTTTATCCAACATAGTAAGATCGAAGAAAAAGCTGGTGAATTTAGCAAGAATGTAGAAGAAAGTCTGGCGCGTGTGATTGAGATTTTCCGTTATCTGACAAGTCTTTACCAAGAAGCTTTGGATGTAACAGACGAAGAAGGGGACGATGTAACCAATGATATCTTTGTCGGTGCCAAGGCTGACCTTGAAAAGACTATCTGGATGCTGACAGCTGAAATTGGTCAAGCACCAGGTTTATAAAAATGATCCATGCGAAGCAGAAAGGAAACAGGCTTTCCTTTCTGCTTTTTTCATCTTGAAAAGCGCTGGAAAATCTGATAAAATATAGCTCATGAAAACCCTGTATGATGTTCAGCAATTTCTTAAAAGTTTCGGAATCATTATCTATATGGGCAAACGCCTTTACGATATTGAAATGATGAAAATCGAGCTGAAGAGAATTTACGACGCCGGTCTAATGGATAAGCTAGCTTATTTTGAGGCGGAGGCTGTCTTGCGCCGAGAACATCGCTTAGAGTTAGAATATTTAGAAAAGAAAAAGGAGACTTGAGATGACAATTTGGATTTTGTGGGCGGTACTTTTAGGAATAATTGGCTGGATGGGCTTTAATTATTTGCGCCTTCGTCAGGCAGCAAAAATCGTGGATAACGGGGAATTTGAAGATTTGATTCGCCAAGGTCAGTTGGTTGATCTGCGGGATCCATCAGATTTTCACCGGAAGCATATCTTAGGCGCTCGCAATATTCCATCTCAGCAGCTCAAGGATAGTGTCGGTGCACTTCGCAAGGACAAGGCTGTTCTCCTCTATGAAAATAGTCGTGGTCAGCGCGTAACCAATGCGGCTCTGTATCTGAAAAAACAAGGATTTAAAGAAATCTATATTCTTTCTTATGGGTTGGATTCTTGGAATGGCAAGGTTAAGGCTAGTTAACATAAATCAAAAATTTGTCGCATTATATATACAAAGCCAGTTTCTTATGTTATAATAAATTAATATTAATTTTAAGGAGTTTTTAGAACATGCAAGAAAAGAAAAAATCCTCTCTTGTTTTAGGTATCCTATCTATCATCTTTGGTTTTTTCATTCCATTGGTAGGTCTTATTTTGGGTATTATAGGTTTGGTGTTGGCTAATTCACAGCAAAAAGAGTCTAAATTAGACTATAAAACAGAAAAAATTCTGGGTATCGTAGGGATTGTAATTTCCGTAATTGTTTGGATTCTAAATGTCATGGTACTTATGAACGGAGCAGGCTACTAACAAAAAAGCTTTATTTTTAAAGCTTTTTTGTTTTACCGACTTTTCTCTAAATGTTTTTTAATAATCCCTAATTCTTCTTGGTTCAAAGCATGGTAATCGCCTTTTGCTAGATCTGGGTCTAATGTAAAATCTCCGAATTGAATTCGCTTGAGATAGGTGACCTTGACACCAATTGCCAGAAACATCTTTTTAATCTGGTGGAATTTCCCCTCGGAAATCTTGACGGTAGCACGGCTCAGACTGGAGCTGCTGGAGAGGATAGAGAGCTGGGCGGGCTGACAGATGGTGCCGTCTAAAAAGCGAATGCCTTCTTGAAAGGCAATTTTATCCTGAGAGGTTAAAGGTCCATTGACTTCTACATAGTAAGTTTTTTCGACATGATATTGAGGGTGCAGCAGCTGAAATCCCAAAGGACCATTATCGGTAATCAAAAGAAGTCCTTCTGTATCTCTATCCAGCCGTCCGATAGAGTAAAGATTTTCTTTTTCTATCTCCTTATCCAGCAAATCCAGGACAGTCAATTTTTCAGCGTCACGATTGGCAGTGACTGCACCTGCGGGTTTATTCAGCATGTAGTAATGGTGGGCAGGACCGCTGACCTGTTTTCCTTGAAAAGTAATCTGCTGCAGGCCGGTATCAACGTTTTGGCTGAGTTTGCAGGCGGGCTTACCATCCACTAAAATCTGTTTTTGCAAAAGGCTTTGTTTCATCTTTTTTCGGCTGATATGATTGGCAGCCAGCAGTTGGTCGAGGCGCATCTGTTTTCCTTGTTTTTTTCTAAATCATATCATAAATTTTCAGGATGGGAAATGCAAATACTCATGCAGCTCCCATATTTTTTAATGAAAACATTTACACTTATCAAAGCCGTGTTTTTTGCCTGCGTCTGTGGTATAATTGTTCAGTTAGAAATAAAATTTAAAAATTCAGAGGAAATCATGACAAAATTAAGAGAAGATATCCGTAACATTGCGATTATCGCCCACGTTGACCACGGGAAAACAACCCTCGTTGACGAATTATTGAAGCAGTCTGAAACTCTTGATGCTCGTACAGAGTTGGCAGAGCGTGCTATGGACTCAAACGATATCGAAAAAGAGCGCGGTATTACGATCCTTGCTAAAAATACAGCCGTTGCTTACAATGGAACTCGTATCAATATCATGGACACACCAGGACACGCGGACTTCGGTGGAGAAGTTGAGCGTATCATGAAAATGGTTGACGGTGTTGTTTTGGTGGTAGATGCCTACGAAGGAACCATGCCACAAACTCGTTTCGTATTGAAAAAAGCTCTGGAACAAGACCTTGTCCCAATTGTTGTTGTCAACAAAATCGACAAACCATCAGCTCGCCCAGCAGAAGTAGTGGACGAAGTTTTGGAACTCTTTATCGAGCTTGGTGCAGATGATGATCAGCTTGATTTCCCAGTTGTTTATGCTTCAGCTATCAATGGAACTTCTTCATTGTCAGACGATCCAGCTGATCAAGAAAAAACAATGGCACCAATCTTTGATACCATTATCGACCATATCCCTGCTCCAGTGGACAACTCAGATGAGCCTTTGCAGTTCCAAGTCTCACTCTTGGACTACAATGACTTCGTAGGTCGTATCGGTATCGGGCGTGTCTTCCGTGGTACTGTTAAGGTTGGGGACCAAGTTACTCTTTCTAAACTAGATGGCACCACCAAGAACTTCCGTGTCACAAAACTCTTTGGTTTCTTTGGTTTGGAACGTCGTGAAATCAATGAAGCCAAAGCAGGTGACTTGATTGCTGTTTCAGGTATGGAAGATATCTTTGTTGGTGAAACGATTACTCCAACAGATGCCATTGAACCTCTTCCAATCCTTCACATCGATGAACCAACACTTCAAATGACCTTCTTGGTAAACAACTCACCATTTGCTGGTCGCGAAGGGAAATGGGTAACTTCTCGTAAGGTTGAAGAACGCTTGCAAGCTGAACTGCAAACAGACGTATCCCTTCGTGTTGATCCAACAGATTCACCAGATAAGTGGACCGTTTCAGGTCGTGGCGAATTGCACTTGTCAATCCTGATCGAAACCATGCGTCGTGAAGGATATGAGTTGCAAGTATCTCGTCCAGAAGTTATCGTAAAAGAAATCGATGGCGTTAAGTGCGAGCCATTTGAGCGCGTCCAAATCGATACTCCAGAAGAATACCAAGGATCTGTTATCCAAAGTCTTTCTGAACGTAAGGGTGAAATGTTGGATATGATTTCAACTGGTAATGGTCAAACTCGTTTGGTCTTCCTTGTTCCAGCGCGTGGTTTGATCGGATACTCAACTGAGTTCTTGTCAATGACCCGTGGTTACGGTATCATGAACCATACCTTCGACCAATACTTGCCATTGATTCCAGGTGAAATTGGTGGCCGTCACCGCGGTGCTCTGGTATCTATTGATGCTGGTAAGGCAACGACCTACTCTATCATGTCTATCGAAGAGCGCGGAACTATCTTTGTCAACCCAGGTACTGAGGTTTACGAAGGAATGATCATCGGTGAAAACTCTCGTGAAAATGACTTGACTGTTAATATCACCAAAGCTAAACAGATGACTAACGTTCGTTCTGCAACCAAGGACCAGACAGCAGTTATCAAGACACCTCGTATCTTGACCTTGGAGGAATCTTTGGAATTCTTGAACGACGATGAGTACATGGAAGTAACACCAGAATCTATTCGTCTACGTAAGCAAATTTTGAACAAACAAGAACGCGAAAAAGCCAATAAAAAGAAAAAATCAGCTGCAGCTGAATAAGCAAAAGGGAAAGGAGCAGCAAGATGGTTTATCTTATCATTGGGATTTTAATCCTCTTTTTCTACATTTTTGCTGTTCCATCCAGTATTAAAGGGACTGTTAATGCTGTGACTATGGTTTTACTGATTGTGGCCTTGATTATCTTATTTGGCTTAGGCATTTTTAAAATTTTCCAGTTGCCGGCTGAATATTTTGTAGGTTTCGGCCTATCCGTAGTGACCGTCTTGGCTTTGCGGGATATTAATCGTCTCAAGCCGCCTAAAAAATCAAAAAAGAATTTTGATGAAGAATAATAAATGAGCAAGAACTTAGAAGGTCGGATAGATGTTTTGAGATCTTGCTTTTTTGTTAATTTATATTTTTACAAAAACAATAGGTTTATGTTACAAAATATTTCAAATAGATGAAAACATATCATTTTTTTCAAAACTTGCTTACAGTCGAAAATAAAAGACTCCTATGTCTTTTTTATTTTCACAAAAAAAGGTAAAATAGAGTGAAGTATGAATGGAAGAGGTTGCTTATGAAAAAAATAGCAAATTTTGCCAATAAGAAGGTCTTGGTCCTGGGATTGGCCAAGTCGGGTGAGTCAGCAGCTCGCCTTTTAGATAAATTAGGAGCCATCGTGACGGTTAATGACGGTAAACCTTTCGAGGAAAATCCTGCTGCCCAATCTTTGCTAGAAGAAGGTATTAAAGTGGTGACAGGAGGTCATCCCTTGGAGTTGCTGGACGAAGATTTTGAACTAATGGTGAAAAATCCAGGTATTCCTTATGACAATGCTATGGTCGTTCGAGCTCTTGAAAAGAAGATTCCTGTTATCACTGAAGTAGAGTTGGCTTATCTCATTTCAGAAGCGCCGATTATTGGTATTACGGGTTCAAATGGCAAAACGACGACCACAACCATGATTGCGCAAGTCTTGACAGCTGGTGGTCAAAATGGTCTCTTGTCTGGTAATATCGGCTTTCCTGCTAGTCAGGTAGCCCAAACAGCCAGCAGCAAAGATACGTTGGTCATGGAACTGTCTTCCTTCCAGTTGATAGGGATTGAAGATTTTCATCCGCAAATCGCTGTTATTACCAACCTCATGCCGACTCATTTGGATTATCACGGCTCTGTTGAGGAATATGCAGCTGCTAAGTGGAATATCCAGAAAAACATGACAGCTGATGATTATCTGGTTTTGAATTTCAATCAAGACTGGGCCAAGGAAATGGCTAGCCAGACTCAGGCTACTGTTATGCCTTTTTCAACGACTGAAAAGGTGGATGGTGCCTATTTAGAGGGTGATGTCTTGACCTTCCGTGGAGAAGCGATTATGCAGGTGGCTGAAATCGGCGTTCCTGGCAGTCACAATGTTGAAAACGCTCTGGCTACGATTGCAGTGGCCAAACTGCGTGGCATTGACAATCAGACGATTAAAGAAGTCTTGTCAGCTTTTGGGGGTGTTAAGCACCGTCTTCAGTATGTGGGGCAGGTAAATGAGGTTGCCTTTTACAATGACAGTAAGTCTACCAATATCTTGGCAACCCAGAAAGCCTTATCTGGTTTTGACAATAGCAAGGTGATTCTAATTGCGGGTGGCTTGGACCGTGGCAATGAATTTGACGAGTTGGTGCCTGACCTCAAAGGGCTCAAGAAAATGGTTATCTTAGGACAATCAGCTCCGCGTGTAAAGAGAGCGGCTGATCAGGCTGGCGTTTCTTATCTGGATGCGACTGATGTCCAGGATGCGGCTCATAAGGCCTTTGCGCAAGCGGAGCCAGGAGACATTGTCTTGCTTAGTCCTGCCAATGCCAGCTGGGATATGTATAGTAATTTTGAAGTCCGTGGCGATGAATTTCTCGCTGCATTTGAAGAATTAAAAGTTTAAGATGAAAAAGATTGTATTTACAGGTGGAGGAACGGTCGGGCATGTAACCCTCAACCTTCTCCTGATTCCGAAATTTATCAAAGAAGGCTGGCAGGTCCACTATATTGGTGATAAGCATGGGATTGAGTATCAGGAAATCCAAAAGTCTGGACTAGACGTGACCTTCCATTCGGTAGCTACGGGCAAGCTTCGCCGCTACTTTTCATGGCAGAATCTGCTGGATGGCTTTAAGGTCGTCTGGGGTATTTTCCAGTCGCTGGGTATTATGCTCAAGGTACGGCCGCAGGCTCTCTTTTCTAAGGGAGGCTTTGTATCCGTTCCGCCCGTGATTGCAGCCCGACTGTCAGGAGTGCCTGTATATGTTCATGAGTCGGATCTATCCATTGGCTTGGCCAATAAAATCGCCTATAAGTGTGCGACCAAGATGTATGCGACCTTTGAGCAACCTTCCAGTCTGACCAAGATTGAGCATGTCGGAGCTGTGACCAAGGTCGGTAACCAAGAGTCAGTCCCACCGCAGGAACTAGAAGAAATCCGTCAGTATTTTGATAAAGAGCTGCCTACTCTGCTTTTTGTCGGTGGTTCTGCTGGTGCTAAGGTCTTTAATGACTTTGTCAGCCAGAATCAAGCTGTGCTGACCGAACGCTACAACGTTATCAATCTGACAGGCGATGCAAGTTTGGATGTTCTGTCTGACCGTCTCTTTCGCAGAGCCTATGTGACAGAGCTCTACCAGCCTTTGATGGACTTGGCAGATGTAGTGGTGACTCGCGGCGGTTCCAATACAATCTTTGAGCTCTTGGCTATGGCTAAGCTGCATATTATCGTTCCTCTGGGACGCGAAGCCAGCCGCGGCGATCAGATTGAAAATGCGGATTATTTTGTGAAAAAGGGATATGCCAAGCAATTGGCAGAGGAACAGCTGGATATGAGCCATTTACAGACAGTTCTTGATGACCTTTTGGCGAACCAAGCTTCTTATCATCAAGCTATGAAAAATTCTCAGGAAATCAAGTCTGTAGATGAATTTTATGCTTTATTGAAAGCGGATATTGACAAGGGAAAGAAATGAGCAAGAAAAACAATGATGAGCCAAAGGAAGAGGTAAGTGAGCACCTCTCTGAATGGCAGAAACGAAATAAAGAATATCTTGAAAAGAAGGCTCAGGAAGAGGCCAGTAAACAAAAGGAGCTGGAAAAAGAGGAAGCAAAAGAAGCTGAAGCTGGGAACTCAATCGAAGGCGGAGAAATAGCTGAAGAGACGGAAGAAGATGACTCATCCTATGAAGAGGAAGAAACAGAATATTTGGAAGATGACTCATCCGAACCTGAGCTAGAGACTGAATTGAGCGAGAAAGAGCGCAAAAAACTGGAGAAACTTCAGAAAAAGGCAGAAAAAGAAGCTGCTAAGGTGAATATTTCAAGGGTTCATATTTATCGAGCACTGCCGGTTTTGCTGGGCAGTGGCTTGATTTTTATCATGTCAGTTTATTTTTTGACACCACTGGCGACCATGAAGACTATCAAATTTTCAGGGAATCAAATGGTCAGTCAGGAAGACCTGCTCAAAAGCAGTAAGATTGATGAGAAAGACTATACTTTAACAACCTTTATCAATGGCGGCAATCATATCCGCAATATGAAAGCGTCTAGTCCTTGGATTAACAACCTAGAGATGGCTTATCAGTTTCCGATTACTTTTCAGGTAAAGGTCAAGGAGTACGGAGTTCTGGCCTATCTGCATGAGGGTGGCCAGTATTATCCTATTCTGACAAATGGGGAGATTATTTCGGACCCGACTGCTGTAGATTCTATGCCGGAAACCCATATTTCGATAGAGTTTTCAGATAAAAAATTGATTAAGGAATTTGCCCTTCAAATTGAAAAGGTACCGGCTTCGATCAAGAAAAATATTAAGACAGTTCAGTTGACTCCAAGCAAGGTGACACCGGACTTGGTTACGCTGACCATGCATGATGGCAATAAAATTTTGGTACCAATTTCACATATTGCCAAAAAACTGCCATATTACAAGGGAATCCAATCGCAGCTGGAAGAGGGGGTACCTAGTGTTGTAGATATGGAAGCAGGGATTTTTAGTTATGTTGAAGGAGCTCAAAACGAGCCGTCTTCTTCTGACGAAGAAAAGCAGAAAACAGAAGAGGACCCGACTGGACAGCAAACAGAGCAAGCGGCTGGGCAGGTGACAGAAAGTCAGGAAGAAGAACCTGCAGAGCCGCAAAATTCGACAGAAAACCCGGTAAATACCGAAAATCGCTAAATTATATGTAGAAAAACTGCGCATTTTCAGTTTCTTTATGTTATAATAAAGCTTGGGTAACTCTAATTTTTAGCGTTATTAGTATAGACCGGAAACATGGAAGATAGAGAGGACTGGTGTAATGGCTAGAGACGGCTTTTTTACTGGATTAGATATAGGAACTAGCTCAATTAAAGTGTTGGTGGCAGAGCACATCAACGATGAAATGAATGTTATTGGGGTCAGCAATGCAAAAAGCGCTGGCGTTAAAGATGGAATTATTGTTGATATTGAGGCTGCTGCTGCTGCCATTAAGACAGCTATTTCTCAAGCAGAAGAAAAGGCAGGCATTTCAATTGGTTTAGTTAACGTCGGACTTCCGGCTAATCTCTTACAGATTGAGCCTACTCAGGGTATGATTCCTGTGACTAGTGATTCTAAGGAAATCACAGATACAGATGTAGAGAATGTTGTTAGATCTGCTCTGACTAAGAGTATGACTCCTGACCGCGAAGTGATTACTTTCATCCCAGAAGAGTTTGTAGTGGATGGTTTCCAAGGGATTCGTGACCCACGCGGTATGATGGGGATTCGCTTAGAAATGCGTGGACTTCTCTACACTGGACCACGGACTATTCTCCACAACCTCCGTAAGACAGTGGAGCGTGCGGGAGTTCAGCTTGAGAACGTTATTATCTCCCCATTGGCTATGACTAAGTCAATCTTGAACGAAGGGGAACGTGAGTTTGGGGCAACTGTCATTGATATGGGCGGCGGCCAAACTACAGTGGCTTCTGTTAGAGGTCAAGAGCTTCAATATACGAATATATACCAAGAAGGTGGCGACTATGTAACCAAGGACATCTCCAAGGTTTTGAAGACTTCGCAAAAGTTGGCTGAAAGTCTCAAGTTTAACTATGGTTCTGCTTATGTTCCTGAAGCTGGCACAGAGTCCTTCCAAGTAGAAGTGATTGGCGAGATTGAGCCGGTTGAAGTAACTGAAAAGTATCTGGCTGAAATTATTTCTGCTCGTATCCAACACATTTTTGAGCAAATCAAACGCGATTTGGATAGAAGGCATCTTCTAGAGTTGCCAGGCGGTATTGTGATTATTGGTGGAGCAGCTATTCTTCCAGGAGTGGTTGAGCTGGCTCAGGAAGTGTTTGGCGTGAATGTCAAGCTTTATGTGCCAAATCAAATCGGCATTCGCAATCCAGCCTTTGCACATGTTATCAGCCTGTCAGAGTATGCCGGAAACTTAACAGATGTGGATATGCTGGCTCAGGTTGCTGTTCATGGTGATGAGCAACTGCGCCATCGACCTGTATCCTTTGACCGTCCTGCTCAGTCAGTACCACGCTTTGAACCTCAACCAGCTGATGAGATTCCTGAGGAGCCGGTCCAAGAAGTTCCAGTTGCCAGTGCTGATGTGCCAAACCAAGAACCAAAAACCGGTATTACAGATCGGATGCGCAACCTAATTGGCAAAATGTTTGATTAAGGAGAATACAGAGAATATGACATTTTCATTTGACGCTGCTGCTGCACAAGGCGCAGTAATTAAAGTTATTGGTGTCGGTGGAGGTGGCGGTAATGCCATCAACCGAATGATTGATGAAGGTGTTGCTGGTGTTGAATTCATCGCAGCAAATACAGATGTTCAAGCTCTTAGCAGTGCCAAAGCTGAAACAGTGATTCAGCTCGGTCCTAAACTGACTCGCGGGCTCGGTGCCGGAGGTCAGCCTGAAGTAGGACGTAAGGCAGCTGAAGAAAGCGAAGAAGTCCTGACCGAAGCTCTGCAAGGAGCAGATATGGTCTTCATCACTGCTGGTATGGGTGGTGGATCTGGGACAGGTGCTGCTCCAGTGATTGCTCGTATCGCAAAAAATGTTGGTGCTCTGACTGTTGCGGTAGTTACACGTCCTTTCGGTTTTGAAGGAAGTAAGCGTGGAACCTTTGCAGTAGAAGGAATCAACGAACTTCGCGAACATGTAGATACACTCTTGATTATCTCAAATAACAACTTGCTTGAAATTGTAGACAAGAAGACTCCGCTCCTTGAAGCACTCAGTGAAGCAGATAATGTTCTTCGCCAAGGTGTCCAAGGGATTACTGACTTGATTACCAGCCCAGGACTGATTAACCTTGACTTTGCCGACGTGAAAACAGTTATGGCAGACAAGGGTAATGCTTTGATGGGAATTGGTGTTGGTAGCGGTGAAGAACGCGTTATCGAAGCTGCTCGCAAAGCTATCTACTCACCTCTTTTGGAAACAACCATTGATGGTGCAGAGGACGTAATTGTCAACGTTACTGGTGGCCTAGATATGACCTTGATTGAAGCTGAAGAAGCTTCAGAAATTGTCAACCAAGCAGCAGGTCATGGTGTGAACATCTGGCTCGGTACTGCGATTGATGAGTCTATGAAGGATGAAATCCGCGTGACTGTTGTAGCTACTGGTGTCCGTCAGGATAAGGTTGAAAAGGTCAGCGGCATTCGTCAGACACCACAACCTACTAGTCCAAGCCGTCCGCAGCAAGTTGAGCCAAACCGCGAAGTTCGCTCAGGGCAGTTTGAACGAAACTTTGATATGACCGAAACGGTTGATATTCCGGCTCCAAGCCGTCAAAGAACGGATGCGCCTAAAGGTTCAGCCTTTGGTGATTGGGATCTTCGCCGCGAAGCGATTGTTCGTCAGGCTGAACCAAGTTCGTCAGCCCGCGTGGAGCGCTATGCAGAAACTAATGAAGATGATGATGAATTGGAAACACCTCCGTTCTTCAGAAATCGTTAATCTAAATCATGAATTTGCAGAATAATAAAGAGTTGGTCTTTCAATCCGTCGCTCAAGCGGCGGAGCAAGCCCAGCGTTTGAAAGATTCAGTAAATATCATTGCAGTTACCAAATATGTTGACTGCGAAACAACTCAGGAGCTTGTTCGTACAGGTATTCAGCATATTGGAGAAAATCGGGTAGATAAATTTCTAGATAAATACCATGCTCTGAAAGATGAGAATCTGACCTGGCACCTGATCGGCAGTTTGCAGAGGAGAAAAGTCAAGGATGTGATTAACTATGTTGATTACTTTCACGCTTTAGATTCTGTGAAATTGGCCAAGGAGATTGACAAACGAGCCCAACATGTGATTAAATGTTTCCTGCAGGTGAATATTTCTAAAGAAGAGAGCAAGCATGGCTTTTTGATTGAAGAACTTGAAGTTGTCCTGCCTGAACTTGAAAAATTAGAAAATGTTCAAATTGTGGGATTGATGACTATGGCTCCGTTTGAAGCTAGTCATGAGGAGCTGAACCAAATTTTTGAAAAGGCTCATCAACTACAAAAAGAATTAAAAAAGAAACAGTTAAATAATATGCCCTTTTCTGAATTAAGCATGGGAATGAGCCGTGATTATCCAGAAGCAATTGCCCATGGCTCGACCTATGTCAGAATTGGTACAGCATTTTTTAAATAGGAAAGAAATATGTCATTAAAAGATAGATTTGATAAATTTATAGATTATTTTACAGAAGATGGAGATGAGACTGAGGTTCAGGAGCAGACTGTCAGCAGACCTGCAGCGCCTGTTAAGCAGAAGCCTGAATTGGTTCAGCCTAAGCCAGTCAGAGAGAGCAAGCCAGCTCCTCGTCCGGTTGCTGCAGCCAAGCCACAGCCTAAACCACAGCCACAACAGAAATCTTCGACAGAGAATATTACCAGACTGCATGCACGTCAGCAGGAATTGGCTCAGCACCGTGCAAATGCGGATGAAAAGATTACGATTGATGTTCGTTATCCGAGGAGATATGAGGAAGCGACTGAAATTGTTGACCTGCTTTTGGCCAATGAAAGCATCCTGATTGACTTCCAGTATATGACTGAGGTACAGGCTCGTCGCTGTTTAGACTACCTAGACGGTGCTCGTTATGTTTTGGCTGGAAATTTGAAAAAAGTTGCAAGCACTATGTATTTGCTGACTCCGATTAATGTAGTGGTAAATGTGGAAGATATCCGCCTGCCAAACGATGTTGAAATCAGCGAATTCGACTTTGATATGAAGCGCAGTAGATAAGAGATATGTTATATTTTGTAATTCGTGCCATCTCTAATCTTTTCGATCTTTATACCATCGCCTTGATTGTCTATGCACTTCTATCTTGGTTTCCAGGAGCCTATCAAACCAAATTCGGAGAGTTTCTAACACGAATTGTAGAACCGTATTTAAAACTTTTCCGCCGTCTTCCCTTGCAATTTGCAGGGCTGGACTTTACCGTTTGGGTTGCAATTCTGGCTTTAAACCTTTTAAATCGTGTAGTCTTTTATTTAATAAGCATCTTACTAATGTTATTATGATGAAAGATTTATATCAGCACTTTTCGCCTGAGGATCGAGAGTTTATTGATAGGAGTTTGGAGCTGCTTCAGCGGGTTCAAGATACCTATGCCTTTGAAACAACGTCTTTTCTGAATCCCCATCAGGTTTCGATACTGAAGAATATTGGCAAACAATATGATGTGCAAGTCTTTGCTAGTTCGGATTATTTTCCAAGTGAACTGGCAAGAGTTCTTGTGGCGCCTTCTTATTACCAACTGAATATGGATGATTTTGAATTGAGCTTGCTGGAAATTTCCTATGCAAGCAAATTTTATAAAATCAGTCATTCGCAGATTATGGGCACACTTCTCAATCAATTAGGGATTGAAAGACGAACTTTTGGCGATATTCTTGTGGTTGGAGACCGTGCTCAGTTCTTTGTAGATAAAAGACTTGCTCAGTATTTTATAGACCATGTCACTAAAATAGCAAAGATGCCTGTCAGACTAAAGGAAGTTTCCTTTGCAGAGCAGCTGAAAGAGCAGAAGCAGGTTGTCACCAGAGAAATTTTAGCATCTAGTCTTCGCTTGGATAAGTTGGTAGCCAGCACTTTTAAGTTATCGAGGAGCCAGGCTGCTCAGCTGATTTCTGGCAAGCATGTGAAAATGAACTATGCTGTTAATGACAATCCCAGCCAGCAGGTCGGGCTTGAAGACTTGATAAGCGTTAGACGATTTGGAAGATTTAAGGTTTTAAGAGAAAATGGCCTTTCCAAGAATGGAAAACATAAGTTAATCGTTGAATTATTAGCTAGTAAATGAGGAGGAACTATGACACTTACAGCATTAGAAATTAAAGATAAATCCTTTGGAACCAAGTTTAGAGGCTATGATGTTGAAGAGGTAGATGAATTCCTTGACATCGTTGTCCGTGATTATGAGGACTTGGTTCGTGAAAACCACGAAAAAGAAGCAAAAATTCGCAATCTGGAAGAACGTTTGACATATTTTGATGAGATGAAAGACTCTCTTAGCCAGTCTGTCTTGATTGCTCAGGATACGGCTGAGCGTGTTAAAGTTGCTGCCAACGAGCGATCTACAAATATTGTCCGTCAGGCAGAGCAGGATGCACAGCATTTGTTGGATGGAGCTAAGTACAAGGCTGATGAAATTTTGCGTCAGGCGGCTGACAATGCTAAGAAAGTAGCTATTGAAACAGAAGAACTGAAAAACAAAACACGTGTCTTCCATCAACGTTTGAAATCAACCATTGAGAGCCAACTCAGCATTGTGGATTCGTCTGAATGGGAAGAAATCCTTCGTCCGACAGCTACTTATCTGCAAACCAGCGATGAAGCTTTCAAGGAAGTTGTATCTGAGGTTCTGGGAGAAGAAGCAGTTGTTCGTGAGGAAGAAGTGGATGTTACTCGTCAATTTTCTCCAGAGGAAATGGCTGAGTTGCAAGAGCGCATTGAAGCTGCTAACCGTGAATTAGCTGCGACCCAAGCTTTTTCTCCGCTCAGCGATGAAGATATAGAAGCTCACGCAGCTGAAGAGAACTCAGAAGCTGACCATCACGATGATGATACAAATGGGGAACAAAAAGTTCCAGTAAATATTTTATAATTTTAAAGAAGATAAGATTGTAAAAACACAGACCAAGCAAAATACTTTCAGCGAGCAGATGATGGTGAGAGATCTGCAGTCCATCTTGCTTGGGCTATCATTTTACAGAACTTTCGTCTGAAATCAGTAGGATGAGACGGCAGTCCACGTTACGGACAAAGAGGGGCAAGAGGAGCACTATGCTATTGTCTTGCCTAAACAAAGGTGGTACCGCGAATTTTCGTCCTTTTTGGAGAAGTTTGCGGTTTTTAATTTGTAATTTTAAAAATAAAGAGGAATAGAATGAAACTGAAAGAAACACTTAACCTTGGAAAAACTGCTTTTCCTATGCGGGCCGGTCTTCCAAATAAGGAGCCAATCTGGCAGAAGGAATGGGATGAAGCTAAGCTTTATCAACGCCGTCAGGAACTGAACGAAGGCAAGCCGCACTTTATCCTGCATGATGGCCCTCCTTATGCTAACGGGAATATTCATGTCGGCCATGCTATGAACAAGATTTCCAAAGATATCATTGTTCGCTCAAAGTCTATGGCTGGTTACTATGCGCCTTACATTCCAGGATGGGATACGCATGGTCTTCCGATTGAGCAGGTATTGGCAAAACAAGGCGTTAAGCGCAAAGAGTTGGACTTGGTAGAATACCTCAACATGTGTCGGGACTATGCGCTTAGCCAAGTCGAAAAGCAAAAAGAGGACTTCAAGCGTTTGGGTGTTTCTGGTGACTGGGATAATCCTTATGTTACTTTGACTTCTGATTATGAAGCGGCTCAGATTCGTGTCTTTGGCGAAATGGCTAAGAAAGGCTACATCTACCGTGGCGCTAAGCCAGTTTACTGGTCTTGGTCTTCTGAGTCAGCTCTTGCTGAAGCAGAAATTGAATACCATGATTTGGTTTCCACCTCTCTCTACTATGCTAACCGTGTTAAAGACGGAAAAGGGGTACTGGACACAGATACTTACATCGTCGTATGGACAACAACTCCGTTTACTATTACAGCTTCTCGTGGTTTGACTGTTGGAGCAGATATTGATTACGTAGTCGTTCAACCAGCTGGTGAATCTCGTAAGTTTGTGGTTGCTTCAGAATTGTTGAATAGTCTGTCAGAGAAATTTGGCTGGACTGATGTTCAAGTTTTGGATACCTACCGTGGTCAAGAATTAAACCACATCGTGACAGTTCACCCATGGGATACTTCTGTAGATGAGTTGGTCATTTTGGGTGACCACGTTACGACTGACTCTGGTACTGGTATTGTCCATACTGCGCCTGGTTTTGGTGAGGACGACTACCATGTCGGTGTAGCCAATGGACTGGAAGTTGCTGTGACAGTCAATGAGCGCGGTATCATGATGGAAAATGCTGGTCCTGACTTTGAAGGCCAGTTCTATGATAAGGTTGTGCCGACGGTTATTGAAAAGCTTGGTGATTTGCTCCTTGCTCAGGAAGAAATTTCTCACTCTTATCCATTTGACTGGCGTACTAAGAAGCCAATCATCTGGCGGGCAGTACCTCAGTGGTTTGCATCTGTTTCTAAATTCCGTCAAGAAATTTTAGATGAAATTGACAAGATTAAATTCCATTCTGAATGGGGGAAAGTACGCCTCTACAATATGATTCGTGACCGTGGTGACTGGGTTATCTCTCGTCAGCGGGCTTGGGGTGTGCCGTTGCCAATCTTCTATGCCGAAGACGGAACACCAATCATGACGGCCGAAACCATCGAGCACGTAGCTCAGCTCTTTGAGGAGCACGGCTCTATCGTCTGGTGGAAGCGTGAAGCCAAAGACCTCTTACCAGAAGGATTTACTCATCCAGGTTCTCCAAATGGTGAATTTACCAAGGAAACGGACATCATGGACGTTTGGTTTGACTCAGGTTCATCATGGAATGGGGTAGTGGTCAACCGTCCGGAATTGACTTACCCGGCTGATCTTTATCTAGAAGGTTCAGACCAATACCGTGGTTGGTTCAATTCATCCCTTATCACATCAGTTGCTAACCATGGCGTGGCCCCTTACAAACAAATCTTGTCACAAGGCTTTGCCCTAGATGGTAAGGGTGAGAAGATGTCCAAATCTCTTGGAAATACCATTGCTCCAAGTGACGTGGAAAAACAATTTGGTGCGGAAATCTTGCGTCTCTGGGTAACCAGTGTTGATTCTAGCAACGATGTTCGCATCTCTATGGATATCTTGAGCCAAGTTTCTGAAACCTACCGTAAGATTCGGAATACCTTGCGTTTCTTGATTGCCAATACCTCTGACTTTAATCCAGCTGAGGATGCCGTAGCTTACGAAGAACTTCGATCTGTTGATAAATACATGACTATCAGCTTTAATCAATTAGTAGAAACTATTCGTAAGGCTTATACGGACTTTGAGTTTCTGACTATTTATAAAGCGATTGTCAACTTTGTGACTGTTGACTTGTCCGCTTTCTATCTGGACTTTGCCAAAGATGTCGTCTATATCGAAGCAGCAAAATCATTGGAACGTCGTCAGATGCAGACTGTCTTCTATGATATTTTGGTCAAGATTACCAAGCTGTTGACACCAATTCTGCCACACACAGCAGAAGAAATCTGGTCTTACTTGGAGCATGAAGGTGAAGAATTTGTTCAGTTATCCGAACTGCCTGAAGCTCAGACTTTCCCAAATCAAGAAGAAATTTTGGACACTTGGTCTGCCTTTATGGACTTCCGCAGTCAAGCTCAGAAAGCTTTAGAAGAAGCCCGCAATGAGAAGGTTATCGGGAAATCGTTGGAAGCGCACCTGACTGTCTATCCAAATGAAGTCATCAAGACCTTGCTTGAGGCAGTCAACAGTGATGTGGCTCAGCTTCTTATCGTTTCACAATTAACGATTGCTGAAGGACCTGCTCCAGAAGGCGCTGTCGTCTTTGAAGATGTAGCCTTTACAGTGGAGCATGCTCAGGGACAAGTATGTGATCGTTGTCGCCGCATTGATACAACAGTTAAAGAGCGCAGTTATCAAGCCCTTGTCTGTGACCACTGTGCAGAAATTTTAGAAGAAAACTTTTCGGAAGCAGTTGCAGAAGGCTTTGAGAGCAAGTAAGTTTCCAAAATAAAAAATGGCTTTACCCTTTAGTGGTAAGCCATTTTTTAGATAGATGGATTGATTTGAAAATTTGTTAATTTGTTAAATTAAAACTAAATTAGAAAACACAAACAGTTGCGTTTGCAACTGTTTTCTGTTATACTACTTATAACTTAGGAGTGCTTATTTTAGCCAAAATGTTTTGGAGCTGAAAGAGCTCAGAGGAAGTCAGTTGCTGCAGCGCATGACTGGCGTAGGTATTTTCAAAGCCAATCAGTTGGTCATAGAGTTTGAGAGCCTGACTGCTAGGATAGAGCTCTTTGAACTTCTTGTTTTGAGCTTTGGTCTTTTTGATAATCAAGCCTCTATCTTCCAGCTTTCCTAGGGATCGACTGAGCGTGGTCTTGTCAATCTGCACCATCTCTGCCAGTTGTGATTGGCTGAGACCTTCATTTTCGACGATGCGAATGAGCAGTAGAAACAAATTATTGTCTAGGCCATAGTTACTGGCTTTCTGATTCATTTTCATCATAGCCTGTCTAGAAATAAAGCCCATTTGCCGGAAAAGTTGACGGTAATCCATAGGAACTCCTTGATAGTTGCATTTGCATTTATTATACATTAAAAAGATAGAGGAAACAAGTATGTGGTCTAGGAAAAAATTAACAGAGCTGAACCCGATAGAATTTTATCAAATCTTAAAATTGCGCATCGATACCTTTGTGGTGGAGCAGGAGCGCATCTATCATGAACTGGATGAGAAGGACCTAGAAGCCGAGCATGTTTACCATACTAATAAACAAGGGGAAATCAATGCTTATGCTCGGGTCTTTGAAGAGGGAGCGCATTTAGTCTTTGGTCGAGTAGTCACAGCTCAGTCAGCACGAGGACAGGGCATAGGTGGACAGCTTATCAGAGAAATCTTACAATTATGTGCTGAAAAATGGCCAGGAAAGGAAATCGAAATAGAGGCTCAGGTTCAGGTGGCTGCTCTCTATGAAAAGTATGGCTTTAAGGCAGTTGGCCAACCCTTTATTTTTGAATCGACGCCTCACATTACCATGATCTATAAGCAATAAAAAACTAAGGCGATTGCCTTAGTTTTTACTGTTTCACAGGAATGGAAATTTCGATTAGATTATTAGCGTAAATCGTTCGGATAGCAGCTCTATCAATAGTATTTGCATCAATTTTTCTCTTCAAGAAAAATTCTCTGATTTTTTCGATTTCCTGTTCGCGTACAGCACGGTGCATGTTTGAAATCAAAATTTCATAGTGAAGAGGAGCTTGTGTAAAAACAACATCGCTGTTTCCAGCAGAGTAAACTTCGACTAATATCGCATCGGTGCTTTCCAATTGGCTTTTGACAAGGTCAGCATGACTGTTTGTTGTATTAATAAGCTTCATACGATTTCCTCCTGCTTTATACCTGCTATTATTATAACATGTTTGTTATAAATTGTGAATGATTTCTTTAAGCTTTAAGCGCATTTTTCCAAGCTTGGATACCCCATTTATGGCTGCCGCGTTTGAGTGTTTCAATAGCTTCTTCGACTGGGAACCAGGCAAGCTGATTGAAATCTTCCAACGGTTTTTGGACTTCTTGGAAAGAGGTGACCTCATACAGGTAGGCTGGGTTGTAAAAATAGGTGTCGCGATGGCGGGAGTAAAAATATTCATCAGCTTGTCCAAGATAGCGTCCAAGCTGGGCTGTGAACCCAAGTTCTTCCATCAGCTCGCGTTCAAGGGCAGTCTGATGGTTTTCCCCCTCTTCAATCTCTCCACCGGGCAGAAACCAAGCCCCATTAGGCGCCTGAACCAAAATAATCTTTTCTTTCTTTTCGTCTGGGATAACGGCATAGACTCCGTAGCGGGTCACATATTCTACATTTGCTTCCTTTTCACCAAAGGTTGGATTTGTCATTCTAATATCCTCAATCTCTAGTCAGTTTACTATCTATCATAATGGACTAAGGCCCAGCTGTCAAGAATTTACTCGGTTTATTGGACAGAAAAAGAATGATAGTCCTTGAAAGAAATCCCCTTCAAATAATAAATTCTGTCCTTCGACTGTTTAAAAATTTTTTCTTTATGGGAATGATAAAACATTTATAGAAGAAATTGTTATAATAGGAGCGAGGTGGTTTTATGACAGAAAGCAGACTTTTTAAAATCTTATATCTTCTTTTAGAGCAGGGCCGCAAAACAGCTCCCGAATTGGCCTCACTATTTGAAGTATCTATTCGGACTATCTATCGAGATGTAGACAAGCTGAGTTTGGCAGGAATTCCCATCTATTGCAGCCCAGGCAAGGGTGGGGGTATTTTTCTGATGAAGGATTTTGTCTTAGACAAGGCCCTGTTTTCAGAGTCTGAGAGGGATGAGCTATTAGCAGCTCTTCAAGGCTTGCAGATTTTAACAGATGGCGAGCAAGTAGAGACCCTGTCTAAGTTGCAGTCCTTGTTTCAAGTTCAGGCAACTTCCTGGCTGGAGGTGGATTTCACTGACTGGCGCAAGAAAGCAGATCAGAAAGAACTGTTTGATACCATTAAGCAGGCAATCTTGCAAAGAAGAGTCTTGTCTTTTTCTTATTTGAATGGGCGGGGAGAGAGAGAGCAGCGCAAGATAGAGGCACTGAAGTTAGTATTTAAAAGCCAAAACTGGTATGTTGCTGGCTTTTGTCGCTTAAGACAAGCTCCGCGCTTTTTTAAACTCAGCAGAATGAGAGATTGTCAAATGTTAGAGGAACGATTTAAGCAGAGAGTCTTGAATGAGAAATTTAGCCCCGAGGAGCGGCTAGGAGATACTGTAAAAGTCATTTTGAAATTTGACAAGAAACATGCCTTTCGAGTGTACGAGGAGTTTTCAGAAGCAGAGATAGAGGAGACTGATGGGGGCATTTATGTCGAGACGCATTTGCCGAGTCACGATAGTCTTTATACCTACTTGCTATCCTTTTTGGATGGAGTTGAAATCATGGAGCCGCCTCGGTTACGGGAAGAATTCAAAGAAAAGTTAAAAGCTATTGCCGATATTTATAAAAGCTGACAGAGGTTGTCAGCTTTTCTTTGCTATACTGTTTGTAGTAAAGAAAGGAGGGCTCTCTCATGAAATATGAATGGAGAAAAGCCAATCGAGAAATCTATCAAATCAAGTCTGCACCCTGTCTTATAGATGTTCCTGCCCAGTCTTTTATCATGATTGACGGCAAGGGAAATCCTAATGCTGCTGACTTTTCAGAACGAGTTGGTGCTCTGTACGGTTTAGCCTATGCTATCAAGATGAACTACAAAAAGACATCGGCCGAGCAAGAATTTACTGATTTTACAGTCTATCCCTTGGAAGGGATTTGGCAACAAGAGCAAGTAGGAGAACTCATTAAAGAAGAATTGATTTATACTATTATGATTGGGCAGCCGGACTTTATCACTGAAGAGATGGTGAAAAAGGCTCTGGAACAAGTCCGTGTCAAAAAGCCTAATCCTCTCTATGATGAGATTCGTTTTGAAGAAATGACGGAAGGAGTGTGTGTCGCCATGCTGCATCTGGGTCCTTTTGACGAAGAACCTCAATCCTTCGCTAAAATGGATGCCTTTTGCCAGAATCACCAGCTGACACGGATTTCAAATACTCATAGGGAAATCTATCTCAATAATCTGAATCGGACAGACCCTAGCAAACTGAAAACAATTCTGCGCTATAGGGTTCAGAAAAATCAATAAAGAAATAGAGCAGAAAACTAACTGTTTTCTGCTCTATTTTGTCGAAATTCATTTTTCTTCTTGAGATGAATGAACTGACTCTGTGCTTTCAGTTTTCTTTGCTGACTTGATGAGAATCTTGCCATTGCTGGTCATGATAGCTTTGAGCTCTTTTTCGCTTGGATTTTCCAGATAAAAGTCAGTAATAGCATCTTCGATATGGTCCTGAATGGTACGGCGCAGTGGGCGAGCACCCATTTTTGGATCGTAGCCCAGGTCAACCAATTTTTCCTTGACCTTCTCCGTAACATCCAGATGAATGTCATTGGTTGCCAAACGTTGATTAACATCGTCCAGCATCAGGTTGACGATTTGCAGCAGGTTGTCCTTGCTGAGCGCCTGGAATTCGATAATGCCGTCAAAGCGGTTCATAAACTCAGGACTGAAGAAGTTGCCCAATTCACCCAAAACGGAATTGGTGCGGCCTTCACGCGCTGCTCCAAAGCCAACGCTGGCTTCAGCTTTGCCAGTTCCAGCATTCGATGTCATGATGATAATGGTGTCTTTGAAGCTGACAGTCCGGCCTTGGCCATCGGTCAGGCGGCCATCATCTAGAACCTGCAGGAACATGTGCATAACATCGGGATGGGCTTTTTCCACCTCATCCAGCAGAATGAGTGAGTAGGGATTGCGGCGGACGCGCTCAGTCAATTGACCAGCTTCATCATAGCCGACATAGCCCGGAGGGGCACCGACCAGCTTGGCCACGCTGTGTTTCTCCATGTATTCACTCATATCAAAGCGAATCATGCTGTCAGCCGAGCCAAAGAGCTCAATGGCTAGTTGCTTAGACAGCTCAGTCTTACCGACACCAGTAGGTCCGACAAAGAGGAAGCTGCCGATTGGGCGGTTAGGGGTTCCTAGTCCGACACGGTTGCGGCGGATAGCCTTGGCAATCTTATCCACAGCATCGTCTTGACCGATGACATGGGCCTTTAAGTCACTAGAGAGATTAACTAGTTGAGACTGTTCCTTTTCTTTGAGGTCGCCAACTGGGATATTGGTCTTTTGCTCTACGATGTGCTCAATCGTTTTCTCGCTGATAATCGGAGTATCCTTGTCTAGCACACTTGTCTGCTGCAGTTCCTTGTACTTGGCAATCTGGTCACGGAAGTAAGCCGCCTTCTCGAAGTCTTCGTCGCGGGTTGCCTGAGCCTTGAGGTTTTCTGCTTCGATCAGACGTTGGTCAATGACCTTGGGATCAACGAAGTTGAGGGTCAGATTCATCTTGGACCCAGCCTCATCCAAGAGGTCAATAGCCTTGTCTGGCAGGAAGCGGTCTTGGATGTAGCGGTTGGAGAGAAGCGCAGCAGCTTCAATGGCCGCATCTGTGTACTTGACATGATGGTAGTCTTCGTATTTTTTTTGAATCCCTTTGAGGATGGTAATCGTTTCTTCTACCGTCGGCTCATCTACCTTAACTGGCTGCATACGGCGCTCCAGTGCAGCATCCTTCTCAATGATACGGTATTCATTGAGAGTGGTTGCTCCAACCATCTGGAGTTCTCCGCGAGCCAGAGCTGGTTTTAGGATGTTCCCAGCGTCCATATTGCCATCGCCAGCTGAGCCTGCTCCGACAATTTCATGGATTTCATCAATGAAGAGAATGACATCCTGACGAGAACGAATTTCATCAATGAGCTTCTGCATCCGTTCCTCAAATTGGCCACGGATACCAGTTCCCTGTACTAAGCTGACAACGTCTAGGCGGATAACTTCTTTGCCTTGGAGTTTATGAGGCACATCACCATCAACAATTTTTTGGGCTAAGCCTTCCACCACGGCAGTTTTTCCGACTCCTGGCTCTCCTATGAGAACAGGATTGTTTTTGGTGCGGCGGTTGAGGATTTCAATGACACGGACGATTTCTTCATCACGGCCAATAACAGGATCAATCTCGCCTCGGCGAGCCAACTCAGTTACATTGATACCAAACTCTTCCAGCAGGCCTTTTGGCTTTTGCTGACTTGGCTGAGGCTGACCACCCTTGCTAGGATTGGAACCGTAGCCGCCACCGCCTCCATAGGCTCCGCCAGATTGGGTAGGAGGAGTAGTTGGTTCCTGAGGCTGTTGAAAATTGCTGAGGCTGTTAAAGAAGTCATCAATAGGATCTGTTCCGTGATTGTTGGCATTAGCAATTCCGCCGAACAAGGAGTGTTCGGGGTCTGTTTTCATGATTTGGTAGCAGTTTTGGCACAAATCCACCTGCTGTTTATGGCCATTTACATTAGTATAAAGGTGAATCGTAGATTCATTGATTTTACAATTTTGACAAAGCATGCAGATACCTCTTTTCTTTTAGTGTGCAAGCTATTTATAGAAATAATTAAAGGTCAAAAATAGTCAAAGTTTTATAGTTTCATTATATCAGTATTCTCGAACTTTGCAAGAATTTACTACAAAATCCTCTCTTAGACCGAGCAGAATGAAAACAAATTCTTGAAAAATTACAAAAAATTGGCTTTTAGTGGTATTTCAGTTATGATTTATGGTAAAATAAGAGGGAACTAAGTAAATAGGAGAAACAAAATGGAATCACATTTAGTTAGAATTATCAACCGCTTAGAAGCTATGGCTAAGGATGGCGGAAATTTAAAACGTAATTTTGAGCGTGAAGGAGTGGTTGTAGCAGAAGTAGCTTACAGTTACGACGAAGAAAACGGCTCTGTCTTCACCTTGCGTGACGTTGCAGCGCGTGAGACCTATACTTTCGACAGCATCGATTTGATTGCAATGGAAATTTATGAATTACTCTACTAAAAAGCACTTAGCTGCTTTTTATTTTTACCCTTTTTATCTTATTTTGAAAAAGATTTAGTAGGTCTGAAAATTTTACCACTAGGTGCCAATGAAACCACGTTTTATAACCTTGTATAAGAAAAAGTTATAGGCTGAGCACAGATTTTTTTGGTATAATGAAAAAGATAATGAAAAAGAAATGAGAATGACATGGCGCAGATTATTGATGGTAGAGGTTTGGCAGAGAAGCTTCAGAAAAAATTAGCCGAAAAAACGGCTCGCCTCAAAGAAAAAACAGGTCAGGTACCGGGCTTGGTAGTGATTGTGGTGGGAAATAATCCAGCCAGTCAAATCTACGTGCGTAATAAAGAGCGCTCAGCCTTGGCTGCTGGCTTTCGGAGTAAGGTAGAACGTCTGCCAGAAGAGACTAGCCAGGAAGAGCTCTTGAGCTTGATTGAAACTTATAATCAAAATCCTGATTGGCATGGGATTTTGGTCCAGCTGCCCTTGCCTGAACATATCGATGATGAAGCTGTGTTGTTGGCCATTGATCCAGACAAGGATGTTGATGGCTTTCATCCCCTTAATATGGGCAAGCTATGGAGCGGTCATCCTGTTATGATTCCGGCTACTCCTGCGGGCATTATGGCAATGTTCCATGAATATGGCATTGAACTGGAAGGTAAGCGAGCAGTTGTTATCGGGCGAAGCAATATTGTCGGTAAACCCATGGCTCAACTCCTTTTAGCTAAGAATGCAACGGTTACTCTGACGCATTCGCGGACTCACAATCTCGCTAAGACTGCGAAGCGGGCAGATATTTTGGTGGTGGCTATCGGACGTGGACATTTTGTGACCAAGGACTTTGTCAAGGAAGGGGCTGTCGTCATTGACGTCGGTATGAACCGAGATGAAAATGGCAAGCTGATTGGCGATGTTCAATTTGATGAAGTGTCTGAAATTGCCAGTCTGATTACACCTGTACCTGGAGGTGTTGGGCCTATGACCATTACCATGCTGATGGAGCAGACCTACCAAGCCTTTAAACGGAGTCTTGAATCATGAAATTTGTTTTTGATTTGGATGGGACCTTGTCCTTTGATTATATGACGATTGATGAGGAGATTAAGCAGGTTCTGCTGACGGCTTCTCAGTTTGGGCATGAAGTTCTGTTTGCTTCGGCGCGCTCCTATCGAGATTGTCTGGGACTATTAGGTCTGGAATTGAGCCAGCAGATAGTGATTGGCCTGAACGGCGGAGTGGCTTATCAGAATGGACAGCTGATGTTTGAGCGTCAGCTGCATCAGTCAAGTTACCAAGTCATTCTAGATACTTGTTTGACCTATAATTTGCCTTTTTTCGTTGACAATACTTTTGACTACAGTGGCCAGATTTTAGAAAAAATCCCTTTTATTGCCAGTGTAGATCCTCTCAAGCGAGCAAGACGGCTGGAACTGACTGAACTCCAGCATCCTATTAAGCTTGTTATTTACATGGGGAATCATGAGCAACTCTTAGATGATTTACAGGCTCGTTTTGCAAACTTGCCTAATCTGAGTCTAGACTATCATGAACATGAGAAATGTTTTTATATTAATCCGGCTGAAACCAATAAAGCTTCAACTGTAAAGGAACTCTGCGGTTCGGATTATGTAGCTTTTGGTAATGATCAAAATGATATCCAGCTCTTTAAGAATTCTCTCTACGCTGTGCAGGTTGGTGATTTCCCAGGCTTGAGCGATTATGCGGATGAGCAGGTCGCCTTTCAGGAAAATTTACCCAAGGCAGTCGCAGCAAGAATCTTACAAAAATTTGCAGATTTCCGAAGAAAATAACTTTCTTGCGATACGAGGCACCTGTTTAGGTGCCTTTTGGTGTATAATGAAGATAGGTTTGGTGATGTTGAGTCAGGTGCAAGATGGAGTTGGTCTAGGAGAATATCATGTCAAAAAATGCTGAAAATATTTTAAAAAAAGTCATTCGGAAACGCCCCTTGGACAGTCACAAGGGCGATTACGGTCGTCTTTTACTGATTGGGGGGACCTATCCTTATGGGGGTGCCATCATCATGGCAGCTTTGGCTGCGGTCAATAGCGGAGCGGGTCTGGTGACTGTTGCTACAGATAGAGACAATATCGCCCCTCTGCACAGTCATTTACCGGAGGCCATGGCCTTTGACTTAGAGGAGCAAGACCGATTGACAGAGCAGCTGACCAAATCAGATCTAGTCTTGATTGGTCCAGGTCTAGCAGAGAATCAACTAGGTCTAAATATCCTACAAAAGGTAATCCAGACTGTGGCAGAACAGCAGATACTTATCATGGATGGCGGCGCCATTTCACTTTTTAGCAAAGGAGCTTTGCCATTTCCAAAAGCCCAAACAGTTTTTACCCCTCACCAGAAGGAGTGGGAAGGCTTATCGGGTTTGAGCTTGTCAGATCAGACAGCGGCAGCCAATCAGGCGGCGGTCAATCAACTGCCTCTGGGCAGTATTGTCGTACAGAAAAAGCATGGGACGACCATCTATCAAAGTGGGCAAGAGCAGGTCTTTGAGCTGACAGTAGGCGGACCTTATCAGGCAACTGGCGGCATGGGAGATACGTTGGCTGGTATGATTGCCGCATTTGCTGGACAGTTCAAGTCAAGCAGTCTCTTTGAGCGAGTAGCGGCTGCAACTCTTCTTCACTCTCTTATCGCAGATGAACTGAGTCATGAAGCTTATGTCGTCCTGCCAACGGCAATCAGTAGAGCCATTCCAAGGTGGATGAAGAAGATGAGTCAGTAGACTTTTCTTGGGTTTTAAGGCAGCTGGGGTTCTTTTGTGGAAGCCCAGTTTTTTTCTTGCTTTTCAGGGGATTTTTAGACTTTGTAATCGGTTTTTTATGCAGTTTTTTGTTATAATAAAAGTTACGGAAAAACTAGAAAAGAAAGGAAAAGGGCATGCCAGAATATTTGTCGGTTTCGACCTTGACCAAGTATTTGAAGATGAAGTTTGAGCGGGATCCTTATTTGGAGCGGGTCTATTTGACTGGCCAAGTGTCCAATTTTCGCCGACGTCCTAATCATCAATATTTTTCATTAAAAGATGAGAAGGCCGTCATTCAGGTTACGATTTGGTCTGGTGTCTACCAGAAGTTGGGCTTTGAGCTGGAAGAAGGCATGAAAATCAATGTAATTGGTCGGGTGCAGCTCTATGAGCCGAGCGGTTCCTATTCTATCATCATTGAAAAAGCGGAGCCGGATGGTATCGGAGCTTTGGCAATCCAGTTTGAACAGCTCAAGAAAAAACTGGGAGAAGAAGGGCTTTTTCAAGAGAAATTCAAGCAGGCCTTGCCCCAGTTTCCTAAGAAAATTGGTGTTGTAACCAGTCCCAGCGGAGCGGTTATCCGGGATATTATCACGACGGTCAGCCGTCGCTTTCCGGGAGTGGAGATTGTCCTTTACCCTACCAAGGTACAGGGAGATGGGGCTGCAGCTCAGGTTGCTGCCCACATCAGACTGGCCAATGAGCGGTCAGATTTGGATGTGCTGATTATTGGTCGAGGTGGCGGTTCTATCGAAGATCTCTGGGCTTTCAACGAAGAGGAAACAGTTCGGGCTATTTTTGAGTCTCGAATTCCAGTTATTTCTAGTGTCGGCCATGAGACAGATACGACTTTGGCGGACTTTGTAGCAGATCGAAGGGCTGCGACTCCAACGGCTGCGGCTGAGCTAGCAACACCAGTCACCAAGCTGGATCTGCTGGGGCATTTGCAGCAGCAGGAAAACCGCATGTCACGAGCGATTTCCAATCGCCTGAGCTATTATTGGGAGAGATTGAATAAGCTGACCCAGTCGGTTATCTTCCGACAGCCAGAGCGTCTTTACGAAGGCCATCTGCAGAAATTAGACCAGCTCAACCTGCGACTGAAGCAAAAAATTCGCGAATATTATAGTGAAGAGCAACAGCGGGTCAAAATCTTGCAGCACCGTTTGGAAGCATTGAATCCGCTCAGTCGCGTTCAGCATTTTCAAGAGCAGACTGCCCAGCAGGAGCGTTTGCTGCGCAGCAACATGGCGGTCATTTATGATAACAAGGTGGCTCAAGTCAGGAGATTGTCCGAGGCCTTGCTTATGCTGGATACCAGTCGAATCGTGGCGCGTGGCTATGCTATTGTCCAAAAGAATCAAAAGGTTGTTGAATCAAGCGCAGCCATTAAAGAAAAAGATGAGCTGACCCTGCTTATGCGGGATGGGCAGCTGGAAGTAGAGGTAAAACATGTCCAAAGAAAAGAAATTTGAAGAAAACTTAGCAGACTTGGAAGTCATTGTCCAAAAGCTAGAAAACGGTGATGTAGCGCTGGAAGAGGCGATTGCGGAATTTCAAAAGGGAATGAAGCTTTCAAAGGAACTCCAGGCTAGTCTGGACAAGGCTGAAAAGACCTTAGTGAAGGTCATGCAGGCAGACGGCACAGAAACGGAAATGGAATGACAAGAAACGAGAAACTGGAAAAAATTGGTCTGACGATTGAAGATTTTTATAGGTCTCAGCAAGTGTCGTCGGATTTATCAGAAGTTATTTTGTATTCGGTGCAGGCAGGCGGTAAGCGAATTCGTCCCTTATTGCTATTGGAGTTGATTCAAGCTTTTGGCCTAGAGCTGGCTGAGGCCCACTATCAGGTTGCGGCGGCTCTTGAGATGATTCACACTGGCAGCCTTATCCATGATGATTTGCCAGCTATGGATGATGACGACTATCGTCGCGGACGCCTGACTAGCCATAAGAAGTTTGGAGAGGATATGGCTATTTTGGCGGGTGATTCTCTCTTTTTGGACCCCTATGGACTGTTGGCAAGAGCCGATCTGCCTAGTCAGGTCAAGGTGGACTTGATTTCTGAGTTGTCTCTGGCAGCAGGGAGCTTTGGTATGGTCGCAGGACAAGTTCTGGACATGCAAGGCGAAGGACAAGCAATTAGTTTAGAAGATTTAAAAAACATCCATGCCAATAAGACTGGAAAACTTCTAACGTTTCCTTTTGTTGCAGCTGGTTTGATTGCTGAGGTTGAACAGTCTGTTCAAGACAAGCTTCGTAGGATTGGAGAGCTCTTGGGCTTGGCCTTTCAAGTGCGGGATGATATTTTGGATGTGACAGCCAGCTTTGAAGAGCTGGGTAAAACCCCACAGAAAGATTTAGCTGCAGCCAAGTCGACTTATCCAGCCTTTCTGGGACTGGATGGAGCTAAGAACTTTTTCAATCAGACCCTTGATGAAGCTGTGGACATTCTGAAAGACTTGGAAGAAAAGACAGAGTTTTCAGGCGGAGAAATTCAACAGATAATAGAAAGTTTGAGATTGAATGGCTAAGGAAAGAGTAGATGTGCTGGCCTACAGACAAGGGCTCTTTGAGACCAGAGAGCAGGCTAAGCGTGGTGTAATGGCTGGACTGGTTATTGCTGCGGCCAATGGCCAGCGCTTTGACAAGCCAGGTGAAAAGATTGACACAGGAACAGAACTGCGCTTAAAAGGTGAGAAACTCAGATATGTCAGCCGAGGCGGCCTCAAGCTAGAAAAGGCTTTGCAAGTCTTTGAACTTTCGGTCACTGACCGAGTGACCTTAGATATCGGAGCTTCGACTGGCGGTTTTACAGATGTCATGCTGCAGCACGGAGCCAAGCTGGTCTATGCAGTGGATGTAGGCACCAATCAGCTGGCTTGGAAGCTTAGACAGGATGAGCGGGTTGTCAGCATGGAGCAGTTTAATTTTCGCTATGCCCAAAGGACTGACTTTGAGCAGGAGCCTAGCTTTGCCAGTATTGATGTTAGCTTTATATCGCTGAGCTTGATTTTGCCAGCACTTCATGAGATTTTGGCGCGGGATGGCCAAGTGGTCGCCTTAATCAAGCCCCAGTTTGAAGCGGGACGCGAGCAGATTGGGAAAAAAGGGATTGTCAAGGATAAAAAGGTCCATTTGGTAGTTCTGGAAAAGGTCACGGAATTTATGATGGAGGCTGGCTTTTCTGTCAGGGGACTGGATTTTTCGCCTATTCAGGGCGGTCAGGGCAATGTAGAATTTCTGGCCTATTTAGAAAAGAGCACAGAGCCGCAGCCTCTTGATTCAGCAATAATGACAGCTGTCGTAGAGGCAGCACACAAGGAATTTAAGGATGAATAAGAAGGATAGATTAGAAAAGATTAGACGCTTTGTCAGTGACTATGACATTGGCACACAGGAGGAAATTGTAGAACATCTCAGGGAGTCTGGGATTACAGCGACCCAGGCTACGGTCTCTCGGGATATCAAAGAGCTGGGCATTGTCAAGATACCGCTCAAGGACAACACTTATATCTACGAGCTGCCTAAGACCATGACCAGCAGTCTGGGTTTGGCAGAAAATAATATCCTGTCCTGTCAGGTTTTGGGAAATATGATCAATCTCAGTCTGGTACCGGGGAGCACAGCACTGGTCAAGCGTCATCTTAGGAATGAATTTGCTGAAGATATTTTCAGTATCTTGGCAGACAACGACAGTATTTTGATGGTTATGATGACAGAGGAAGCAGCCGCAAGGATTGCGACCATCATTCACCATTGGTAGGAAAGCCTATGTTATTAGAAATTTCGATTAAAAATTTTGCCATTATTGAGGAGATTTCCCTTAATTTTGAGCAAGGTATGACGGTTTTGACCGGGGAAACCGGAGCCGGCAAGTCTATTATTATTGACGCGATGAACATGATGCTGGGCAGCCGTGCTACGACGGATGTTATTCGTCATGGTGCCCCAAAAGCTGAGATAGAGGGACTTTTTTCGCTGGAAAATAGCAGAGCTTTGCGAGAGATTTTTGAGGAGCAAGGTTGGGAGCTGACCGATGAGCTGATTATCCGTCGGGAAATTCTGCAAAATGGCCGAAGTGTTAGCCGTATCAATGGCCAGATGGTTAATTTGTCTGTTCTAAAGGCTGTCGGCCAGCATTTGGTTGATATCCATGGTCAGCATGATCAGGAAGAGCTGATGAGACCCCAGCTTCATATTGCCATGCTAGATGAGTTTGGCTCAGCAGACTTTTTGCATCTCAAGGGTCGCTATCAGGAAACCTTTGACCGCTATCGAAGTCTACGTAAGCAAGTGCTGACTCTACAGAAAAATCAGCAGGAGCATAAGGCCAGAATTGAGATGCTGGAGTTTCAGATGGCAGAGATTGAGAGCGCAGCCCTCAAAAGCGGTGAAGATACTGCCCTGCATCAGGAGCGGGACCGCTTGCTCAACCACAAATTCATTGCCGATACGCTGACCAACGCCTATACCATGCTGGATAATGAAGATTTTTCCAGTCTGACCAATGTCCGCTCAGCTATGAATGACCTTGAGTCTATCGAGGATTACGATCCAGCCTACAAGGAGCTTTCAGGCAGCTTGTCAGAGACTTATTATGTCTTGGAAGATGTCAGCAAGCGCCTAGAGGATATTTTAGATGGACTGGACTTTGACGGAGATCGGCTGCTACAGGTGGAGAGTCGCTTAGACTTGATTAACAGCATCACGCGTAAATACGGCGGCCAAGTAGATGATGTGCTGGATTACTTTGCTCAGATTTCCAAAGAATACAGCCTTTTGACCGGAAGTAATTTGTCCTCAGAGGATATGGATCGAGAGCTGAAGGTCTTGGAGAGAGAGCTGGTAGAGCTTGCTCAGGAGCTGAGTCAGGCTCGTCACGGCCTAGCAGCCCAGCTGGAAGCAGAAATC
The DNA here is from genome assembly GCF_041431685.1 of Streptococcus sp. 20925_1_22. Taxonomy (NCBI): domain Bacteria; kingdom Bacillati; phylum Bacillota; class Bacilli; order Lactobacillales; family Streptococcaceae; genus Streptococcus; species Streptococcus sp. 20925_1_22. The sequence goes on along the minus strand of NZ_JAPVYE010000005.1, from coordinate 160,824 downwards.
AAGCAAGAGCTGCAAGACCTCTATATGGAAAAGGCGCGCTTTAAAGTGCAGTTCAGTAAGGGCAAGTTTAACCGTGAAGGCAATGAACAAGTAGAATTCTACATCTCAGCCAATCCGGGTGAGGATTTCAAACCTCTGGTGAAGGTTGCGTCTGGCGGGGAACTCTCCCGTCTCATGCTGGCTATCAAGTCTGCCTTTTCTCGTAAGGAAGGTAAGACTAGCATTGTCTTTGACGAAGTGGATACGGGCGTTTCTGGCCGAGTGGCCCAGGCTATTGCTCAGAAGATTCACAAGATTGGCTCCAACGGGCAAGTCTTGGCTATTTCCCATTTGCCGCAGGTCATTGCGATTGCCGATTATCAGTTCTTTATTGAGAAGATTTCGGATGAGAATTCAACCGTCTCAACGGTTCGCTTGCTGACGGCTGACGAGCGTGTTCAGGAAGTTGCTAAGATGCTGGCTGGCGAAGATGTAACGGATGCTGCCTTGACTCAAGCCAGAGAATTATTAAAGAAATAAACAAGCGAGGCTGAGACACTAGTGTTTCGGTCTCCTTTAGGAGGAGCGCATATGACAGAATATTTTGCAATTGGTGATGTCCATGGTAAGGCTAGTATGCTAGATGAGCTGCTCCAGCACTGGGATGGTCGCAGCCAACTAGTCTTTCTAGGCGACTTGATAGATCGTGGTGAGGACAGCCGAGCAGTTTTGGAGCGGGTCAAGGACCTAGTGGACCAAGAAGGAGCTGTTTGTCTGTCTGGCAATCATGAGTATATGTTTCTGACCTGGCTGGACAATCCTGAAAAGTCTTATGACCACTACCGACGCAATGGCGGAGATACGACGATTAATTCGCTTTTAGGCCGGCCTCTCAATGCTCCTGTAGATGGACTAGCAGACGCGGAACGTGTTAAGACGGAGGCGGCAGATTTAGTAGATTTTATTCGTCAGATGCCTTTCCTATTGGAGACAGAGCGGTACATTTTTGTCCATGCTGGCCTAGATTTGGAGTTGAAAGACTGGCGAGAGACCAGTGATTATCAAAAGGTTTGGATACGCGCGCCTTTTCACGAAGGCAGCAATCAGACTGGCAAAACGATTGTCTTTGGCCATACACCAACATTTTACCTCTTGCATAAGGCACCGGGAACTGATCAGCTATGGATGACTGAGGATGGCAAGATTGGCATGGATGGCGGAGCTGTTTATGGCGGAGTCCTCCACGGAGTTCTCTTTGGTCATAATGGCATCATAGGGCGGTATGCCATAAAAAATGATGGTTTGCTAGCCGAAGACTGAAAAAAGATTGGATTTTCCCAATCTTTTTTTGCGGAGATTCTCTTTGAAAACCAGCTTTTTCCTAAAATTTTCCCCAATAAAGCTAAAAAAGCTGCATGTAAACACTTTTTCATCTAATTTTAAAGAAGCGCAAAAAGATTAAAAAACTAAAACAAGCAGATTAAATTTAGGAAACGCTTGGCCTGAGCTGTGATTTTAGCGAATATTCCCCCACAAAACCATAAAAATTTGGTATAATGTAGTGTAATAAGAAGTTAAAATTTAGATACAGAGTAGGAAATCTATGACAAAAATAAAAATCATAACAGACTCATCTGTAACCATTGAACCAGAGGTTGCTAAGGAATTAGACATTACAATTGTGCCTCTCTCTGTTATGGTGGACGGGGTGGTCTATTCGGATGCAGACTTAGAGGAAGGTGAGTTTCTTCGTCTTATGCAGTCTAGTCGCAACCTTCCTAAAACCAGCCAGCCGCCTGTTGGAGTCTTTGCTGATGTTTTTGAGCGTTTGGCAGAGGATGGAGCACAGATTATCTCCATTCACATGTCTCATGCCTTGTCAGGGACTGTCGAAGCAGCCCGTCAGGGAGCGACTTTGGCTAATGCTGATGTGACGGTTGTTGATAGCTCTTTTACTGATCAGGCTATGAAGTTCCAGGTCACTGAAGCAGCTAAACTGGCCAAAGAAGGAGCTAGCCTAGAGGAGATTCTGACTAGAATTGAGGAAGTGAAAGAAAAGACAGAACTTTACATCGGTCTTTCTACCTTAGAAAATCTGGTTAAAGGAGGCCGCATAGGTCGAGTTTCCGGTCTGATTAGCTCCTTGCTTAATATCCGGGTTATCATGCAAATGAAGGACCATCAGCTAGAGCCCATTGTCAAGGGGAGGGGTGCTAAGACCTTTAAGAAATGGCTGGATGATTTGACAGCAAGTCTGCAAATTAAGCAAGTGGCTGAAATTGGAATTTCCTATGCAGGCAGTCCAGAATTGGCACTAGAAATGAAGGAAAGTTTACAGCCGTATGTCAAGAATCCTATTTCAGTGCTGGAAACAGGGTCCATTATTCAGACACATACAGGGGAAAATGCTTGGGCTGTGCTGATTCGTTACGAATAAAACCATAATAATTTAGAAAATAGCGGCTTAGTACTTGACCTGAAAGCTATTTTTAGATATGATAATATTTGTTAGGGTTATCAACCCAGAAAAAATTTGGAGGATTTGTTAAATGGCTAACAAACAAGATTTGATCGCAAAAGTAGCAGAAGCTACAGAATTGACTAAAAAAGATTCAGCAGCAGCAGTTGACGCTGTATTCGCAGCTGTAACTGAGTACCTTTCAAAAGGTGAAAAAGTTCAACTTATCGGTTTTGGTAACTTTGAAGTTCGTGAGCGTGCAGCACGTAAAGGTCGCAACCCACAAACTGGTAAAGAAATCAAAATCGCAGCTTCTAAAGTACCAGCTTTCAAAGCAGGTAAAGCTCTTAAAGACGCTGTAAAATAATTTTGGTTAATAAAGCCTGATACACTTGCCTCTGGCGAGTATGTCAGGTTTTTATTTTTGCTCTCATTTCTTGAGCTTAATAAGAGATTTAGGTGCTTCGAGAAAGTTGATTGATGAACTTTCTTGGAGTTTTTATTTTGCAGTAAAATGAAGTAATTTGTCTCTAAACAAAAGAGAATGATAAAGGACAAACATATTTAAAGACGTGAAATAAAAAGTTTAGGAGGTGAGAAATGAAATGGAAACCACTTCAGGGCTCACTGCTTCCTGTTAATCCTTTTGGCAGCAAATTTCGCTTGCTGATGGGATTGTTTGTCGTGCTTTTTTCAATCTTTCTACTCCTCATGCAGACATTGGCTGCTTTGGAGGAGCAGTTGGCTTGACCAAACGTCAGCGTGACTAAGATTAAGCTGCAGTAAAAAGCTTTGAAAATCTAGAATATATGAGAAGTCTGTTATCTCAACTTTTGTTGGGAATAGCAGGCTTTTTATTTTTCAAGGAAAGATAAGCATTATAAGCAGTCAAATGCTTGAATTGTTCATAAAATTAAAAATAAGCTTGTATTTTTCTAGCAAGTATGGTAAACTATTTTAGTAAAAAATTATATAAAGGAGACTGTTGATGAAGACAAAAACATTAGCACTCGTAAATGGACTTGTTGGACTTATCGGTGGTATTATTCTACTTTTGTGGCCTTTCTTCATTTGGGTTATTTATTTTATGCTAGGTGTATTTGACATCCTGAAAATTGCAATCCTAGCTTTGGGAATTGCTGGTATTGTCTACTATAAGGATGACAATCGTGTGGGACCAGCAGGCTCTATCTTGATGATTGTAGGTGGAATTTTTACCTTTAATGACTTCTTGGGCTGGATTGGTGCTATTCTTTCTATCATAGGCGGTTCCCTTTATTTAGCAAGCTTGAAGAGATTCCAAGCATAGAGCGAGGATTGAAAAAATACTAGTTTAAAGCTTGCATTGCCTTAAATGGATAAGCAATCATGCAGAAGCAGGATGATGAACTTTGGTTAGTTCTGTCCTGCTTTTTTCTTTTTAGCTTATTTACAATCATTCTTAATAGCCAAGTAAGCCTAGTCATGGTATAATGGTAATGACTTAGATGAGAGGCTATAACGGAGTAAATAATGAAACAAGAACATCAGCATGATTTTGACCAAGTAATTGGCCATTTGCGCGCCAAGGGTGTGCGCATTACAGAAACGCGGAAGGCGGTAGTTGACTATATTATCCAAAGTCATGACCATCCTAGCGCTGAAATGATATATCAGGACTTGAAGCCCAATTTTCCTAATATGAGTCTGGCAACAGTCTATAATAATCTCAAGGTTCTGATTGATGAGGGTTTTGTCGCTGAGCTCAAGGTTCGCAATGATACGACGACCTACTTTGACTTTATGGGCCATCAGCATCTCAATGTCATCTGTGAAAAATGTGGCCGTATTGCTGATATGGAGCTGGAACTTCCGGATGTGAAGCATGAGGCTGAAGCGCAGACTGGCTACCACATCACCCAAAGCCAAACGACTGTCTATGGCTTATGCCCCCAATGCCAGCAAGAGGCGATGTGACTGTGAGGATGATTAGCAGCTTTTTGGAGCCTCAAAGACGAACAAAGTTATGACTCGCTTTGCAAATTCAATCTGTAACCTCAAAGCAGCAATTTGAGCAATCATCTATTGCGTCAAGATTCTATTTCTAATAAAAAGCAAGGCTAGAACTTATGTCTCCTAGCCTTTTTCTATGTGTTTTAGCAAGGCATGTTCGCAGGATATCATCTGAGCTTAGAGACGTTGATACCTAGTCAAGTACAGCACATAGCAAGATCAGATATTTTAAGGGTAACCCCTTATATACTTATGCTATTATTTTACAGGCGAATTCTCTTTTGATATAATGAAAGCAGAATAAAGCCTTGTACAAAGAGATTCAAAGAGTTCTGAAGGATTTACAAAATAGGTAAATTCGCCATAAGTCTGTAGTATCGAAATCTTTAAGGGGTATTACTTTGTGGGTAGGTTAGATTTTTAGGAGGTCTTATGTTCTGGTGGAGAAAGAAATGGCTGGATGAGTTGTCAGACAGTGATGAATCACCTCTTTTGGAATGCCGTCATCTTCTTTTTGAAGAGGAAGCTGGCTATCCCATTTGTCCTTCTTGCGGCAAGCTAATAAAGGAAAATCTTCCTCAAAACAGTGTGGATCGCTCACGTCTTTATCTGATTTATCAAAAAGTGAAGCGACTCTGGATTATGAAATGGAAACTTATTATAATCACTCTAATTGCATTTATATCTTATAGTTTTCCAATAGATTTTAGTAATTGGCTTTTGAGGAATGGAGACTATGGTTTTAGAGACTTTTTTCCTATTACACCTCATACACCGCTAGTATCTGACTTTACCTACATTGCTTATCTTCCTCTTTTTATCTTCTTTTTTATTGGAGAGCGTTCTAGGCGTTTCACTAGCTTTTCTTTGGGCTTCGTTCGTTTTCATAAAATCATCTATTCCTTACCTGTGCAGCTAGCTTTTTTCTTGGCAGTATTTGCTGGGATTAATCAAGTAATGCCAGGCGTCTACAAGGTGATTGGAGATAATTACATATCAAAGTATGATTACCTAACTTCGGATCAGCACGTCAGGGGGGTAGAGCTTTTCATTTTTGTCAATATGCTCTCTATCTGGATTGTGTCTGGCTTACTGCTTATTTATCAGTTGATAGACAGGCGGCGGACTTGGTGGCTCAAGGAAGCTAATGAGGCTTATCTGTCTGGCGGGTGCTAAGGCAAAGGTTTTCGCTCGGAAATACAAAAACGCTTTCTTGCTGAAAAAGGTCTGATTTGACGAAATAGGCTAGCTTTTTAGGCGAAAATTTTGTAAAATAGAATAGATAAACGGGGACTGCCTCGGAAAATAAAAGGAGAATCCATCTAATGGTAAAATTAGTTTTTGCTCGCCACGGTGAGTCTGAATGGAACAAAGCGAACCTTTTCACTGGTTGGGCTGATGTTGACTTGTCTGAAAAAGGTACACAGCAAGCAATCGACGCTGGTAAACTGATTAAAGAAGCTGGTATCGAGTTTGACCAAGCTTACACTTCAGTATTGAAGCGTGCGATTAAGACAACTAACCTTGCTTTGGAAGCAGCTGATCAGCTTTGGGTACCAGTTGAAAAATCATGGCGCTTGAACGAGCGTCACTATGGCGGACTGACTGGTAAAAATAAGGCAGAAGCAGCTGAACAATTTGGTGATGAGCAAGTGCATATCTGGCGTCGTTCATACGATGTATTGCCTCCAAACATGGATCGCGATGATGAGCACTCAGCACACACTGACCGTCGTTATGCTTCACTTGACGACTCAGTTATTCCAGATGCTGAAAACTTGAAAGTTACGCTTGAGCGTGCCCTTCCATTCTGGGAAGACAAGATTGCTCCAGCTTTGAAAGATGGCAAAAATGTCTTTGTAGGTGCACACGGTAACTCAATCCGTGCCCTTGTGAAGCACATCAAACAATTGTCTGACGATGAAATCATGGATGTGGAAATTCCAAACTTCCCACCATTGGTATTCGAATTTGACGAAAAATTGAACGTAGTAAAAGAATACTACCTTGGAAAATAAGCTTAAAGGAATCTGAGATTATTCTCAGGTTCTTTGCTTTTCCAGAGAGGAAGGACAAGGATTGTTAGAAGCCTAGCCGGAAGTCTTTTAGGTTCAGTAGTTTGGCAGACTTCCTCTTAACTCGTCCATATTTTCAGATTTTCTATCAGTTTTGAAACATTCATCGAGCTGGATTTGTGGTAAAATAAAGGTCAGAACTTTTACTAGAATGAGAGAGAAGATGGCAAGGAAGAAGAGAAAATTTGACAGTCATTCCATCACCAGAAGACTTTATCTGCTGTTTGGAATCGTGATGCTTTTGTTTTTAGCCTTGATTGCCCGTCTGGGCTATATGCAGGTGGTCAATCAGGACTTTTATACGGATAAGTTGGCCAAGGCCAGCAAGACCAAGATTACCACTAGCTCAGTGCGTGGGCAGATTTATGATGCTACCGGCAAGCCCTTGGTGGAAAATACGACCAAGCAGGTGGTGACCTATACACGGGATAATCGTCTGACGGCTGGAGAGATTCGAGCGACTGCTCAAAAGCTCCTGACCTATGTCAGTGTCAGCGATACAGAGGTGACAGACCGCCAAGAGGTGGATTATTATTTGGCGGACAGCGCAGTCTATCAGGAAGTGGTGGAAAAGCTGCCCAAGGACAAGAAATTTGATACAGACGGCAACCGCCTGCCTGAGTCCAAAATCTATAAGGCGGCAGCTGAAAGCATTGACCCTAAACAGCTGGGCTATACGGATGAGGAAAAGAAGGCCATCGTTCTCTTTAGTCAGATGAATGCCATTTCCAACTTTGCGACGGGGACCATCCAGACAGATCCGCTGACAACAGAGCAGGTGGCTGTACTGGCTTCCAGCAGCAAGGAGTTGCCAGGTATCAGTGTCTCAACGGGCTGGGACCGCAAGGTCTTAGATACCTCACTGGCGTCTATCGTGGGCAATATCTCGACAGAAAAGACTGGACTTCCGGCTGAGGAAGTGGATGATTACCTGAAAAAAGGCTACTCCCTCAATGACCGGGTGGGGACCTCCTATCTGGAAAAGCAGTATGAGTCAGTCCTACAAGGCAAGCGAGCTGAGAAAGAGATTCATCTGGACAAAAATGGTAATATGGAGAGTGTGGAAAATATCTCTGACGGCAGCAAGGGAGACAATCTCAAGCTGACGGTGGACTTGAGCTTCCAGCAGGGAGTGGAGGACATTCTCAAAAATGCCTTTAATGCAGAGTTGGCTAGTGGCAATGCGACCTACTCTGAGGGCGTCTATGCCGTAGCTATGGATCCAAATACCGGCGCCGTCTTGGCCATGGCAGGCGTCCGGCACGACCTGGAAACAGGAGAAAGCTCAATCGATGCTCTGGGAACCATGACCAATGTCTTTGATCCGGGATCTGTGGTCAAGGCTGCAACATTGACCTCGGGCTGGGAGAATAATGCCATTAGCGGCAACCAAGTCCTGACAGACCAGCCGATTAGCTTTGGCGGTACGGACAGTATCACTTCTTGGTTTACCCAGTATGGTTCACGTGCCATCACAGCCCAAGAGGCCTTGGAATACTCTTCCAATACCTATATGGTACAGGTGGCGCTGAAGATGATGGGAACGCCTTATTCTGCGGATATGAAACTGGATTTTGATGAGCTGGATCCGTCCATGAAAAAGCTGCGGTCGACTTTTGCAGAATATGGTCTAGGCACTTCGACAGGGATTGACCTGCCTAATGAATCCACGGGCTATCTTCCAGACAAGTTTACCTTTGCCAACTATCTGACCAATTCGTTCGGCCAGTTTGACAATTATACGACGCTTCAGCTGGCCCAGTATGCCTCAACAGTTGCTAATAACGGCAAGCGTGTGGCTCCGCATATCGTTGAAGGCATTTACGGCAACAGTGATCAAGGAGGACTCGGTGATTTGGTGCAGAAAATTGACACCAAGGAGCTGAACCAGGTCAATATCTCTGACGAGGATATGAGCATTATCAAGCAAGGCTTCTATCAAGTGGTTCATGGAAGCAGCGGCTTTACGACCGGCCGGACCATTTCCCAGGGAGAGAGCGTGCCAATTAGTGCCAAGACTGGTACGGCTGAGACCTTTGTGGACAAGGGTAAGAAAGAAGCCATCAATACCAATGTCGTGTCCTATGCACCGAGTGAGAAGCCGCAGATTGCAGTGGCGGTAGTGTTCCCTCACAATACGGATCTATCTTCTACTGTCAGCCACAGTATCACTCGCGATATTATTAATCTTTACAATCAACAACACCCTATGAATTAGTGCTCAATGAAAATCATCAGCAAACGGAGAAAGCTAAAGCTGTCAGTGCTCAAGTAGAGCAATCTGGTTTGAGGAGATTTTTTGAGAATAGAGAAAGGATTTTATGCTTTACCCAACCCCTATTGCCAAGCTGATTGACAGTTTCTCCAAGCTGCCCGGCATTGGCATTAAAACAGCCACTCGTCTGGCTTTTTACACCATTGGCATGAGTGATGATGATGTCAATGAATTTGCCAAGAATCTTCTGGCTGCTAAGCGTGAGCTGAGCTACTGCTCTGTCTGCGGCAACCTGACGGATGAAGACCCTTGTGCCATCTGTCAAGACCAGTCACGTGATCAATCAACTATTTTGATCGTTGAGGACAGCCGAGATGTGTCAGCCATGGAAAATATCCAAGAATACCATGGACTTTATCATGTCCTGCATGGCTTGATTTCGCCTATGAATGGCGTTGGACCGGACGATATCAATCTCAAAAGTCTGATCACTCGTCTGATGGATAGTGAGGTGACGGAAGTTATCGTCGCGACCAATGCGACTGCGGATGGCGAAGCGACTTCCATGTATATCTCACGGGTCTTGAAACCTGCTGGGATTAAGGTGACTCGCCTAGCACGTGGTTTGGCGGTTGGCTCCGACATTGAATATGCGGACGAGGTTACGCTGATTCGCGCTATCGAAAATCGGACGGAATTATAAACATCAAGGATTTTTCTGGCTCTAGCTGGCTGGAAGAGTCCTTTTTTCTGTTCAAAAATACTGGGAATTGTGATATACTAAAACGGACTGATACAGAAGCTCCTGCTTAGAAGAATCGACTAGCTAGGTAGATGCAAAACCAAGCTTTTGAACTTGATTCTTCTCGGGCTGGCAGCTTTTGTAAATTGTACTATTTTTAGAAAATGATAGGAAAAATCATGGCAAAACAAAGATTGATTTTATTGTATGGCGGACGCAGTGCAGAGCGGGAAGTTTCGGTTTTATCAGCTGAGAGCGTCATGCGGGCTGTCAATTATGATAGATTCTCGGTGAAAACTTACTTCATCACCAAGGATGGAGATTTTATCCAAACTCAGGAATTTGAAGCAAAGCCAGCGGCTGATGAAAAGCTGATGACCAATGCGACAGTTGATATGTCTCGGAAGATTAAGCCTAGCGATATTTACGAAGATGGAGCAGTGGTCTTTCCAGTTCTGCATGGTCCCATGGGCGAAGATGGTTCTATTCAAGGCTTCCTAGAAGTACTCAAAATGCCTTATGTCGGCTGTAATATTTTATCTTCTAGCCTAGCCATGGATAAAATCACGACCAAGCGAGTGCTGGAATCGGCAGGCATTGCCCAAGTGCCTTATGTAGCGCTGGTTGATGGAGAGGATCTAGAGCAAAAGATTCAAGAAATCGAAGAGAAATTGACCTATCCAGTTTTCACCAAGCCCTCCAATATGGGCTCCAGTGTCGGCATTTCTAAATCTGAAAACCAAGCAGAACTGCGTGCTTCTCTGGACCTGGCTTTCAAATACGACAGCCGGGTACTGGTTGAGCAAGGAGTGACGGCTCGCGAGATTGAGGTTGGACTTCTGGGCAATGTTGATGTCAAGAGTACCCTGCCTGGAGAAGTGGTCAAGGACGTGGCTTTTTATGACTACGAAGCCAAATACATTGATAATAAGATTACCATGGATATTCCGGCTAAGATTCCAGAAGAAGTGGTGAGCCTGATGCGTCAAAATGCTGAGGTTGCTTTCCGAGCTCTGGGTGGTCTGGGACTGTCCCGCTGTGATTTCTTCTATGCAGAAGATGGTCAGGTCTTCCTTAATGAACTCAATACCATGCCAGGTTTTACCCAGTGGTCCATGTATCCACTGCTTTGGGAAAATATGGGGCTGGCCTATCCTGATTTGATTGAGAAGTTAGTTGGTCTAGCTGAAGAGGCATTTGCTAAGAGAGAGGCGCATCTTCTCTAAAATATGATATAATAGAGGGGCTGAAAATTTTCGGTCCTTTCTTTTTGCAAGCAAACCGAAAAACGAGGAAGAAGTATGAAATTAGATTTATATGAAATTGCAGAAGTCCTGTCTGCGAAAAATGATGTGACTCAGTTTGAAAATGTTGCGCTTAGAAATGCTGAGTTTGACAGCCGCTTGATTGAGTCGGGTGACCTTTTTGTGCCACTCAAGGGGGCGCGTGATGGCCATGACTTTATCCCAACAGCCTTTGCTCAGGGTGCTGCTGCCACCTTATCTGAGCATCCAGTGGCAGAGGGGGCTTATATCTTGGTCGATGATGTCCTGACGGCCTTTCAGCGCTTGGCTCAGTATTATCTGGAAAAGATGCAGGTGGATGTGCTGGCGGTGACAGGCTCCAACGGTAAAACGACAACTAAGGATATGCTGGCTCAGCTACTAGCAACCAGCTACAAGACCTATAAGACACAAGGTAATTACAATAACGAAATCGGTCTGCCCTATACGGTTCTTCACATGCCTGAGGACACAGAGAAACTTGTTTTAGAAATGGGGCAGGATCACTTGGGCGATATCCATCTCCTGTCGGAACTTGCCAAACCTAAGACGGGCATTGTAACTCTGGTCGGAGAAGCCCATCTGGAATTTTTCGGCAGCCGAGCTGAGATTGCCCAAGGCAAGATGCAGATTGCAGATGGCTTGAGAAAAGAAGGTCTTTTGATCGTTCCGGCAGATAAGATTGTCAATGAATTTCTGCCAGCAGACTGCAAACTGGTTCGCTTTGGTCCTGATGCGGATATCTTCCTGACGCGTCTGGAAGAGCGCAAGGACAGCTTGAGCTTTGAATGCAACTTTTTGGAGCAGAGGATTGACCTGCCTGTAACTGGCAAGTACAATGCGACCAACGCCATGATTGCAGCCTATGCAGCTTTGCAGGAGGGGGTATCTGAGGCGGCTATTGCTCAAGCCCTTTCTGAGCTAGAGCTGACCCGCAATCGAACAGAGTGGAAGAAAGCTGGTAATGGCGCAGATATCCTATCGGATGTCTACAATGCTAATCCAACAGCTATGCGCTTGATTCTTGAGACTTTCTCGACCATTCCGGCCAATCCAGGCGGACGAAAATTGGCGGTGCTGGCGGATATGAAAGAGCTGGGAGCGGACTCTAAGTCCATGCATGGCTCGATGATTACCAGCCTCAATCCAGAAATTGTGACCGACCTTTTCCTCTATGGACAGGATATGGAAGCACTCTATAACTATGCCAAGGAAATCTACCCTCCAGGCAAGGTGCATTACTTTATCAAAAATGACGAGAAAGACCAGTTTGAACAGCTGAAACAAGCTGTCAGAGAGAGTCTGACCCCTACCGACCAAATCCTTCTCAAAGGCAGTAATTCCATGAATCTGGCGAAGCTGGTAGAGGACTTGGAAGATGGAAACTAAAGAAATTGCAAAAACCATTCAACGTCTCCTTTCTATTACAGAGACAGGTCTAGCATTTAGTTGTGATGAATTTGATCGAGAACGTTACTTAGAACTCCGTCAGCTTTTGGGACACCTCCTGGCTGATTGGTCAGATTTGGATGGGAAAGAATTGGCAGAGCTGTTGCGCCCAACGTATTTTTATGCCACTCCCTTGATTGATGTCCGCGCCTTACTGGTTCGAGACGGAAAAGTCTGTTTAGTCAAGGGTAAAAATGAGAAAACTTGGGCTTTACCTGGCGGCTTTTGTGAAGTCGGCCTATCTCCTAAGGAAAATATCGTCAAGGAAGTCCAAGAAGAAACGGGATTTGATGTTTCAGTTTCTCGTCTGCTTGCAATTTTTGATACTAATAAATTTCAATTTCAGAGTAAGCAATATGCTAAACTGGTCTTCGAGTGTCAGATAGAGGATGGAGATTTTCAGCCTAATACAGAAATAGAAGAGTTAGCTTTCTTTGCTATCCAATCTTTACCAGAATTATCTTCTAAGCGGACTACAAAAGAACAGTTGGAAATCCTTTGGGAGATTTGTCAAGGAGATAGAGAACAGTATTTGGATTAGTTAAGTAAGTTTCTGGGATACTTTTTGTCTGAAAAAGCTAGAAATTATTGCAACAACAGGCAAACTCAGCCTTGTTCAAATCTTATATTAGAATGGGAGCCTAGGAGATGGGAATAAGAGATATGTTTACAACCTATAAAACCGAACCGCCTCAACTGGGACTTTGGTATTTTGTTCTTTTGGGGCTGGTCTTTGCGATTATCTGGCTTTCCTATCGCTACTACAATCGGAAGTCTTACCAGCAGCTATTTGTCGGTATGCAAGCTTGCCAACTTATAGGCCTCTATTCTTGGTATATGCTGACTGCTGCCCCGCTGTCTGAGAGTCTGCCTTTTTATCATTGCCGCCTGGCTATGTTTGCCTTGATGTTTCTGCCTAATCGCTCAGTGTATAAATTTTATTTTGCGCTTTTGGGGACTTTTGGATCGATTGTAGCCTTTATTTATCCAATTTTTGATCCCTATCCTTTTCCTCATATCACTATTTTGTCCTTTATTATTGGCCATCTAGCGCTCTTGGGAAATTGTTTGATTTATCTTTTCAGATATTATCATACTTTCTCTATGAGCTGGCAGCGAGTGGTGTGGACGACCTTTATGATGAATGCTTTTTTGCTTGTTATCAATATGTTGACAAAGGGTTCTTATGGATTTCTCACAGATCCGCCGCTTGTTGGCAATCACGGACTCCTGCTCAATTATCTGCTTGTCTCAATCGTCTTAAGTGCAGCAATCTGTTTGGTTTCTAACATTTTTAAGCGCGTGGAGCAGACCAAGACAGTCACTCTAACCTAATCATCTCATGGAGGATTTATGAAAGATTTTTTAACTACGACAAAAACGGTGGCACCGCCCATCTCGATTTTATGGTATGCTGTGATGATTGCTCTGGTCTTGCTGTCTATTTGGAGTTCGCTCAAATACCATGATAATCCGCGTTTTGTCAAGGCTTTTAAGTGGATTCAGATTGCTCAACTGCTGATGCTTTATAGCTGGTATTTTGGTTTTAGGATTCCCTTTTCCAATAGTCTACCTTTTTATCATTGCCGCCTGGCTATGTTTGCGGTGGTCTTTTTGCCAGACAAATGGCGCAGTAAGCAGTATTTTGCTCTATTAGGAGCCAGCGGAGCGGTCTTTGCCTTGGGCTATCCAGTCTTTGACCCCTATGATTTCCCGCATATTACCAGTTTCTCTTTCCTGATTGGCCACTATGCTCTCTTGGTAAATTCCTTGATTTATTTGATGAATCACTACGACAAGAGCCTGCTCAAGAAATATATGATTGTAGCTTACACCTTTGGGCTCAATCTTTTCCTAGTCGGCGTTAATCAAGTGACAGGAGGCAATTACGGTCTGCTAAAAAGTCCGCCTTTTATCCCTAACGCACCCCTATGGCTAAAGTATCTTCTTGTGTCAGTCATCCTTTCTCTAGCCCTGGTTCTCTTTGATATATTGTTTAAGAAACGGTGGAAAAAGCAGTTAAGTCTGGTCCGCAGTTAATTCACTTCGAATTTGTAGCTCCTGTCAAGTTAATGTGGCAGGATTTTTTTATTAATTATGACTTGCTTTGCTTCTAGTAACAAATGGGCTGTTTGTCTATCAACTCTTTAAGCTAGTTCAACTAGACGATTCTATTAGCGGAATGAAACATCCCAAATTTTAGGCTTTCTTAACAACTGGCGGATGGCTTGATCCTCTATCTCTTGAAAGGGAATAAGGCCATTTTTTCCATGACATCTGAAGAAAAAGAAGAACTGGAAATCAGAAAAAACGCCTGCTCTATTTACTGGTTTTAATCTTAATCTTTGCAATTTTCCTCTTTAGCAGTGTCATTGTCAGGGTTTTAAGGAAATTTCATTGACATAGGAGAATAAAATCGCTCGAAAGGGCGATTTTTATCTTCTTTAGATAATTGAAAAAAAGCGCTAAATCCGCTATAATAGGTAGGTTGAAAGGATTGAAATACTCCGATGTAAAATAAAAAAACAAATACTAAGATTCACCATTATCCTAAATGAAAGAAAGAGAAGAAGATGACTTTACAGGAAGAAATTAAGAAACGCCGGACTTTTGCCATTATCTCCCACCCGGACGCGGGGAAGACGACTATTACGGAGCAGTTGCTCTACTTTGGGGGCGAGATTCGTGAGGCTGGGACAGTCAAGGGAAAAAAAACTGGTAATTTTGCCAAGTCTGACTGGATGGATATTGAGAAGCAGCGGGGGATTTCAGTGACTTCCTCTGTCATGCAGTTTGACTACGATGGCAAGCGGGTCAATATTCTGGATACACCGGGGCACGAGGACTTCTCAGAAGATACCTATCGGACCTTGATGGCAGTGGATGCTGCGGTCATGGTTATTGACTCGGCCAAGGGTATTGAGGCCCAGACCAAGAAGCTCTTTGAGGTTGTCAAGCATCGGAATATTCCGGTCTTCACTTTTATGAACAAGCTGGACCGTGACGGTCGCGAGCCCTTGGACTTGCTAGAAGAACTAGAAGATATTTTGGGCATTGCCAGCTACCCGATGAATTGGCCGATTGGGATGGGGAAGAGCTTTGAGGGTCTTTATGACCTCTATAATGAGCGGCTGGAGCTTTATAAGGGTGAGGAGCGCTTTGCAACTCTGGCAGAAGGAGATCAACTGTTTGCTTCTAACCCTTTCTATGAGCAAGTTAAGGAAGACATTGAGCTCTTGAGCGAAGCTGGGAATGAATTCTCGGAAGAAGCGATTTTGGCTGGCAAGCTGACACCTGTTTTCTTCGGATCGGCCCTGACCAACTTTGGCGTCCAGACTTTCCTGGAAACCTTCCTCAAGTTTGCTCCGGAACCGCATGGCCACAAGAAGACAGACGGTGAGGTAGTCGAGCCACTCAGCCCAGACTTTTCAGGCTTTGTCTTTAAGATTCAGGCCAATATGGACCCGCGCCACCGCGACCGTATCGCTTTTGTTCGTATCGTTTCTGGCGAGTTCGAGCGAGGTATAAGTGTCAATCTGCCACGCACTGGCAAGTCTGCTAAGCTGTCTAATGTTACCCAGTTTATGGCAGAAAGTCGGGAAAATGTGACCAATGCTGTAGCTGGTGATATTATCGGGGTTTATGATACGGGGACTTATCAGGTCGGTGATACCTTGACTGTAGGCAAGAATAAGTTTGAATTTGAGCCACTGCCAACCTTTACTCCAGAGATTTTTATGAAGGTTTCAGCCAAGAATGTCATGAAGCAAAAATCCTTCCATAAGGGGATTGAGCAGCTGGTGCAAGAGGGAGCCATCCAGCTTTATACCAACTACCAGACGGGCGAGTACATGCTGGGCGCTGTCGGTCAGCTCCAGTTTGAGGTCTTCAAGCACCGCATGGAAAATGAATACAATGCTGAAGTGGTTATGAATCCTATGGGCAAAAAGACTGTCCGTTGGATTTCACCAGATGACCTGGACGAGCGTATGTCTTCTAGCCGTAACATCCTAGCCAAGGACCGCTTTGATCAGCCAGTCTTCCTCTTTGAAAACGATTTTGCCCTGCGCTGGTTCGCGGACAAATATCCAGATGTTAAATTGGAAGAGAAGATGTGATTCTAATAGGAAATAGTTTGCTTTGTAATATCATGATAGTTTAGGGGGATATAATGAAGAAACTTACGGGAGAACAAACGAAAATTCTTTATTTGCCAGATGAAAAAAATTTGGTTATTCTAGGTGCCGCTGGAAGCGGAAAATCCTTGGTGGCTTTATATAAATCAGTCTATTTAGCTATAAAGTATCCAAGTAAAAAAATAGGGATTGTTTGCTTCAATAAACCTATCATTGAGCAAATTAAAACACAACATTTACCACAATTATGTCAGAATTTGCAGATTCAAGTCCCAAGAAATATTTCTGTTACAACATACCATAGCCTAGTTTGGAATACGTTAAGAAAATTAAATTCAGGCAACGAAATAAAATGTTTAGATTTTATAAAAGTTGATGAAAAGGAAAAATGTATAAACGATTCTATAAAAAAACTGGCAGAAATAGAAAAGTATACAGACAGCAGAATTCTTAATAGAGAAATAGATTTTTTTAAAGAAGAGATTTCCTGGCTGCAAGGAATGATGGTTAAAACGGAAGAAGAATATCAAGAACTTGAAAGAACAGGAAGGGGACGAAAAAATCCAGTTAACAAAGGAGAGGAGAGAGAGTTAGTTTATAGGATATTTAAAGGGTATAAATATTATAGAAGTCAATTGAATCCACCTAAATATTTTGATTATGATGATATTTCTTGGAAATTAGAGGAGAGAAAGGAGCGTATACCGGATAAAGATAAGTTTGATTTCTTAATTATAGACGAATTTCAAGATATGGATAAAGCGAAGATACAATCTTTAACCTATTTAACTAAGGAAAATGGAGCTTGTATTTTATTAGGGGATTATGCTCAACAAATTTTAGGAACTAAGATTTCCTTTAAACAATTAGGTGTCAATAATATATCCAAAGAGACTTTTGTTAAAAATTATAGGAATACAAAACAAATTAGTAATTTGGCAAATATATTGATTGAAAAGGGCTTTATAACGGAAGAAGAGGATGAAAAAATTAGCCGAGTTTCGTCTAGAAGAGATGGAGAAATACCACAATTACAACAGGCTAATAGTTTTGAAGTATACAAAAACATTATTTCGAATTTTTTTACGAATAAAATAGGTAGCAATGGAATTATTCTAATGGATCCAACTTCTTTTAAAACTATAGCAAAAATTTTAAAGGGTCTGAACTTAGATAAATATGTTGAGCTTTATACTATTAATCAAGTCAAAGGTTTAGAATTTGATAATGTCTTAGTACTTGATATAGATAAAAGCAAATACATAGAAGATTATAGCAATCTTGAAGATAATGAAAATAATGAAGTTGCAAAACAATTATATGTTGCAATTACTAGGGCAACTACTAATTTGGCTTTAACATATCAAAACTATGATATGAATTTTTATCTTGGTGGATAGGGGAAGGTTAATGTGAATCAAGAAATTGTTTTTAAAAAAGGCATAACTCGTCTTTGCCATTTTACAAAGTCTTCCAATCTTCCTTATATATTAGGAATTGGTGATGAGGAGGCTAATGGTATTATTTCTAATAAAGCGATTAGAGACTCTGAATGCAAGTTTTTGAAATTAAATGATATTCATCGTTATGATAATCGCCCTGAATTGATATGTCTTTCCGTAGAGTATCCAAACTTTTTCTTTTTTGAAAAATCAATTGAAAAAGAAAAAGAATCGCTTTTGAATGATTGGGTTGTCTTGCTAATTTCGCCTAGTATAATTAATGAAGAGACATATTTTTGTCCTGTCAATGCTGCAAAAAACAGAGGTGCTCATATAGGTAAGGGGAGCCAAAAGTTTATGGAGTTATTTAATACAGAGGTTCTAGGGCTTAATCGTAGTGTCTCAATGTTACCTAATATACCAACCAATAATCAAGCAGAAGTTTTATCTCCAGATATGATTCCGAAAGATAAAATAATAGGTTTGGTTTTTAGTAGCAAAAAGCAAGCTAGGGATGAAGTGTTAAGATTAAAGTTGTGTCAGATAGAATTAAGGAATTTAAAAATATATTACTCTCATGAATGGTTTAAGAGAAATTCAGCATACAGTATTATGCAAGGAAAAGTATTAAAATTATACGAATTGGAGGAGTAGAATGGCAGAGAGATTTGTCTATATATATGAATCAAGTTCAAACAGTTTTAAAAAAGAGAATATAAAATTCAATTGGTATCCGGGTTTCTCAGTTTCGCAAAAACAAAGATCTATACATTCTCTTCACAAAGAATTCAAAGAAAAATTTGGGAATTTAAAAGTATTAGAAGTTTCCACTGCTTCTGAAGAAGAGTTTGGGAAAGAATGTAGTGCCTTTAATCTTCAACTTACATTGCGTAATGGTAATAAATACTCTGTAGAATCTTTATTTCAGTCTTCTAAAGTGTTTAAGAATTATGGACTTGTAAATCAAGATTTGGATTTAGATGCCAAGGCAGTAAAGAGACAAGTTCGTTCAATTGAGGTAAATGATAAATTAATTGAATTCGATTTTTTAGGAGTAAAATTTCCTCTGCTACCACGTACTTATTTTTATAACTGGTTATACGTAAATGCGTTATTTCAAAATACAGAATTATCTAATTTCATTCTTCAATACGATGCTTTTACCGATATAAATTTTAATCCAAACAAATCTATAAATTGCCAGGCTGAGGCTTGCTCAATATTTTTATATCTGGCTAAGAATTCCTTATTAAACGATTCAATTCGAAGTCCTAAAAAATTTTTAGAGCTCGTTTATAGGAAAAAAGATAAAGAATTTATTTCTGAATTAGGAGAAATAGAAAGCGAAACAGAAACAGATATTGAAGGAGAACAGTTGACCCTTTTTTAAAAAAATAGCAACAATTTTCAAAATAAAGAATTAGAAATTATTAGCAATTAATGAGAAAACTAAAAGAAAAGGCAACTTTTATAATTGGATTAACATGCATTTATATTCAAAAAGATAGAAGGTAAGATAATTTTGTGAGCACTAAGTGTTCCTCATAGAAAGGAGCTCCATGTTTTTGGAAAGAAAACTAAAAGATCAGTCTGTCTGGATCAACATTGACTCAGATAGTTTCAAAAAGAACGCCCGGATTTATCAGGATTATGAGATTGATAAAGAGACCATCGAGTATGCGCTTGATAAGAACGAGCGGGCTCACATGGACTACAATCGTGAGAATGGAACAGTTGTCTTTATCTACAATGTCCTTAATCTAGCGACAGATAAGGAATATTATGAAACGATTCCCATGACCTTTGTAGTGCAGCAGGGGCGGCTCATTACTATCAGCAACCAAGACAATGCCTATGTTGTGGACATGATGAAAGCCTATACTGAGTGCCATGAGCCAGTATCGGTCTATAAGTTTCTCTTTGCTAGTCTAGAGTTAATCTCCAATTCTTACTATCCGGTTGTTGAGCGGATGGACAAGCGTAAAGATGAGATTAATGCTCTCCTGCGTCAGACAACTACCAAAAAGCATCTTTTTGCTCTGTCTGACTTGGAAACTTCTATGGTCTATCTAGTTGCTGCAGCTAAGCAGAATCGCATGCTCCTAGAGCATATCAAAAGTCATGGCATTTACCGACGTTTTGATGAATTAGAAACCGAGCAGTTTGAGGATGCTATGATTGAGGCTCGTCAGCTCGTTTCGATGACTGATCTGATTGCTCAAGTTCTCAGCCAGCTCTCTGGCTCCTACAATAATATCCTGAATAACAATCTGAATGACAATTTGACGGTCTTGACCATTATTTCGGTCCTTTTGGCAGTACTCGCAGTTATCACGGGTTTCTTTGGTATGAATGTTCCTCTGCCCTTGTCTAATAATAAAAACGCCTGGATTTATATTGTTGTCATTAGTTTGATCATCTGGGGACTTCTAACCAAGCTTCTTAAATGGTTAGCCAATAAGAAGTAAGCATTTGAAATTATTTTACCTATAACAAGCACTGAGAATGGTGCTTGTTTTTTTCTTACTTAGGAAAGAAAATGATTGGTACAGTTGGTCTATATTTTAAAAACTGTTATTTTATGTAATAAAATATAACATAAAAATTATAATTTTTATTGCATAAATTTTCATAATAAAGTATAATATAAAACAATTTAAAATAAGTGAGGGGTAGAAATATGGCAGAATACCTAAGCAATTTAAATTATAAAGGCAAATTATACCGATATAATGACCTTGGGAAAGCCTCAGCTCTACTAGGAGGAGATATAGAAGAGCTTCCTTATTCTATACGAATATTATTAGAAAGTGTTCTTCGTAAGGAAGATGGTGTTGACGTAACAAAAGATAACATTGCTTCTTTGATGCATTATCAAGCTAAATCACCAAGCGGAGAAGTTCCTTTTAAACCAAGCCGAGTTATTCTCCAGGATTTTACGGGTGTTCCTGTTGTAGTAGATTTGGCTAGTATGCGCGATGCGATTGTTGGACAGGGAGGTCAGGCCAATCAGATTAATCCGGAGATTCCGGTTGATTTAGTTATTGACCACAGTGTTCAAGTGGACTTTTATGGCTGTGACACAGCTCTAGAGGCCAATATGAATCAAGAGTTTGTCCGTAACAATGAGCGCTACGAATTTCTCAAGTGGGCAGAAAAATCATTTGATAATTACCGTGCGGTTCCCCCTGCTACTGGGATTATCCATCAGGTCAATATCGAATTTCTCAGTGATGTCATCATTGAAAAGGATGGCCAACTCTATCCGGACAGCATGTTTGGGACGGACAGCCATACGACCATGATCAATGGTATTGGTGTTCTGGGCTGGGGTGTTGGTGGGATTGAGGCCGAGGCAGCCATGTTAGGTGAGGCTTCTTATTTCCCGGTTCCTGAGGTGATTGGTGTTCGTCTCTTGGGCAAGCTGCCTAAGATTGCGACAGCGACAGATTTGGCTCTAAAGGTCACGCAAATCTTGCGGCAGGAAAATGTTGTTGGTAAATTTGTCGAGTTCTTTGGGCCAGGCTTGTCTCATCTAAGTCTGGCTGACCGGGCAACGGTGGCTAATATGGCGCCAGAATATGGTGCTACCTGTGGTTATTTTCCGATAGATGAGGAAACGCTCAATTACATGCGTCTGACCAATCGATCAGAAGATCATATCGAGCTGACCCATCTCTATGCTCAAAAAAATCACCTTTTCTATGACGAAAAGATTGAGCCGAACTATACCAAGGTAGTCGAAATAGATTTGTCCAGCATTGTGCCGAGCATCTCAGGCCCCAAGCGTCCCCAAGATTTGATTGAATTAACAGCTGCTAAAGAGGAGTTTCAAGCTAGTCTAGTCAGAGAAGCGGGGGTCCGAGGCTTTGGTCTAGATGAGAGCGAGCTGGAAAAGTCAGCAGTAGTCCAATTTTCTGATCATGAGGAGACGATTAAGACCGGTCATGTGGCTATCGCTGCCATTACTAGCTGTACCAATACATCCAATCCCTATGTCCTGATGGCGGCAGGACTTTTAGCCAAGAAAGCAGTAGAAAAAGGCTTACAGGTTTCAAAGACTGTCAAGACTTCTTTGGCTCCGGGCAGCAAGGTGGTCACAGGCTACCTCAAGAAGAGTGGTCTTCAGTCCTATCTGGATCAGCTTGGTTTCAATCTTGTCGGCTATGGCTGCACCACTTGTATTGGAAATTCAGGCGATCTCCGACCGGAAGTGGCTCAGGCGATTACGGATACTGACTTGCTGGCTAGTGCTGTTCTTTCAGGAAATCGGAATTTTGAAGGACGGATTAATCCACTGGTCAAGGCTAATTTCCTAGCTAGTCCGCCCTTGGTAGTTGCCTATGCTCTAGCTGGAAATACCAATATTGATCTGACCAGCGAGCCGCTAGGTTATGATCAAAAGGGGCAGCCAGTTTATTTGATGGATTTGATGCCGGAGCACGACTTGGTAGCTGACTATGTTCAAAAATATGTGACGCGCCAGCTTTTTGAAAAAGAATATGCCCATGTGTTTGATGACAATGAAAAATGGAATCAGATTCCGACATCCTCTTCTCAAAATTATCAGTGGAATCAGGCTTCGACCTATATTCAAAATCCACCTTACTTTGATGGCTTGGCTGATGATTTAGTCATTCAGCCACTGAAAAATCTTGCTGTGCTGGCAAAATTTGGGGATACGGTGACGACAGACCATATCTCCCCAGCAGGAAATATTGCCAGAAACAGCCCAGCAGCTTCCTATTTGATGGAGCATGGAGTGGATTACCAAGAGTTTAATTCCTATGGAAGCCGTCGGGGTAATCATGAGGTTATGATGCGGGGGACTTTTGCCAATATTCGAATAAAAAACGAACTGGCGGATGGGAAAATTGGTGGTTACACAGATTATAAAGGAGAGCTGCTATCCATTTATGAGGCGGCCATGCGTTACAAAGAAGAGCAAATTGACACCATTGTCCTAGCTGGCAAAGACTACGGTATGGGCTCCAGCCGTGATTGGGCAGCTAAGGGGGCTAATCTTTTGGGTGTCAAGGTGGTGCTGGCAGAGAGTTTTGAGCGCATCCACCGGTCCAATCTGGTCATGATGGGGATTCTTCCTCTGCAGTATCTAGATGGCGATAATGCGGCTAGTCTGGGCTTAACAGGCAAGGAGACTTTCGACATCAATCTGCCACAGAATCCTCAAGTTGGTCAGCTAGTTGATGTGATAGCTCGGAAAGGTGTTGAAGAAATAGCTTTTCAAGCTCGGCTGCGCTTTGATGCAGAGGCGGATATCCGTTACTATGAAAATGGGGGGATTTTGCCCATGGTCGTTAGAAAGAAATTAGAGGAGGTGTGAGCATGAGTCAGACGGACGGTTTGAAAAATACCATTGCCTGTGATACCAGGATTAGCCAGATTGTGGATGATTCTTTGTCTTATGCAGGCTACAATATTTCTGAATTGGTAGAGCACCATGCGAGTTTTGAAGAGGTGATTTATCTGCTGTGGCATTTGCATTTGCCGACTCAGATTGAGCTTAAGCATTTTGAAGAAGATCTGCGAGCTAATTATGCCATTAGCGATGCGGTGGAGCAGTGCATCCTTATACAGTCCCGCAAGCACCTTCATCCTATGAGTGTCTTGCGCTCAACAGTCAGTCTTCTAGGGGTTTATAATGTCCATGCTGAGGAAGCTTCTCTAGAAGCGACCTATGAGCAGAGCATCCAGCTTATGGCAAAGATGCCGACTATTATTGCGGCTTTTGCCAGACTGAGGTCAGGTCAGACTCCGATAGAGCCACGGGAGGATTTGGGATTTGCGGCCAATTTCCTCTATATGCTCAAAGGACAAGAGGCGAGTGAGCTTGAAGTCAAAGCCTTTAACTGTGCCTTGGTGCTCCATGCCGACCATGAGCTCAATGCTTCAACTTTTGCGGCTCGAGTCTGCGCCTCAACCTTGACCGATATTTATTCCTGCGTGACAGCAGCTGTTGGAGCGCTCAAGGGCTCGCTTCATGGCGGCGCTAATGAATGTGTCTTTGATATGCTGAAAGAGATTAGAGCAGAAGGAAATTGCCAGGCCTATCTAGACCGCAAGCTGGCCTCTCACGAGAAGATTATGGGCTTTGGTCACCGGGTTTACAAGACCCAAGATCCGCGTGAAAAATACCTGCGTAAAATGGCCAAAGACTTGACACAGGGAACCAAGGACGAAGTCTGGTATCAGCTTTCAGAGGAAATTGAAGCTTATATGAAGCATGCCAAGCACCTGATACCGAATGTCGATTTTTATTCGGCTACGGTTTACCATGTACTGGGCATTGACAGCAGTATCTACACCCTGATTTTTGCTATGAGCCGGGTGGCTGGCTGGATTGCCCATATTCAGGAACAGCGCAAGAACAATAAGCTGATTCGGCCACGTTCTAACTATATTGGTGCTCAAGGTTTGGAGTATCTTCCCATAGGAAGGAGATAAAATGGCAGATAAGATTTTGTTTAAGAAAGGGCGGTTGCTGGTACCGGATGCTCCTATTATTCCTTACATCCAAGGTGACGGGATTGGGGTTGATATCTGGGAAAATGCCCAGCTGGTCTTTGATAAGGCAGTGGAAAAGGCTTATGGCGGCCAGAAAAAGGTTGTTTGGAAGGAAGTTTTGGCTGGGAAAAAAGCAGCAGACCTGACGGGTAACTGGCTGCCGGATGAAACGCTGACAACGATTAAGAGCCATCTAGTGTCCATTAAGGGCCCGCTAGAAACCCCAGTCGGAGAAGGGATTCGTTCCTTGAATGTGGCCCTGAGACAGGAATTGGATCTCTATGCTTGTCTGCGGCCGGTTCGTTATTTTAAGGGAGTTCCCAGTCCGCTCAAGCACCCCGAGAAGACTGATATCACGATTTTTCGGGAAAATACAGAAGACATCTATGCAGGGATTGAGTGGGAGAGTGGAACGGATGCAGTCAAAAAAGTTATCGATTTCCTGCAGGAGGATATGCAGGTTGACAAGATTCGCTTTCCAGAAAGCTCTGCTATAGGGATTAAGCCTATCTCTAAGCAAGGAAGCGAGCGGCTGATACGGGCGGCTATTGACTATGCACTAGCCAAAGGACTGAGCCGGGTGACTCTGGTCCACAAGGGCAATATCCAGAAATTTACAGAGGGCGGTTTTCGGAAATGGGGCTATGAACTAGCTCAAAGAGAGTATGTGGACGAGCTAGCTTCTGGAAAACTAGTTATTCAGGACATCATTGCGGATAATTTTCTGCAACAGATTTTGCTCTATCCAGAGAAATTTGATGTTGTCGCCTTGACCAATCTAAATGGTGACTATGCCAGCGATGCCTTGGCTGCTCAGGTGGGCGGGATTGGTATTGCGCCAGGAGCCAATATCAATTACGAGACCGGTCATGCTATTTTTGAAGCTACTCATGGGACGGCGCCAGATATAGCGGGTCAAAATAGGGCTAATCCCTGTTCTCTTCTCTTATCGGGCGCCATGCTCTTTGATCATATTGGTTGGTCAGAGGTCTCTCAGCTCCTGACTAAGGCTATTGAGAAGGCTCTCTTTGAGCAAAAAGTGACAGGCGATTTTGCCAGTCAGCTGGAAGGGGTGCCGGCTTTGACCACTAGTCAATTTGCCGAGGAGCTACTGGCTAATATAGAGAAGTGTTCATAATGAAGAAAAAAGCGATGGAGAAGCTGTCTATTTAGGAAGCCTCTTCATCACTTTTTTGTCTTTTTCGATATTCCAGTCCCCAGCCGATGATCCAGCAAAAGACGAGCAGATAATTTTCAATCCAGCCCAGTAGATTCGCTTGATTCGCCTTTTCCAGATAGCCTAGCAGATGGTTGGTGCCAAAGCCCAGCCCGCCCAGAATCAGTGCTAGCAAGGTCATACGCAGATAGAACCAATCATACTTTATGTTGGCGGCAATGACTAAAGGCAGAATAGCCAGATTCCAGAAACCAATTTCCCGCTGCCAGTAGGGAGCTAGGCCATAGATGGACTCATTGCCCAATAGCAGGGGCTGGAAAATCTGGATCATAGCTGCGCCCAGCATAGCTAAGATCAGTAAAATGAAAGTCACTCGTAAAAATTTATTCATACCTGTCTCCTTTCTTATTTGTAGATTATAATGTTTTTGAAAATGATTTTCAAGTTTTCATTTTTTACAAAAGAAAGCTCTAATAAAATATTTTACAGGCAAGTCCTATCTTTTTAGGTGCTTTTGTGGTATACTAGATTAGTTGCAGAAATACAGTTTTTCTATTCAGTGGGAGCTAGCGACCGAGTCGGCGCTTTTTTAGTGCCTGGACTTGAGAGCCCATATTTATGAAGAGAAGAGCGAATACTCTCAGAAAATCGAGATTTAGCAAGGGAAAAGAACTTGGGATGTTTCGATAGGTGAGTATCAAAAGCCTTATAAGGTGGCTTCGCACCGCCTTTAGAAAGAAGAAGAACATTGAAATTTAATGAATTACATTTATCTACTGAATTACTAGCAGAGATTGAAAAAGCTGGCTTTGTAGAAGCAAGCCCCATTCAAGAGCAGACGATTCCACTTGCTATGGCAGGTAAGGATGTCATTGGTCAGGCCCAGACAGGGACAGGAAAGACAGCGGCCTTTGGCTTCCCGACTTTGGAGAAGATTGATACAGATAATTCTGCTGTGCAGGCTTTGATTATTGCCCCAACCCGTGAATTGGCAGTGCAGAGTCAGGAAGAGCTTTTCCGTTTTGGCCGCAGCAAGGGCGTCAAGGTGCGTTCTGTCTATGGTGGCTCCAGCATCGAAAAACAAATCAAGGCCCTCAAATCAGGTGCTCATATCGTCGTAGGAACACCTGGTCGTCTCTTGGATTTAATAAAGCGCAAGGCACTTAAGCTGAATCAGATTGAAACCTTAATCTTGGACGAAGCGGATGAAATGCTTAACATGGGATTTTTGGAAGATATTGAGTCTATCATTTCCCGTGTGCCAGAAGAGCGTCAGACCTTGCTCTTTTCAGCGACCATGCCGGATGCTATCAAGCGCATCGGTGTCAAGTTCATGAAGGAGCCTGAGCATGTCAAGATTGCTGCTAAAGAGCTGACGACGGAGCTGGTGGATCAGTATTATATCCGTGTCAAGGAAAATGAAAAATTTGATACCATGACCCGCCTGATGGACGTGGAGCAGCCAGAGCTGTCAATCGTCTTTGGCCGGACCAAGCGTCGGGTGGACGAGCTGACTCGTGGCCTAAAAATCCGCGGTTTCCGAGCAGAAGGTATCCATGGTGATTTGGACCAAGGCAAGCGCCTCCGCGTTCTGCGCGACTTTAAAAACGGCAATTTGGATGTCTTGGTGGCGACAGATGTAGCCGCGCGTGGATTGGACATTTCTGGTGTGACCCATGTCTACAACTATGATATTCCTCAGGATCCAGAAAGCTATGTTCACCGGATTGGCCGGACAGGTCGTGCCGGTAAGTCAGGTCAGTCTATCACTTTCGTGGCGCCAAATGAAATGGGCTATCTGCAGATCATCGAAAATCTGACCAAGAAGCGTATGAAAGGCCTTAAGCCAGCGACTGCAGAGGAAGCTTTCCAAGCTAAGAAAAAAGTTGCTCTTAAGAAGATTGAACGCGATTTTGCGGATGAAAGCATCCGTTCTAACTTTGAGAAATTCGGCAAGGATGCCCGCAAGCTGGCAGCAGAATTCAGCCCAGAAGAGCTGGCTATGTATATCCTCAGCTTGACGGTGCAGGATCCAGATGCTCTTCCTGAAGTAGAAATTGCCCGTGAAAAACCATTGCCATTTAAACCGTCTGGCGGTGGCTTTGGCGGAAAAGGCAAGGGCGGTCGTGGCGGAAATAGCAACCGTCGCAACAATGACAATCGCCGTGACCGAGGTGGCCGTCGCGACCAATTTAAGAAAGGTCGTAAAGAAGAGCGGTTTGATAAAGAAAATCGCTACCGCAAGGACCACAAGAAGCCACGCAATACTTCTAGCGAAAAGAAAACCGGCTTTGTTATCCGTAACAAGGGTGATAAATAAAGCGAGGTGTTAACTAGAGTTGGCGACAATTTTAGCGTCGAGAGAGAGTATAAGTTCTCTCTTTTTGTTTGTTCAATAAATCTTCTTATTCTCAGTCCTGCCGAAATATATGTATGAGCCAATGTAGTTTCCTTAATCATGCTGATTGAACTTGCCCTGTTTTTCAAAGTAAATTATAGTCCCCTTACTTCTGCTGTGAACAGTTCTTGGTCTTCTTGCTATAGAACAGGATTCAAAGTATTTCAACTAATTTCGACATCAAAATTCAACATATCAGCTATTTAAAATAAAAAAATTCACAAATCTTTGTTTATATGCTGGAACTGTTGTATAATAAAGTGAAGGTGAGTCTGTAAGAAATTCAGGAGCAAAAGGAGAATGTAAAATGAAAGAAAGTAGACATAGAATCATTCTGCAAGAACTGGATCAAACAGGTGTGGTTGCTGTCAAAAATCTCAAAGAAATGCTGGGCGTCACGGATATGACCATCCGTCGGGATTTGATTGACTTGGAGAAGCAGGGAATGCTGACCCGTGTTCATGGCGGAGCCCATAAGAAGGTCAAGAATGCCCTCAACGAGATTTCCCACTCAGAAAAGCAAATGCTGAATGTAGAGGAGAAGAAGCAGATTGCCCGTAAATGTGCGGATTTGATTGCTGACGGGGATACGGTCTTTATTGGTTCAGGAACCACAACGGATTTTATCGGAGACTATTTGGATGGCAAGAATATCAGCATTGTCACCAATTCGCTGCCAATTTTTGAAAAGTTAAAAGAAAGAGCCAATTTAGATTTAATTCTGATTGGCGGACGTTATCGGGCTAAGACTCAAACCTTTGTCGGTCAGTTTGCCAATAATCTTTTGAAAGAAATCAAGGTTTCTAAGGCCTTTATTGGGGCGAATGGCATTGACGGTCATAATGTTACGACAAGCAATGAAGAGGAAGGTAATGGCGATGCGATTATCCTTAACAATGCCATCAGCAAATATATTGTAGCCGATAACAGCAAGTTTGACAGCTATTCTTTCTATTCTTTTTACCGGCTGGACAACCTCAGTGCAGTTGTGACGGACGATAATATCGCTCCGAAAGTCAAGGAAAAATACAGCACCTATGTTGAAATTTTGTGATGTCTGACCGATGAGAGAAACCTGGCTCAAATGAATAATTTATAGATGCTGTGACTGGGATTTTGTCTAGAAATTCCGGTCACAGCCTTTTTATATCTTAGTCGATTTTGTAAACAACAGTCTTGACTTTGCCGCGGAATTCCTTATATAATAAAATGTATTATTAAATTTTAGGAGGTCTTATGACAATCAATATAGTGATTTTTGTGGCTGTGTCGCTTTTTCGTTTGGTGTTTTTGAGGAAATCCTCTCAGAATGAGCAGGATATTCTGGCTAAGGGTGGCATGGAGTACGGGGTGAAAAACTCAACTATCATGAAGTACCTGCACATGCTTTTTTATGCGGTTTGCTTTCTGGAATTGCTGCTGAAAAAGCCAGCTTTTGGCTTGGTGAGCCTATTGGGAGCTATTTTGTTGCTCTTTTCTATGTTTATGCTCTACCTTGTTGCCAAGCTTTTAGGACCAGTTTGGACCATCAAGCTCATGCTGGTTAAGGATCATAAGTTTGTTGACCACTGGCTCTTTCGTAATGTCAAACACCCTAATTATTTCCTGAATGTTGTACCAGAATTGGTGGGCTTGGCCCTGCTCAGTCATGCCTACTTTGCTCTGTTCATCCTCTTCCCGCTCTACTGTATCACCCTCTATGTCCGTATCAAAGAAGAAGAGCAGTTACTCAAGGAAGTTATCATTCCAAATGGAATTGCTGGTGAATAAAGTTAATAAAATACATATCGACTGCAAAAGAAAAGTCTAGGATCTTTATGTCCTAGACTTTTCTTGCATTAATTTTCGTATTTCATCAGCCATTTGCTGGGGTTGGTCCGATTCGAAAAGTAAAGTATTTTCTTCAGGCTGGTGGGCAGTTTGGCTGAAAGCTAAAACTGGCTTCCCCTTGCTGATAGCTCTTTGAACAATCTGGTCGACCTCTCCCCAGTGATTGATATCCAAGTAAATATCCGCCCTATCGAGCAAGTCTTCAATAAAGTCATCCTGGTGGATATTGGTGTAGAGGTTGATATTGGGATAGTCCTTAAAGCTAGCCAAGTAAGGAGAAATATTGGTCTTAGCAGCTATGTGAAATTCTAATTCTGGCAGATTTTCTGCTAAATAGGCCAGTTGTTCCAAAGTATCAGAAGCCGTCAGCGTAAAGGCATGGAAATTGCCCTGTGGACGCTCCTTGATGCTAAGCTCTTCCTTGCTCATAGCGATAGAGTTGCTGGGAATATCTTGGAAAATCAAGCTGTTGGCTCCAATGATGACATTATCACCAATGGTCACACCTTTGAGAATCACAGTATTGGCCCCAATCCAGCAGTTAGCTCCAATCTTGACTGGCGCAACACTATAATCAATCTTCTCGATATGGTAATTAGAATACTGATGATTGTGGTCAAAAATACGGACGCCATCACCAAACATGGTGTCCTTGCCGATTTCGATAGAGTGCTGACAGCGGACAGTGCAGTGGTCGTTAAAGAAAACCCGGGTTCCTAGCTTGAGTTGTGCGCCACTTGCTACATTTAGGCTAGTAAAAGATTGGAAGATGACATCTTGGCCGATATCAAGCTGGGCATCTGGGGAAATTTCGATATGATGAAAGTCGCCTTTAAACTGGATTTCAGGCATTTTGAGTCCTTTCTTTGATGTAAGCCAGTTTGGCTTGTCTAGTTTTCTTTTTAAAGAGTGCTTCAGCCGACATGGCAGCCGGCTTGCTAGGGTGTTCCTCTTGGTAAAGTAAGGTAACTGGCAGTCGAGCGCGAGTGTATTTAGCACCTTTGCCAGCCTGATGTTTTTTGAGTCGGGCTTGGACATCTGTTGTGTAGCCGGTATAGAGGGAGCCGTCCCTACATTTAAGCACGTACATATAGGCTTTATTTTCCATAGTAAATCTCGTGAATCTCCGGAGTGTAGCTGCCGTCCTGATTGTGAATAAAGAGAGGGGGCAGGATTTTGAGACCATCGCGGGAACCATCTTTAATAGCTTCGATAAGCAGCATATTGGCCTCTTTACCCAGCTTTGGATAGACAAACTGGATGCGCTTGGGAGCCAGGTTGTGGGCTTGCATGGTATCTAAAATATCTAAAAATCGTTCTGGTCGATGAACCATAGCAAGGCGACCATTGGATTTGAGGATTCGCTGGGCGATCTTGCAAATCTCTTCCAGATTGGTTGAAATTTCATGGCGGGCTAAAAGGTAGTGCTGGCTTTCATTGAGATTGGATTTCTTGTCAACCTTGAAATATGGCGGATTGCAGAGAATCATATCAACCTTGCTGCCAGTGATATAGCGTCCTAGGTTTTTCAAATCGTCCTGAATGACCTGCATTTGCTGAGTCAAATCATTGAGCTCAATGGAGCGCTCGGCCATGTCTGCCAGGCGTTCCTGGATCTCGACTGCTAGAATCTTGGCCTTGGTGCGAGTGCTGGCAAAAAGTCCAACAGCGCCATTTCCAGCACAGAGATCAACGATTAGACCCCGCTGAGGCAGCTTGGGAAAGCGGGAAAGCAGCACGCTGTCTACTGAATAGCTGAAGACCTCACTGTTTTGAATAATCTTGACATCCGTCGAAAAGAGCTGGTTGACGCGTTCTCCGTCTTTTAGTTTTGCTTCGTTCATAAGTCAATTATAGCATGATTTAGCAAGGATTCCAAAGGGATATGGGAAGTTTTTGCACAATCAAAAAAACATGCGAGGGTTCTCGCATGTTTCCATGAGCTTAAATGCTAATTCTATTTTTAGCTAGCCCTTAATCAAATCTGTATTTCTGCTTGATGGTGCAGGCAACAAAGACAAGCCCGAAAACGACCATGAGAATCAGATAGACTGGCAAAGTTGCGGCTGTCAGCGTTGCAATTTCCAAAAGGTGCTGCAGGACAAAGGCTGATAGATAGAAGCCAAAGACAGAGAAGATAATGAGCAGGCTGCGCCAGAGGTTGAGTGGCAGACAGGCCCGAATGACGGACAGGAAGCTGATGCTGCCTAGCAAGTAATAGGTCAGGGTTGCCATTTCTATATCTCTCCAGCCATGACTGCTGCCCCAGATGCGGACAAATAGCACGCTGAAGACAATCATGAGGGAGCTTGGCAGAGCCAGCTGCAGGGAGCGTTTGAGGAAGTGCTTTTCAACCGGCTTAATATTGCGCTCAAAGGTGAGGACAAAGGGTGGGAAACCTTCGACAAACTGGTCAATCAAGGTGATCTGAATTGGGATGAATGGGAAAATCAAGAGGTATTCAGGTTTTCCGAGCAGGATACTGGCGATACAGATGATAGCTAGGATAAAGGAATAGATGGTCTTGATGAAGAAAATCGGAGCAATCCGGCCGATATTGTTAACGACTCGGCGACCTTCAAAAAGAATCTCAGGGACATCGTTAAAGTCGGAGTTAAGAAGGACCAAGTTGGCAATTTGCCGAGTTGCGGGGTCGCCCTCGGCCATGACGATGGAGCAGTCTGCTTCACGCAAGGCCAAGATATCATTAACCCCATCTCCGGTCATGGCTGTTGTCCGACCAGCGGCCTTAAGAGTCTGGATGAGCAGCTTCTTTTGATGGGGAGAAACACGGCCGAAGATAGCTGTTTCTTCGGCCTGCTCAACCAGTTCTTGGTCGCTGATTTTAGAGCAGTCGATGTAGCTGTCGTAGTTGGCAAATCCAGCCTGGCTTGCGATATGAGAAACGGTCACAGGATTGTCACCAGAGATGATTTTCAGATCAACATCCTGAGAGCGTAGGTAGTCCAGTGTCTCGGCCGCTCCCTCACGAATAGGGTCAGTGATTTCCAGAACAGCCAGAGCAGTCATATCTTCAGGCAATTGGATACTGTGTTTGTCTAGCACTTGGTCGCTGTGAGCCAGTACCAAAACCCGAGATCCGCGTTTTTGAGCCTCTCCAACCGCTGCAGGATTGCTGTCCAGTAGCATTTCGGGAGCTCCCAGAAAGATAGTTCCGACACTTGATAAATGCATAGCGCCCCATTTTCGGTCACTAGAAAATGGGATGACATTGTCGCTAGTATAGGTGTGCTCTAAATGGCCGTAGCCCTTGCGGATAGCCTGAGCTGTTGGGTTATTATCCTCGCTGGTTTGGAAGTAGGCTGCTAAGATTTGACTGACGGTCTCATCAGAAAACTTATCTGAAAGGCTATGTAAGGCTTCAACAGTCATCTTACCTTGGGTAATTGTCCCGGTCTTGTCCAGGCAGAGAGTATCCACCCGAGCCAGAGTTTCAACAGAATACATTTCCTGAACAAGAACCTTGCGCATACCTAGCTTGATGACAGCTGTCAGAAGTGACGTGACTGTCAGCAGGGCGATTCCCTTAGGTAGCATACCCAAAAGGGCTGTCGAGCTGGTAATGACAGAGTTTTTGACAGGCAGTCCCTTTATCATTAGGGCTTCAAAGAAGAGAGCCAATCCGAAAGGAATGATGATTTTTCCAGTAAAGCGGGAAATTTTCGCAAGATTGTATAGAATGCGCGAGTTGATAGGCTTGAGTGTTTTAGCCTCAGTCATGAGCTTGTTGGCATAGTTGTCCGCGCCGACATGGTGTACCTCAGCATAAATCTGCCCACTAGCCAGAAAGCTACCAGACAGCAGCTCAGCGCCTTCTTCCTTGAGAACCAAGTCGCTCTCCCCTGTCAGCATGGCTTCATTGGCCTCGGCAACCCCCTCTACCACACGGGCATCACTGGGAATTTGCTCACCAGCTGACAGCTTGATCAGATCGCCCAGTACAATTTCTTCTGGCTGAATCTTGACTTCCTGGCCTTCGCGGATGACTGTGACCAGCTCTCGGCTGACCAGATTGAGCTTGTCAATCATGCGTTTGGCTCGCAGTTCCGTAATAATACCAGTGACGGCGTTAAAGCTGATTACTGCGAAGAAGACTAGATTGCTCCAGGCTTGGACAGAGACCAAGGCTACAGCAATAACAAAGTTAAGGGCATTAAAAAGGGTGAAAACATTCCGCTTAACGATTTGCCAGTTACTAGTACTGGTGTCACTTGTAAAATCGTTGGTCAAGCCCTGCGAAATTTTTTCATCTACTTGGGTTTGGTTTAAACCGATTAATTCTTTCTTGTTCATGAGATTAATGATACCATTTTTTTATGGAAATGGCTATCAGAATCAGCTGTTACAGCCAAAGTTTGGAAAAATATTGCAGACTATAATGGGATAGGGTATAATGGGAAAGGATGTAATAAATTTCAAGTATAATTTTGGTTTGAAATAAGGAGAGTTTATGTTTTATACTTATTTGCGAGGTTTAGTGATTTTTATCCTGTGGACCTTGAACGGCAATGCACATTACCACAATAAAGAAAAGATTCCTTCAAAAGATGAAAATTATATCTTGGTTGCCCCTCACCGGACATGGTGGGATCCAGTTTACATGGCTTTTGCGACCAAGCCCAAGCAGTTCATTTTCATGGCCAAGAAACAGCTTTTTGAAAATCGGGTGTTCGGCTGGTGGATTCGCATGTGTGGTGCCTTTCCTATTGACCGGGAAAATCCTGGTCCGTCAGCTATCAAATACCCTGTCAATATGCTGAAAAAGAGCAATCGTTCCCTGATTATGTTCCCAAGCGGCAGTCGCCATTCTACGGATGTCAAGGGAGGAGTGGCAGTGATCGCTAAGATGGCTAAAGTTCGTATCATGCCAGTAGTCTATGCTGGTCCCATGAGCCTTAAAGGCTTGGCGGCTGGGGAGCGTGTGGACATGAATTTTGGTAATCCAATTGATATTTCAGACATTAAGAAGATGAACGATGAGGGAGTTGAGGAAGTAGCTCGCCGTATTCATGCTGAGTTTGATCGTCTGGATGCTGAAGTGGCCCCTTACCAGACACAAAAGAAAGGCAATATCTTCTTACGGATTTTACGTGCCTTTGTCTTTATTCCTGCTATTTTGATTGGAATTTTGACCATCATTTTCAGCTTTTTTGCTAGCTTTGTCTGGGATCCAGATAAGCATAGAAAATAAGATACTAATCAGCTTCCTGAGCAATCTTGCTTGGGAGCTGATTTTTGTATGTGAGTGAGTTATAATGTAGGTATGTTTTATAAGGAGGATGCTATGTCTCTTGCTTTTTTATCTTTTGTAACCTTATCACTGTTTATGCTGCACGAGTTTGATGAGATTATCCTGGTTCGGCCTTGGATTTCTCAGAATCAAGACCATCAAGGCTATCAAAAGGAGATGTTCATTGCTAGAAGAGGAAGTTATCTTTCTGCTGAAAGCATTGCTCTGATGATTGCGGAGGAATTTCTGCTGGCTTTTATACTCTTGCTGCTTGCGATTCTATTTCGCATTCCCGAGCTGGCTCTGGCTATTGGCTTCTGTCATACTCTCCATCTGCTGGGCCATATCATGCAAGTGTTTCGCTTTCGTCGCTGGGTACCGGGCGGCTTCACAGCTTTGACGACTTTTCCTATACTCATCTTAGTCTTCATCCTTTATCTATGTCAGCAGTCAGTTTCTTGGCCGCTGCTTCTGATTCTAAGCGTGCTAGTGATGGCTTTTCTTTTGGCAAATCTTGCTTTTTTGCATAGCAGAGCTCAAAAGTTAGAAGCTTGGATATACAGGATAAGAAAAGTAGATTGATATTATAGCTCCTATTTTCATCAATGACCCTTCTATCTATACGACTTCTTGCAAAATAAAGATTTTAAAATATGACAAGCTGAAAATATTCTCGGCTTGTTTTATTTTTTTGCAATCTTTTACGAATAAAAAGACAAAGGAGAAAAATATGCTTGAAGAAATCATTGAAAAGCTGAAAGAATACAAGCTCTTTGTCGGTCTGGCAGTAGTTGGCGCTATGCTAGGTGGCTTTTTCCTCATCAAAGGAAATCACCAGCCACAAAATCAGGTAGCCGCCTTGAGCCAAGAGCTAACTTCCTCATCCAGCTCAGCTGATGAAGAAAGCGAAAGGATTGTTTCTAAGGCTAAGTCGGACGAAGAGGAGAGCGAGCAAGTCACTGTGGATATTAAAGGCGCAGTTAAGAATCCTGGTGTCTATGAGCTGAGAGCAGGAGCGAGAGTCCATGAAGCCATCCAAAAAGCTGGCGGATTGACAGCAGACGCCGAGGCTAAGTCCATTAATCAGGCACAAAAATTAACGGATGAAGCAGTAATCTATGTTGCAAAGATTGGTGAAGAAGGAGCTGATGTCACACAGACTGGCCAGCATCAAGCAGGATCTTCTGATTCTGCTGGTGCCAGTGGTGGAAAGTCGGACAAGGTCAATCTAAATACGGCGACAGAGACTGAACTGCAGACTATTTCAGGCATCGGGCAGAAGCGGGCTTCAGACATCATCGCCTATCGCGAAAGCAATGGCCGCTTCAAGTCAGTAGATGATCTGAAAAAAGTGTCAGGGATTGGAGATAAGACCTTAGAAAAGCTGAAAGAATATGTCACAGTGGATTAAAAAGCTACCCCTCACCCCTATCTTTCTAGCTTTCATCCTTGTATGGGCCTATTTTGCAGTCTATTCTGGCAGTTCCTTGGCTTATTTAGGGCTGGGTGTCCTTTTGCTTCGTCTCTTTTTCAGCTATCCCCTCAAAAAAAGTCTAGCTGCTTTGGCATTCCTGTCCCTTTTTGTCCTCTTTTTCTTGCTTCGTCGGGAAATGGCAGAGCAGGCCTTTAGGCAGGAACCTCCTTCAGCTAGCTCGGTTCAAGTTTTGCCGGATACGATCAAAGTCAATGGAGATTCCCTATCCTTTCGAGGGCGAACGGACGGTCGGCTTTATCAGGTCTTCTACAAGATCAAATCAGCCAGTGAAAAGAAAGCTTTTCAGCATTTGACAGATTTGGTCGTACTTGATATTGAAGGAGAGTTTGAACATGCCCAGCAACAACGAAATTTTTCGGGCTTTGACTATCAGGCTTATTTAAAGAGTCAGGGAATTTACCGTACCTTAAAAATCAATAAGATTCAGTCACTAAGACCAATTTCCAGCCTGAATCCACTGGATTGGCTGTCTGTCTGGCGCAGAAAAGCGCTGGTCTATATTCGAAGTAATTTTCCTAGTCCAATGAGCCATTACATGACAGGACTCTTGTTTGGTGACTTAGATACGGAGTTTGCGGAAATGAGCAATCTGTATTCTAGCTTGGGTATCATCCACTTGTTTGCCTTGTCTGGTATGCAGGTAGGTTTCTTTTTGGATGGTTTTCGCAGGATTCTTCTACGTTTGGGGATGAAGAGGGAGACAGTAAACGCCTTGCAGCTACCTTTTTCATTTATCTACGCTGGACTGACAGGCTTTTCTGTTTCTGTCGTCAGAAGCTTAGTTCAGAAGTTGTTGGCCCAGCAAGGACTGACCAGATTAGATAACTTTGCTCTGACACTGATGGTTCTCTTTATCATCATGCCCAATTTTCTTCTGACAGCAGGCGGTGTCTTGTCCTGCGCCTATGCCTTTTTGATTTCTATGATGGATTTTGAAAAGTTACCGCCGATTCGTAAGCTTTTAGCGGAAAGTCTGACTATTTCATTGGGGATTTTGCCTATACTAATCTACTATTTTTCTGAATTTCAGCCTTGGTCCGTGATTTTAACTTTTCTATTTTCACTACTCTTTGATCTGCTGATGCTGCCAGGCTTAACCCTCATTTTTATTTTGTCGCCACTTTTAAAAATCACTCAAGTCAATTTTTTCTTTGAGTTGCTAGAAGATGTGATTCGTTGGGTAGCTGATTTTGCTCCGCGTCCTTTGATTTTTGGGAAGCCCAACCTCTGGCTACTTGTTGCCCTCCTTTTAGTTTTGGCTTTAATCTATGACTTTCGGAGAAAGAAAAGCTGGCTTTTGTCTTTTAGTTTCCTAGCTCTTCTCTTATTTTTCCTAACAAAGCATCCGCTGCAAAATGAGATTACAGTGGTGGATATTGGTCAAGGTGATAGCATTTTTCTCAGGGACTGGCAGGGCAGGACGATTTTGATTGACGTAGGAGGACGAGTCGAGATAGGAAAGAAGGAGGCTTGGCAGGAGCGACAGACTTCATCCAATGCAGAAAAGACCTTGATTCCCTATCTCAAAAATCGTGGTGTTGCTAGTCTGGATGTATTGGTCCTGACTCATACCGATACCGACCACATGGGCGATATGCTGGAGGTAGCTAAGCATTTTTCCATCAAGGAAATCTATGTTTCCAAAGGAAGTTTGACTCAGCCTGATTTTGTTCAAAAGCTGGAGCAGATAGAAACTTCTGTCCATGTCGTAAAAGTTGGAGATGAGATTCCGGTATTTGACTCAGCTTTGCGGGTTCTCTATCCCAGCGGGACAGGCGACGGTGGAAATGATGATTCGATTGTACTCTACGGAGAGTTCTTTCAGACAAAATTTTTGTTTACAGGTGATTTGGAAAGACAAGGAGAAACCGAACTGCTGCAGCGCTTCCCTCAGCTGAAAGCAGATGTCTTAAAAGCAGGGCACCATGGTTCCAAAGGCTCGTCCAGTCCAGAGTTTTTAGAGCAAATTCAGCCGAAACTGGCCTTGATATCAGCCGGTCAGAATAATCGTTATCGTCATCCCCATCAGGAAACCTTGCAAAGATTTGAGAAGTTTAATACAGCTATCTATCGAACTGACCAGCAGGGGGCCATTCGGTTTACTGGTTGGAATTCCTGGAGGATTGAAACGGTTCGTTGATAGCAGCGCTAAAGATGCCAACTCATACTTTGTAGACTGCTTAGCTTCAGTCAGGAAGTCATATTGATTTATTTATGCATTTGTGATAAGATAATGGGTATAAAAAATTATAGAGGAGAATTTTATGTTTGCTGCATATAAAAAATTCTGGACACATTATGCTGATTTTTCAAGCCGGTCTAGCCGGTCAGACTATTGGTGGGTAGTTTTATGCCATGTTATTGTTACTGCACCGCTATTTATCATTTTTTGGGCATCTGCTTTTGGAAGTATTCTTTCAGCAGCAGTTCAAGACTCAACATATGGATATGAATCAGATCCATCAGCAATCTTGGCTGGAGCAGGATTCGCTGTAATCTTTATTTTCATCTTAATTCTATATGCTCTGGCAACTTTTGTACCTAATTTGGCTATCATTGTCCGTCGTTTACGTGATGCTGGTTATCATTGGGCTTTCCTTTTC
The DNA here is from genome assembly GCF_041431685.1 of Streptococcus sp. 20925_1_22. Lineage (NCBI taxonomy): Bacteria > Bacillati > Bacillota > Bacilli > Lactobacillales > Streptococcaceae > Streptococcus > Streptococcus sp. 20925_1_22. Next base: position 121,774 of record NZ_JAPVYE010000005.1, on the reverse strand, counting down.
TTGTATGTTGGTCCTTTTTTTCTATCATTTATTCCAGTTCTAAATATTATTGCAGGAATAGTATCTCTTCCATGTAGTATTGCTTTGATTGTTTTGCTTTGTCAAGGATCTAAGCCTGAAATGGTTGGAAATTCAAACGGTCAGCAATATGGCCAGCAAAACTTCCAAGGACAACAGTTTGGCCAACAGCCACAGCAAGGTGGTTTCCAAGGTCAGCAGTTTGGTCAACAGCCACAGCAAGGTGGTTTCCAAGGTCAGCAATTTGGTCAACAACCACAGCAACCTGTCCAAAACCAACCATTTGGTCAACAGCCACAACAAGGTGGTTTCCAAGGCCAACAGTTTGGTCAGTCACAACAACCTGTCCAAAACCAACCATTTGGCCAACAGCCACAGCAAGGTGGTTTCCGAGATCAGCAATTTGGCCAACAACCACAACAAGGTGGTTTCCAAGGACAACAGTTTGGTCAGCAACCACAGCAACCTGTCCAAAATCAACCATTTGGTCAACAACCACAGCAAGGTAGCTTCCAAGAACAGCAGTTTGGTCAACAGCCACAACAACCTGTTTCTGATCAAAGTCAAGCGGTGGAGCAAGCAGAACCAGTTCAAAATCCATTTACTGCTGAAACACCTGAGCAGTCAACACCTCAGGATTTTGGAACTCAAGCACCTGTTCAAGATAATCCTTTTGTTTCATCGGTTCAAGAGGAGCAGGCTTCTACTCCAGCTGAAAACAGTGTAGAGGATACAACTGAAAATCAAGAATAAACAAAGAAGAGTTGGAATTTTTCCAGCTCTTTTTGTTCTATCGCTCGCAGAAAAGTTTTAACAGAACGAGGCATTGATTGCTTTTCATAACAAAGAAAAATGAAGCTACTAACAGTTCATATGTATATAGCAGATATACTCAAAAATTAGATTTTGTTTGGAAAGAAAATAGCAGACTTTCCGACTCTTTTTTGTTACAATCAATACATGAAAAAAATTGACAAGAAATATAAAGCAGAGGAGACTTTCTGTGTTAGCTATTGAGGAAATTAAAAAAATCACGCCAAGTAACCTTCCTGCTTTGACCATTTTGGCTGGAGATGACATGGGTCAGTTTGAGTTGCTGAAAGAGCAGTTTCTCCGCCAGATTCAGTTTCAAGCAGGTGATTTGAACACAGCTATTTTTGATATGAAAGAAGCAAACTACCAGGATGTGGAGTTGGACTTGGTCAGTCTGCCTTTTTTTGCAGATGAAAAAATCGTGATTTTGGATCATTTTGCTGATTTGACAACAGCTAAGAAGCGCTATCTGACTGATGAAGAACTCAAATCTTTTGAAAATTATCTGGAAAATCCAGCGGATACAACTCGTCTGGTTATCTTCGCAGAAGGTAAGTTGGATAGCAAGCGCCGTCTGGTTAAACTACTGAAACGGGACGGGAAAATTTTTGAGGCTGCAGAACTCAAGGAAGCAGATCTACGGGCTTATTTCAGCAAGGAAGCGCAGGCAGAAGGATTACAATTTGCTCCGACAGCTTTCGATCAGTTGCTGCTGAAATCAGGTTTTCAGTTCAGTGAAGTTAGTAAAAATTTAGCCTTTCTGAAAGGTTATAAAGAGTCTGGTCAGATTGGTTTAGAAGACATTGCCGAGGCTATTCCCAAGACTCTTCAGGACAATATTTTTGACCTGACCCAGCTGATTTTGCAACAGAAGATTGATGAAGCCAGAACCTTGGTACGAGATTTGACTCTTCAAGGTGAGGATGAAATCAAGCTTATTGCCATTATGCTGGGGCAGTTTCGTATCTTTACGCAGGTTAAGGTTTTAGCGGAAAATGGCAGAGCTGAGAGTCAGATTGTGTCTGATTTGTCCGATTATCTAGGCCGCAAGGTTAATCCTTATCAAGTCAAGTTTGCTTTAAAGGATGCTCGCTCACTGAGTTTAGCCTTTCTTAAAAAGACCATGGCTTGTCTAATCGAAACAGATTACCAGATTAAGTCGGGGCTGTATGATAAAGATTACCTGTTTGATTTGGCTCTGCTCAAGATTGCGACGGGTGAGCTACAAGCAAAATAGTTGAAAAATTCTAATGATTGCGTTATCATTTTTATAATCATATAGAAAAAGAGGTCTATCAAATGGCAATTATCTTACCTGATCTTCCTTACGCTTACGATGCGTTAGAGCCTTACATTGATGAAGAAACAATGCACTTGCATCATGACAAGCACCACAATACCTATGTAACGAATGTTAATGCTGCGCTTGAAAAACATCCTGAAATTGGTGAAGACTTGGAAAAATTATTGGCTGATGTGGAGTCTATCCCAGCTGATATCCGTCAGGCAGTCATCAACAACGGTGGTGGTCATCTTAACCACGCTCTTTTCTGGGAATTGATGACACCAGCAGAAACATCACCATCTGCAGAGTTGGCAGCGGATATCGAAGCTACTTTTGGATCATTTGAAGACTTTAAAGCAGCTTTCACTGCAGCGGCTACAACTCGTTTTGGTTCTGGCTGGGCTTGGTTGGTTGTCAACAAAGAAGGCAAGTTGGAAGTAACTTCAACAGCAAATCAGGATACTCCTATTTCAGAAGGTAAAACTCCAATCTTGGGACTGGATGTTTGGGAACATGCTTACTATGTGAAATACCGCAATCTTCGTCCGAACTACATCCAAGCTTTCTTCTCAGTTATTAACTGGAAAAAGGTTGACGAACTTTACGCTGCTGCTAAATAAACAGGCAGTTTCAATAGATAAAAAGGCGAATCGATTAATGATTTGCCTTTTTTGATGCTTAAAATGCCTTTTTTCTGGGTTTCACTTGTTATTTTCCTCATAATTTTTTATAATACAAATGCTAGGAGAAATGTTTTGAGTAAAAAAATTGTAACGATTATCGTAGCTGTCCTTTCTTGTCTTTGTCTGCTGGGCTTCATCTTCCTTTTTATAACCCAACGAAATAAGGCTATTGAAAAGAAAGCACAAGAGGCTGCCCAACTTGCAAAGTCTGGCGAGCAAGAACAGGAAGAAGAGAAAGTCAAGCCTGATTCCAAACCAGTTGAAGAAAAGCCCAAGCCTGTTGAAAAAAGTCCAGAGGAGAAGCAGAAGGTCATGGAGGCGGACGGCCCGACTATGGATGCTTTAGGACTTCGATTTGACTATGCAAATTTGGATTTGACTCAGGTCATTCAGGCTTATATGACTGAAATGGGAATTGAACCCTCCCAGGTTGCATTTTCATATAAGGATTTGACGACTGGCAAGACCTTTGCAATGAATGATACCCAGCCTATGACTGCGGGATCGACCTACAAGCTCCCTCTTAATATGCTGGTAGTTGACGAAGTTGCTGCGGGCAAACTTTCTATGGACGAGCGGTTTGATATTACCAATACAAACTATGAATATAGGGGCGAGCATGATAACTATGTTGGTGCTTTCAACGGTGCTATGAGAATATCAGACATGCAGGAATATTCCTTGGTTTATTCTGAAAATACTCCAGCCTACGCTTTAGCAGAGCGTCTAGGCGGCATGGAAAAGGCCTATGATATGTTTAGTCGCTACGGTCAGTCCAAGGCTGATATTAAGACGATCAGCCGTGAGAATAATAAGACCACGACGGACTACTATATTCAGGTCCTTGAGTATTTGTCTAAAAATCAGGAAAAGTACAAGGATATCCTTTATTATATAGGCGAATCCTTCCCAGGTGAGTATTATAAGCGCTATCTGCGTGACATTACCATTTATCAAAAGCCAGGATATGTTCGTGAAGCGCTCAATGTGGATGCTCTAGTCATGGAAGAGAAGCCCTATATTATAGCTCTCTATACGGCTTATTTAGGTGGTAGCACCGAGGCCAGTGATGAGATCAGTGGTGTCGGAATTGAGCAAGTTGGTCAGTTAGCCTACGTCATCAATGAATGGCATCGGGTTAATATGAACTAATCTAATAGAAATCAGAAAAAATACGCTTTAGATGAAAATCTGGGCGTATTTTTTGTTTTAAAATGCAGTAAAGCTTGATGACTTTTAGATTGAAATCTATTTAGAAAAAAATCAAAATAGATTTGACAGAAAGAAAGGAAAGATGTATAATCTATTTAGAAAAAAATCTAAACAGTTCAGGAGAAAAACGATGATTTCCATTCATATCTTGATTGCTATGCTGCTTATTTTAGGAGCAGTCCTTGTTCCTTTGGTTTATTTTAAAAAGACCAAGCACATTTCTCTATTAGTCTTTCTTTTAGGGGGGGTCGGCTTTTATCTTTCTAGTCAGGTTCTGGAAAATATTTTGCATCGTATCGTTTTACAGCCTCAGGCTGATGGAACTATCGCTTTGCAGACGGAAAATCCTTGGCTATACGTTCTTTATGCTATTGCTGCGGCAGCTATTTTTGAAGAAACAGCCCGCTGGGTCATCTTTTACTGGTTGCAAAAGAAGCGCCCACTGACCTTTAGGGATGGTATAGCCTATGGCTTGGGGCATGGTGGTATTGAGGCTCTGTTTGTTGGTATTGTCAGTCTCTTAAACTTTTGGGTTATAGCTCAAGTAGTAACTCAGGGGAATGCTCAGACGCTGGCTCAAATTCCTCAAGCAATTATTGACAATGTCCGTTCCATGAACGCTGGCAGCATCTATCTTTTGGCTTTTGAACGGATCTTGGCTATTCTCATTCAAATCCTTCTGACCTTCTGGGTTTGGAAAGCGGTCAAGGAGAAGGCTCCAGTGTATTTTTTAGCCGCTCTGGGACTTCACGCCCTGATTGACTTAGCGCCTGCTCTGGCTCAGGTAGGCGTTCTTCCGCCACTTGCAGTTGAAGCTCTGCTCTTGGTAGAGGTAGTGGCACTAGTCTTTCTGACCAAGAAAATTTTGAAAGTTTACCTGAAAGAAAGGTCTAATCATGGGGATCAGTCAAACGCTTAAAGCTCTAGCTGACCCAGTTCGAAGGGGGATTCTGGAAATGCTCAAGCATGGTCCGAAGTCTGCAGGGGAAATTGCCCAAGCTTTTGAGCTGACTCCTGCGACGGTATCCTACCACCTCTCTCAGCTAAAGAAAGCCGGTCTGCTCATAGAAGAAAAGCAGAAGAACTTTATTTATTACAGCTTAGATGTCACTGTTTTTGAAGAAATTCTTGCCTGGTTTCAATCTCTTGGAGGAGGAAACGAAAATGAAAAAAAATAGTTTACAAGAATTAGGTTGGGCGCTTGGCGTCATGCTCTTGCCAGTTTTATATGCCATCTGGGTCTATCAAACATTACCAGAAAACTTGGCTATTCACTTTGACTTATCTGGAAAAGGAAATGCTTTTTTACCTAAGTTTTTAGTAGTTTCGGCTTTTCCAATTGTCATGATGCTGCTAGAAGTTATGATCTATTGGACAACCATTGCCAAAGATATCTTAAATAGAACCTTTAAACACCTTATTCGCTGGATGTTTCCTCTTACCTTTGTTTCGCTCTATCTAGCTACTATTTATCGGGGCTTAAATGAGGAATTTGATATCCGTAAAACAGCAGCAATGGTGGTTGCTTTGGTTTTCATAATTGTAGGCAATTACTTGCCCAAAAAAGTACAGGCTGACAGAAATTCCATGAATAGAAAATGGGCACACCTCTTTGTTTTGTTAGGATTTCTTACTTTTATAGTCAGCATTTTCTATTTGTAAGCGGATTTATGCTATAATGGTATCAAGTATCAAATAAAAGGGTTATCATGATTACCAAGGAGCATTATCAATATATCCGGCAGCACCCTGCCTTTGTCAATCTGCCAGTGGAGCTTTTCGATAAATTAGCAGTGGAGATTCAGTATCGCAAGATTCCTAAAGGACAAATTATCTTTTTTGCAGGAGATCGGCGTGAGCGTCTTTTCCTCTTGTCTCAAGGTTATGTGCGGATTGAGCAGTATGATTCGACAGACACATTTTCTTATATGGATTATGTCAAGAAAGACAGTGTTTTCCCCTATGGAGGTATGTTTTTTGATGAGCGCTATCATTACACAGCCAGCGCTGTCACCAATGTCGAATATTTGTCCATTCCTATCGATTTGTTTGAAGATTATTCAAAGAAGAGTGTGGATCAGCTTTTGTTCATTACCAAGCGGCTATCGCAAATCTTGGAATTTCAGGAATTGAGATTGCGTAATGTCGTAGCAGCTAGTGCCAGCGAGCGTGTGGTTCAGTCCTTGTCTCTGCTCTGCATGGATTTGTGCAAGGTAGGAGATAGCCTGCCCTTTCCTATCAGCATGAAAGAACTTGCTAAGCTAGGAGCCACAACTCGGGAAACGGTCAATCAAGTTCTGAAAAAGCTCTTAGATGAAGGTCGGATTGAATACCAACATAAAAAATTAACTTTTAAAGAGAAAGAGTATTTCATGAAATACCTTGCTGGAAGCTAATCGGTTCTGATTAGCTTCTTTTTTGCTTAATAAATTCAAAATATTCTAATATTAACCGTGTACTAATTTTATTTTAAAAAATAAATATTCACAAAAATAATATAATGCGTAAAATATTCAAAGAAAACGCTTTAAAGAAGAATATTATAAAAATAAAAATAGAAAAAAGCAAAGGATTTGGCATTTGTAATGTAGGCTTTTTCTTGAAAGCGGTAGCATTAAATGCTAGAATAGTACATGTAAACGGGCTTAGAAAAACCTAAACCGCAAAGAAAAAGGAGGATAGTAGATGTCTACACATCCAATTCGTGTTTTCTCAGAAATTGGAAAACTGAAAAAAGTTATGTTGCACCGTCCTGGCAAGGAGTTGGAAAACTTGCAGCCGGACTACTTAGAACGTCTTCTTTTTGACGATATTCCTTTCTTGGAAGATGCACAAAAAGAACATGATAACTTTGCTCAAGCGCTTCGTAATGAAGGAGTTGAGGTGCTCTATCTTGAGCAGCTGGCTGCTGAGTCACTGACTTCTCCAGAAATCCGCGAGCAATTCATCGAAGAATATCTGGAAGAAGCCAATATTCGTGGCCGTGAAACCAAGAAGGCTATTCGCGAACTGCTCCGTGGTATCAAAGATAACCGAGAGTTGGTTGAAAAAACGATGGCAGGAGTTCAAAAAGTTGAATTACCAGAAATTCCTGAAGAAGCAAAAGGCTTGACGGACTTGGTAGAATCTGATTATCCATTTGCTATTGATCCAATGCCAAACCTTTACTTCACTCGTGACCCATTTGCTACAATTGGTAATGCTGTATCGCTCAATCACATGTATGCAGACACTCGTAATCGTGAAACTCTCTACGGTAAATACATCTTCAAACATCACCCAGTATACGGTGGAAATGTTGAACTTGTTTACAACCGTGAAGAAGATACACGTATCGAAGGTGGGGACGAGTTGGTTCTTTCAAAAGATGTGCTGGCAGTTGGTATTTCACAACGTACAGACGCAGCTTCTATCGAAAAACTCTTGGTCAATATCTTCAAGAAAAATGTTGGCTTCAAGAAAGTTTTGGCCTTTGAATTTGCTAACAACCGTAAGTTCATGCACTTGGACACTGTCTTCACTATGGTTGACTATGACAAGTTCACGATTCACCCAGAAATCGAAGGTGATCTTCGCGTTTACTCTGTGACTTATGTTGATGACAAACTTAAGATTGTTGAAGAAAAAGGTGATTTGGCAGAAATATTGGCAGAAAACCTTGGTGTGGAAAAAGTTCATCTGATTCGCTGTGGCGGTGGCAATATCGTAGCTGCTGCGCGTGAGCAATGGAATGACGGTTCTAACACCTTGACCATCGCACCTGGTGTGGTAGTGGTGTATGACCGCAATACAGTTACTAACAAGATTTTGGAAGAATACGGCTTGCGTTTGATTAAGATCCGCGGAAGTGAATTGGTTCGCGGTCGTGGTGGACCACGCTGTATGTCTATGCCGTTTGAACGTGAAGAAATTTAAGCATACAAGTGCTAACAAATACATAAAGAAAAGAAAGAGGAAATAATAGAATGACACATTCAGTATTCCAAGGACGTAGCTTCTTAGCAGAAAAAGACTTTAGCCGTGCTGAGTTAGAATACCTTATCGGTCTTTCAGCTCACTTGAAAGATTTGAAAAAACGCAATGTTCAACACCATTATCTTGCTGGTAAGAATATCGCTCTCTTGTTTGAAAAAACATCTACTCGTACTCGGGCAGCTTTTACAACAGCAGCCATTGACCTGGGAGCACATCCAGAATATCTTGGTGCTAACGATATCCAGCTTGGTAAGAAAGAATCTACAGAAGATACTGCGAAAGTTTTGGGCCGTATGTTTGACGGGATTGAATTCCGCGGCTTCAGCCAACGTATGGTAGAAGAATTGGCAGAATTCTCAGGTGTTCCAGTATGGAATGGTCTGACTGACGAATGGCACCCAACTCAAATGTTGGCTGACTACTTGACTGTTCAAGAAAACTTTGGCCGTCTGGAAGGCTTGACATTGGTATACTGTGGTGATGGACGTAACAACGTTGCCAACAGCTTGCTGGTGACAGGAGCTATCCTTGGCGTAAACGTTCACATCTTCTCACCAAAAGAACTCTTCCCAGAAAAAGAAATCGTTGAATTGGCAGAAGGCTTTGCTAAAGAAAGCGGCGCTCGTGTATTGATTACAGAAGATGCTGACGAAGCAGTTAAAGGTGCAGATGTTCTTTACACAGACGTTTGGGTATCAATGGGTGAAGAAGACAAGTTTGCAGAACGCGTTGCCCTCCTCAAACCTTACCAAGTAAACATGGATTTGGTGAAGAAAACTGACAATGAAGATCTTATCTTCTTGCACTGCTTACCTGCATTCCACGATACAAATACTGTTTACGGTAAAGATGTCGCTGAAAAATTCGGTGTAGAGGAAATGGAAGTAACAGACGAAGTCTTCCGCAGCAAATATGCTCGTCATTTCGACCAAGCAGAAAACCGTATGCACACAATCAAAGCGGTTATGGCTGCAACTCTTGGAAACCTCTACATTCCAAAAGTATAATCTTACATAAGAAACCGTCTACCAACAGCTATGAGGGCTGCGACTAATAGCTTTAGTCCGGCCCTCTTTTATATGATAAGAAATGCTTATTTCCTTATCAAAAATTTGAAAATCTACTATAATAAATTGGAAGTGCATTCTTTGGAGTGCAATAAAGGAAAATTAAATGGCAAATCGTAAAATAGTTGTAGCCTTGGGAGGAAACGCCATCCTTTCATCTGACCCATCTGCGAAAGCACAGCAGGAAGCCTTGGTGGAAACTGCTAAACACTTGGTGAAATTGATTAAAAACGGGGATGACCTTATCATCACCCATGGAAATGGTCCGCAAGTAGGGAACTTGCTGCTGCAACAGTTGGCAGCGAACTCTGAGAAGAATCCTGCTTTCCCACTAGACTCTCTTGTGGCTATGACAGAAGGAAGCATTGGCTTTTGGCTACAAAATGCTTTGCAAAATGCTCTCTTGGATGAAGGAATCGAAAAGAATGTCGCTTCTGTTGTGACGCAAGTAGTGGTGGATAAGAACGATCCAGCCTTTGTCAACCTCAGCAAGCCAATCGGTCCTTTCTACTCAGAAGAAGAAGCTAAAGCAGAAGCTGAAAAGAGCGGAGCGACTTTCAAAGAAGATGCTGGCCGCGGTTGGCGTAAGGTTGTTGCTTCACCAAAACCAGTGGATATCAAGGAAATTGAAACAATCCGTACGCTTTTGAATCAAGGTCAAGTAGTAGTAGCTGCGGGTGGCGGCGGAATTCCTGTCGTCAAAGAAGAGAATGGCCATCTTACTGGTGTTGAAGCCGTTATTGACAAGGACTTTGCTTCTCAGTGCTTAGCAGAGTTGGTTGATGCAGACCTCTTCATCGTCTTGACTGGTGTGGACTATGTCTTTGTTAACTACAACAAACCTGACCAAGCAAAGCTGGAACATGTGAATGTTGCTCAATTGGAAGAATACATCAAGCAAGAACAATTTGCACCAGGCAGCATGCTTCCAAAAGTAGAAGCAGCTATCGCCTTTGTTAACGGCCGTCCAGAAGGTAAAGCAGTTATCACATCTCTGGAAAATCTGGGTGCTCTGATTGAGTCTGAGAGCGGCACGATTATTGAAAAAGGATAGCATAGAATTGACTGAAAAGCGATAGCAAGTAATCTCTATTGCTGATGGAAGTCTTTTCCTGAAAATCTTTGATTATTTTCAAAAACACTGGCTTTTTCAATGTTAATATGGTAAAATATAAATAAAGTAAGCGTTTTCTTGTTTGCTCATGCAGGGAAATGCAGGTTTGTAACCTCGTAAAAAACGTTTAGGAGGAAAAACAAATGAGTGAAAAAATAAAAAAAGGGTTTAAGATGCCTTCATCTTACACCGTATTGTTGATAATCATTGCCATTATGGCAGTGCTGACTTGGATTATCCCGGCTGGGGCTTTTATAGATGGTGTGTATCAAAAACAAGCGCAAAATCCGCAAGGAATTTGGGATGTTCTGATGGCACCGATTCGTGCTATGCTGGGTACGCATCCTGAGAAAGGCTCCTTGATCAAGGAGACTACTGCTGCGATAGATGTTGCCTTCTTCATCCTTATGGTCGGTGGTTTCCTTGGTGTTGTCAATGAAACTGGTGCTTTGGATGTGGGAATTGCCTCCATCGTTAAGAAGTACAAGGGGCGCGAAAAGATGCTGATTGTTGTCTTGATGCCTCTCTTTGCCCTCGGAGGTACTACCTATGGTATGGGTGAGGAAACCATGGCCTTCTATCCGCTTTTGGTACCGGTGATGATGGCGGTTGGTTTTGACAGTCTGACTGGGGTGGCTATTATCTTGCTTGGTTCGCAAATCGGATGTTTGGCTTCTACGCTAAATCCATTTGCAACTGTTATCGCTTCAGAGACTGCTGGTGTTGGAACTGGTGAAGGGATTGTCCTTCGTCTCATCTTCTTGGTTGTCATGACTGCTCTCAGCACTTGGTTTGTTTACCGCTATGCAGATAAGATTCAAAAAGATCCGACCAAGTCATTGGTTTACAGCACTCGCGAAGAAGATTTGAAACACTTTAATGTTGAAACTTCTTCATCTGTTGAGTCAACTCTGAGCAAAAAACAAAGAACAGTTCTATTCCTGTTCATTATGACATTTGTCCTTATGGTATTGAGTTTCATTCCTTGGACAGATCTCGGTATTACTATCTTTAAGGACGTCAATACCTGGCTGACAGGTCTTCCAGTACTCGGTAAGATTATTGGCTCATCTACTTCCGCACTGGGGACTTGGTATTTCCCGGAAGGAGCTATGCTCTTTGCCTTCATGGGAATCTTGATTGGCGCTGTTTACGGTCTCAAGGAAGACAAGATTATCTCAGCCTTTATGAACGGTGCAGCTGATCTGCTTAGCGTAGCCCTGATCGTAGCAATCGCCCGTGGTATCCAAGTTATCATGAATGATGGTATGATTACAGACACTATCCTCAATTGGGGTAAACAAGGACTCAGCGGTCTATCATCACAAGTATTTATCGTCTTGACTTACATTTTCTACCTGCCGATGTCCTTCCTTATCCCATCATCATCAGGTCTGGCCAGTGCGACTATGGGAATCATGGCTCCTTTGGGAGAATTTGTCAATGTCAAGGCTAGCTTGATCATCACAGCTTATCAGTCTGCTTCAGGTGTGCTGAATCTGGTTGCACCAACTTCTGGTATCGTTATGGGAGCTTTGGCACTTGGACGTATCAATATCGGTACTTGGTGGAAATTTATCGGCAAGCTGATTGTAGCTATCATTGCTATCAGTATTGGTCTCTTACTCCTAGGAACTTTCTTACCGTTCCTATAAGCTAGAAGCTGAGGTGATTCCATGAAAAATTTTATAACAGAAGAGGTTAAAGAAGATTTTCTTGAATCTTTGAAAACAATCGTTTCTTATCCTTCAGTACTGAATGAAGGTCAAAATGGAACACCTTTTGGACAAGCTATCCAAGATGTCCTAGAAAAAACTTTAGAAATCTGTCGAGGGCTAGGTTTTACAACCTACCTCGACCCTAAAGGTTATTACGGATATGCAGAAATCGGTCATGGAGCCCAGCTCCTGGCCGTTCTCTGTCATTTGGATGTTGTTCCATCAGGTGATGAGTCGGACTGGCAGACACCTCCCTTTGAAGCCACTGTCAAAGATGGCTGGATTTTCGGTCGTGGGGTTCAGGACGATAAGGGACCTTCTATGGCCGCTCTTTATGCTGTAAAAGCATTGCTGGATAGCGGAGTGGAATTTAAAAAGCGGGTTCGCTTTATCTTTGGTACAGATGAGGAGACGCTTTGGCGCTGTATGGGTAGGTATAACCAGCTAGAAGAGCAGGCTGCACTTGGCTTTGCGCCGGACTCTTCCTTCCCTTTGACCTATGCTGAGAAAGGGCTTCTGCAGCTTAAGTTGGTGGGGCCGGGCTCTGATACTTTAGAGCTCGAAGCTGGCCAAGCTTTTAATGTCGTTCCTGCCAAGGCTTCCTATTCAGGCAGCCTACTGGAGTCCGTCGTTGCTGGCTTGGAAGATTTAGGCTATGAATATGAGCGAACGGCAGAAGAAGTAACGGTTATTGGCTTGCCCAAGCACGCCAAGGATGCCGCCCAAGGAGTCAATGCCATTATTCGCCTAGCCAAGGTCTTGCAGCCCTTGGATTCGCATCCGGCTCTCGCCTTTCTGGCTCAGGCGGTTGGTGAAGATGCGACAGGCGGTCATCTTTTTGGGCCTGTGTCTGATGAACCGACGGGCTTTCTTTCCTTTAATGTTGCTGGTCTGACTTTAACCTCTGACCGCTCTGAGATTCGGATTGACATGCGGATTCCGGTCTTGGCAGACAAGGAAAAGCTGGTTGAAAAGCTAGCAGAAATAGCCAGTCAATACGAGCTGACTTATCAGGAGTTTGACTACTTGGCTCCGCTCTACGTACCTTTGGACAGTGAGTTGGTCAGCACCCTGATGGCAATTTATCAGGAGAAAACAGGAGACAACAGTCCAGCTATGTCTTCAGGTGGAGCGACCTTTGCTCGTACTATGCCTAACTGTGTTGCTTTCGGCGCTCTCTTTCCGGGAGCTGATCAGACAGAGCATCAGGTCAATGAACGATTGCTCTTAGATGATCTGTATCGGGCCATGGATATTTACGCGGAAGCCATTTATCGTTTGGCTACGACACCTTAAATGCTGCCTTTTTGAAAGCATCTTCAAATCTTATTTGTACAGCATTGCTTTAGTCAAGTATGGCTTGCTGAGTTACTAATGGGTTTCACTGAGACAAAAATCGAAAATAGAAAAAAGCTGAGGCAATTTTGTCTCAGCTTTTATTTACTAAAGAAAAATGGTGGGGTAAATTCTTTGAGCTTCTCAAAGCAGTCCAGAGCACCTTGATTATCCTCGCAGATAATCAGACAGACGTCATCTCCACAGACAGTAGCAACAATCTGTGGCAGCTCTAAGGCATCTAAGATGGCACCGAAAGACTGGGCCAACCCAGGCAGGGTTTTCATGACGACTTGATTTTGAACTGGTCGTAGCATGACCAAAGCATCCTCCATATAGAAACGAAGGCGTTTTTCCCAACGGGATGGTGCGATGCTGTTGATGATATAGTAGGAAGTATCGTTTTCACTGACCTTGACCAGATTGAGTGCTTTCATATCTCGTGAAAGAGTGGACTGGGTTACAATGACGCCGTTTGCTTCCAAATGCTCCTGAAGTTCTTGCTGGGTATGGATTTTTTTCTCCATGATTAAGGAGCGGATGAGACGGTGTCTGCTTTCAATTTTATTCATAAATTTTCACCTATAGTTATTTGATAAACATAGCATCACCAAAGCTGAAGAAGCGATAGCGCTCAGCAATAGCGTGCTCATAAGCTTCAAGTGTTAAGGAACGTCCGGCAAAGGCAGAGACTAACATGACAAGAGTTGACTTGGGCAGGTGGAAGTTGGTTGAAAAAGCATCAACGACCTTCCAATCGTATCCCGGCTTGATAAAAATATTGGTCCAGCCAGAGTCAGCCTGAATCTGCCCCTGGAATTTACTGCCAATTGTCTCCAAGGTGCGGATAGATGTTGTGCCGACTGCAATGACACGACCGCCATTTGCCTTGACCTGACGGAGTGTATGGGCAGCTTCCTCGGACAGACTGTAAAATTCGGAGTGCATCTCGTGATCATCTAAGCTGTCCACAGAAACTGGTCGGAAAGTTCCCAGTCCGACATGAAGGGTCAGATAGACCAGTTTGACTCCCTTGGCAGCAATCTGCTCCAGCAGCTCTTCTGTGAAATGAAGTCCAGCAGTTGGCGCAGCGGCAGAGCCGTTTTCCTTGGCATAGACAGTCTGGTAGCGTTCGCGGTCTGACAGTTTTTCGTGGATATAGGGCGGAAGCGGCATTTCTCCCAAACTTTCCAGGACTTCTAGGAAAATCCCTTCGTAGCCAAAGCGCACGATTCGACCGCCATGCTCAAGCTCCTCTACCACAGTAGCAGTTAAGCGGCCATCGCCAAAGGAAATCTGAGCACCCACTCTGAGGCGCTTGGCCGGCTTGGCTAGCACTTCCCAGTCATCACCCTGGACATTTTTCAGCAGCAGCAGCTCGACATGGCCCCCTGTCTCAGGTTTGATACCATAAAGGCGGGCAGGCAGGACACGCGTATTATTCATAACTAGGGCATCGCCGGGCTGGAGTTGATCAATAATCTGGTCAAAGTGTTGGTCGGAGAAGGCTCCCGTTTCTTTATCGACCACTAGCAAGCGGGAAGCATCCCTTTTCTCTAAAGGCGTCTGGGCAATCAGTTCTTCGGGCAAGTCAAAATCAAAATCAGCGGTATTCATCGTATCTCCTTATATTGTTTTCATTAGCCAGAGTAGGTAGGCGGCTAGTAGGAAGGGACTAGCTGTAAGCAAGCCACCCAAAATCAAGGTTAAGATCTGCCAGCCTCGCTGTTTTTTTATGAGGAAACTCAAGCTGCAGAGTAAGACTCCGACAAAAAATAAAATCAATAAAACAATCAGTAAAAACATGTCTCTATTATAACACGATTTCCTGCAAAAGGAAGCGAGCACGACTAGAAAGTATGTCTATTTTACATACTTTTTCTTGACAAAAATTGGTCTATACCATATAATAGAATTAAGAAAAGATGCGGAGGTGGAAAATGAAAATTATTCAAGTGGAAAACCAAGTAGAAGGTGGTAAAGTGGCTCTCGAGCTGCTCAAAGAAAAGCTGGCTCAGGGGGCAAAAACTTTAGGCTTAGCTACAGGCAGCAGCCCAGAAGAATTTTACAAGCAGATTGTTGAGAGCGACCTTGATTTTTCAGAGATGTTCAGTGTCAATCTGGATGAATATGTTGGTTTGCAAGAGAACGATCCTCAGTCTTATCGCTATTTCATGAACCAGCACCTC
This sequence comes from Streptococcus sp. 20925_1_22, assembly GCF_041431685.1. NCBI lineage: Bacteria > Bacillati > Bacillota > Bacilli > Lactobacillales > Streptococcaceae > Streptococcus > Streptococcus sp. 20925_1_22. Next base: position 106,365 of record NZ_JAPVYE010000005.1, on the reverse strand, counting down.
TTTAACCAAAAGCCTTTTAAAGCAAGCTTCCTGCCCAATGGCGCAGCGAAAGATTTAGAAGCAGAAGTGGCGCGGTACAATCATCTTCTAGCAGAGCATCCAGCTGATTTGCAGATTTTGGGAATCGGTACGAATGGTCATATCGGTTTTAATGAGCCGGGAACCAGTTTCGACAGTCAGACTCATTTAGTAGATCTGACACCGTCCACCATTCAGTCCAATGCTCGATTCTTCGACAAGATGGAAGATGTTCCGACTCAGGCTATTTCCATGGGGATTGGCAACATTCTCAATGCTAAGTCCATCATTCTCTTTGCTTATGGTTCTGCTAAGGCCAAAGCCATAGCAGGGACTGTTGAGGGTGAGGTGACAGAGGAGCTGCCAGGCAGTGCTCTCCAGAAGCATCCGGATGTTGTAATTATCGCTGATAAGGAAGCACTTAGCTTGTTAAAACACTAAGATTTTAATGTTGTTGCTATAAAACTAGCTTTGCCAGATAAAAGTCTCTTAATTTCCTATCTATTTTTTAGGTAGGATTTTTAGATTTATGGTTGACTTTGCGTAAAATATGATATACTAGATAGGTATAATTGTTCTTTGGAGGATCCTGTGAAGAAAAAGCTTTTGTTATTGGGAATTGTGTTTCTGACCTCGTTAGCACCACTAGCTGCTAGGGCTGATGAATTGGTGGATATGGCTAAAAAGATGTATCCGCATGATAATGTTCAGGCGATTAATCGTCCCAAGTCTTCTCTCGTTATTGACGGCAGTACAGGTGATGTTGTATGGGAGGATAATGTCGATGAGGTGCGTGACCCAGCCAGTATGAGTAAGCTCATGACCCTTTACCTAGTCTTTGAAGCGATTAAGGAAGGAAAAATCAGCGAAAAGACGGTTATTACAGCTACACCTCAGGATCAGGCTACCGCTAATATTTATGAAATTTCTAATAATAAAATTGTCGCTGGTGTGGACTATACCGTATCTGAGCTGATTACCATGACAATCGTGCCGTCATCCAATGCGACAACTGTCATGCTGGCCAATTATCTATCTGACAATGATCCAGATGCTTTTTTGGATCGGATGAATGCCAAGGCTCAAGAGCTGGGCATGACCAATACCAAGTGGTTCAATGCCAGCGGTGCAGCGGCGGTTTCTTTTAAGGGCTATTATAACCCTCAAAACTACGATAATTATGCCAGCAATCAAACAACAGCCCGTGATTTGGCGATTCTGGCTTATAACTTTGTCAATCACCATCCTGAAATTCTAAACTATACTAATAAAGCCAAGGTTACGGTTAAAGCTGGAACTCCTTACGAGGAGACCTTTGAAACCTATAATTACTCTCTGCCGGGTGCTAAATACGCGCTCAAGGGCGTAGATGGTATGAAGACGGGCTCTAGTCCTAACGGTGCTTTCAACTATATCGCGACCATTAAGCGTGGAGATCAGCGCATGATTGCTGTGATTATGGGAGTCGGTGACTGGTCTGACCAAGACGGTGAGTATTACCGCCATCCTTTTGGTAATGCTTTGATTGAGAAGGCTTATACGGACTATGAGTACAAAAAACTCTTATCCAAGGGTGAGCAGGAGATTGATGGACAGAAATATAAGCTGCCTGAGGATTTCTACGCTACTGTTAAAAAGGGAACCGAGCCTAAAGTCAAGGTTGAAAACAATGTTCTCAAGGCTGAAAATGGCTTGAAGACCTTGTCGAGCAAGATCTCTGATGAAATGAAAGTCGAGAAAGTTGAGAATCCAGTTGCTCAGGCTATTGAAAATGTGACTGGCAGCAAATCAGAAAGCAAGCCTTGGTATGGCGTGTTCTTCAGCGATAAGATGTTGATTCTGCTACCTGTTGGCATCCTGCTAATCATTCTGTACTTTGAATACCGCAGTCGTCAAAAACGCAAGGCTGCAAAGCAGGAACGTCGCAGAAATACAGATGTTGAATAAATGGAATGTCCTCTATCATATACGAACGGAATGACTTTCCAAGCTAAAACTCAGTTCTTTTTCTGAGTTTTCTTTCTGTTTTAAGGAGATTTTCATGCGAAAAAAGTTTCACAACAGCTATCTAGCTCATTTTTTACTCTTTAATTTTTTCTTTCTAGCCTATTCTCTTTTTTCGACTCTGATATCAGTCTATATGCAGGACTTAGGCTATTCTAATGCCCAAGTATCGATGGTAGTGTCAGCTTCCTTCTTTGCTTCCATGTTGGCTCAGCCGATTTTTGGAGTTCTCAGTGATGCTTTGGGGATTAAAAAGATCTTCCTTTTTAGCTTTCTAGCCATGATGGTCGGGGCCGTATTTTTCATGAAAGCGACTCAGCTTTGGCAGCTCTTGGTCTGGTATAGTCTAGTGCTCATGTTAATCAACGGAGTCAATCCAGTCATGGATGTTCTGGCGGCTCAAAGTCCTTATACTTATGGTAAGATTCGGATTTGGGGAACCATTGGCTATGCACTAGGCTCTCAGCTGGCAGGATTGATCTATCAAAGAGTCGCACCGCAGGCTATTTTCCCAGTCTTTATTGGTATGATGCTTATCAGCAGCGTAGGACTTTTGGGAATCCAGCCCAAGCACGACCGAGCAGCCCTAGATAAAAAAGACATTCACAAGCAGATAGGTCTGGGGAAGCTCTTGACCAACAAAACCTATCTCTTTTACCTGCTTTTGGTTGCCCTCTACTCTGGGGTGGGGAATACTGGTCATACCTATATCCCTGCCATGCTACAGCATAGTGGCTTAGAGGTAGATATGGCTTCGACTGTCGTTGCCTTATCAGTTCTGGTTGAAGCGCCTTTTATCTTTTATTCCTATCTCTTTATGGACAAGATTTCGATGAAAAAGCTTCTTTATATCTGTCTGGGAATCATCTTTCTCCAGTACAGCGTCTATGCTTTAGACCTAGGTTTGATTTCGAAAATCGGGATGACTCTCCTTTCCAAGCACGTGACAGGCATGGTTTTGATTATGGTGACCCTGAAAATCGTAGCTAGATTGGTTGATGAAAAATACTTGGTCACTGCCATTGCTCTGGTCCAGACAGCCCGCAGTTTAGGGACCATTCTCATTCAAAATCTTGCGGGTCACTTTCTGGACAGTTGGGGTTATGAAGGGATGAACTTATTTCTAGCTGCTGTCATCTGTCTAGTCTGCTTGTTGTCCCTCTTTCTAAAATTGCCAGAACGAAAAGGAAATCAATTATTTGGATAATGAAAAACGAGTCGGAGAGATGTTCTCTCGACTCGTTTTTGGTGGTGTAGCTATTGAAAATCAATAAGAGACTAATGAGTTAGCTAAAGTTTATGCTGGCACGATTTAAAGCCATTCTCGAAGAGGATTAGAAGCCGGCAGAAGCGACTTTCATGCTTTCTGGCACAGTAATAATAACTTGTTCAGGTTTGAGTTGGTATTCGTTTTGTAGCCAGAGCCGCAAGTCACGGTCTGAAAGTTTTGAAAATCCCTTGTAATAATCAGCTTCTGGGATATATTCCCATTTGCCCGTCTTGAGAAAGTTTGGATTATCCATCAGCTGGGGTTTGCTATCTAGATGTTGAAAATGAATCAGAGTATAGATGAATTTTCCCCGAGCAAGAATATTGGCTCGCAGAAAAATCCCAAGTCGAAAGAGGCCATACCAGATGGCTGGAACCAAGATAACCATTCCTAAAAAACTGGCAATAAAAATCAACATTGACATATTGAAAACTCCTTTCTTTATCTAGCTTATTGGATTATTATACGCCTGTTTGTAAGCGTTGTCAACAAAAAGAACAGAGCTCTAAAAAGAAAGTTATAGAGAAGATTTTCCGCTTCGCTGCGGAAATTCTCGCTATTCAAAAAAGCGCTTTCTTAACTTATAATTGTAGTATCAAATATCAGGAGGAAATACAGCATGTCAACATTTAAAGATGGATTTCTCTGGGGTGGAGCTGTTGCAGCCCACCAACTGGAAGGCGGCTGGAAAGAAGGTGGGAAGGGGATCAGCGTGGCTGATGTTATGACTGCAGCTCGCCATGGAGTGCCTCGGGAAATTACGCCGGGCGTCTTAGAAGGCAAGTACTATCCTAACCATGAGGCTATTGATTTTTATCATCGTTACAAGGGAGATATTTCTCTTTTTGCAGAGATGGGCTTCAAGTGTTTCCGGACTTCCATTGCCTGGACGCGGATTTTCCCTAAAGGAGACGAAACGGAGCCTAATGAAGCCGGCCTGCAATTTTACGACGACCTTTTTGATGAATGCCTCAAGTATGGTATTGAGCCTGTCATCACTTTGTCTCACTTTGAAATGCCTTATCATTTGGTAACTGAGTATGGCGGTTGGAAAAACCGTCAGGTGATCGATTTCTTTGTTCGCTTTGCAGAAGTTGTTTTTGAGCGTTATAAGGATAAAGTCAAATACTGGATGACTTTCAATGAAATCAATAACCAAGCTAATTATCAGGAGGATTTTGCTCCCTTCACTAACTCTGGGATTGTCTACAAGGAAGGCGATGATCGCGAAGCAATCATGTACCAGGCTGCTCACTATGAGTTGATAGCTTCAGCACGAGCGGTTAAGGTTGGTCACGAAATCAATCCTGACTTCCAAATTGGTTGTATGATTGCCATGTGCCCTATTTATCCGGCTACTTGCAATCCGAAGGATATTCTCATGGCTATGAAAGCTATGCAGAAGCGCTATTACTTCACTGATGTGCATGTCTTTGGTCGCTATCCTGAGCATATTCTCAAATACTGGGAAAGAAAGGGAAACAAGGTGGACTTTAGCGAGCAGGATCAGGAAGACTTGCTGGCGGGCACTGTTGACTATATTGGATTTAGCTACTACATGTCCTTTGCTATTGACTCCCATCGAGAGAATAACCCTTACTTCGACTATATAGAGACTGAAGATTTGGTTAAAAATAACTTCGTAGAGGCTTCTGAATGGGAATGGCAGATTGACCCAGAAGGTCTGCGCTATGCTCTCAATTGGTTTACCGATCATTACCATCTACCGCTTTTCATTGTGGAAAATGGCTTTGGAGCTATTGACCAGGTGGAAGAAGATGGTATGGTACACGATGATTACCGGATTGACTATTTGGGTGCCCATATCCGCGAGATGAAAAAGGCCGTAGTAGAAGATGGTGTGGATCTCATGGGCTACACGCCTTGGGGCTGTATTGACCTAGTATCAGCAGGTACGGGTGAAATGCGCAAACGCTACGGATTTATCTATGTCGACAAGGATGACGATGGTGAGGGAACGTATGAACGTTCACCGAAGAAGTCCTTTAACTGGTATAAGGAAGTCATTGCATCAAATGGGGCTAGTCTATAGTTGAGTATAGGAAAACTAAAAAATACAGAGGAGGAGATGGCAAGTTTGCTGCTTTCCGCCTCTTTTTTTGGAAAAATTAGGAGAAAAACATGATTGGAAGTATTGCAGCGGTTTTAACAACCTTCGCATTTTTGCCCCAGGTCATTAAGATCATCAAAACTAAAGATACCGAATCCATAGCGCTTGGTATGTATCTCATGCAAGTAGTTGGTATTGGTCTTTGGTTGGTGCATGGATTGGTCATTCAAGATTTGCCTTTAATTGCGGCCAACAGTATATCACTGATATTATCAGCCACTATTTTAGCATATAAGATTAAATATAAGTAAAGTTATTTAGGAACTACTTCCGTTTCAATACGGAAAAAAACAAGATGGAGTTTGATAGCGTTTTCATTTATAATTAAAGTGTCAATAAAATTATTTTATAAGGAGAAACTCTTATGGCTAAAGCATTGATTATCTGCGCAGCAGGCATGTCTTCTTCACTTATGGCGAAGAAAACGACAGAATTTTTTAAAAGCAAGGGCGATGATATCGAGGTGGATGCGATCAGCGCGACAGAAGGCGGTAAGGCCATAGCGGCAGCTGAATTTGATCTCTATCTCATCAGTCCGCAGACCAAGATGTACTATAAGCAGTTTGAAGAAGCGGCTGCCAAGGTTGGCAATCCCATCGCCCAAATCCCCCCTCAGGCCTATATTCCTATCCCTATGGGTATTGAAAAAATGGCTAACTTGATTAAGGAAAATATTTAATAGTATAATAAAGGTAGTAACTTGTCATAGACGGAAGGAGGAAGAAGTGTGTTGCATCAAAAGGAAAAACACATTCTTCAGTATTTGATGGACAATAGGGACCAATTCGTCACTAGCAAGGAATTGGCTGCCCATTTATCTTGTTCGGACCGTACAGTAAGAAGCTACCTTAAAATTTTGATGGCTATGAAGCCTGAGCAGACTGGCTGGGTCATCACGGCCAAACAGGGCTATGGTTACCAGTTGAAAATCAGTGATAGAGAAATCTATCAGGAATTTCTCAAAGCTGAGGTTTTGATGGAAGCTGCGCAGACTAATTTGGAAGGCATCGAAGACCGTTATAATTATATCTTGAACAAGCTCTTGTTTGAGCAAGAAGAAGTTTATTTTGATGATTTAGTCAGCGAACTCTTTGTCAGTCGCTCGACCTTGTCTTCGGACTTCAAAAAGATTCGGCAGGATTTGGCCAAGTACGATTTGCAGATTGAAAGCAAGGCCAAGCGCGGTGTTTATGTTAAAGGCAGCGAGCGCAATATCCGCCGCTTTATTATGGATTATTTTTTCCATGATAATTTCTTTCATGTCTTGCATAACTATATCGCTATCGAGATTTCTGGCCGGCCGATTAGTCTGGAAGAGTTGACTATTATCGTGTTGGACGAATGCCGTGAAGGCCAGCTGAGAGTGTCGGACTTTGTTATTCAAAATCTGGTCATCCATATCGCGCTGTCCCTTAAGCGCATTGGTGAAGGTTTTCAAATTAGCCAGCTGGACGGCTGCAATCTAAAAGACTATAGTGCAGAAAGTCGGATTGCGCAGCGAATTTTGGATCGGATTCATCTGGCAACAGGCTTAGAATTTCCCAAAGAAGAGGTGGATTATATCACCTTGCATTTGATTTCCAAGGCTGGTTTGAAGCTAGACAAGCAGGAAAAAGGGGACATAGTAGATCAGCTGCGTGCTCAGCTTTCAAGAGCACTGGAAGAAGAGGAAGCTCTTAGGGATTATGCCTTTCAGTCCGACTTTCAGCTGGTGGAAGGTCTGGTCACCCATCTCTCCACCTTGCTTATCCGCCTGAAAAATCATGTCAGAATGGATAATCCTTTGTTGGCAGATATTCAGCAGCAATATTCACCTGTGCTGGCTATGACACGGGACCTTCTGGCGGCCATGCCTTTGTTTGGTGACGAGGAGTTGCCAGATGATGAGGTTGCTTATGTTGCTCTGCATTTTATGGCTGCTATGGAGCGACATAAGGAGAAGCAGAAGTTCAACATCCTCGTCATCTGCGCAACTGGTTATGGTTCAGCTCAGATGCTGAAAAATCGGATTGACCATGAGTTGGGAAATCTTGTTCACATCGTAGATGTGATTGGTTACTATGAGCTCAATGATGAACGTCTCAATAATATTGACTTTATCATCTCTTCAATCGACTTGTCCAATCTGGTCTTTACAATGCCCGTCTTTACGGTTAGTATTTTCCTCAAACCCGAGGAAATTAAGGAAATCAAGCAGAAGATGGCAAATTTGAAGACTACGAAAGGCTGTCGGATGGATATTAAGGGCTTAGAGGAAGTGTCAGACTTGGAAGCGGTCTTTGACGATTATTTCTCGCCGGAGTGCTTTATAGTATTGGATCAAGCCGATAAGGACGAAGCTTTGACAGAGCTTTTGGAGAAAATGGCAGTTGGAGAAGAGGAAGAATTCCCAGCTCAAATGCGCAGCTTGATGGAGCAGCGCGAGCGCATGAGTTCCGTTGTCTTTTCGGATACTATAGCTGTTCCTCACCCTATCAAGCCTTGCGCCAAGAAGCACAGGATTGGACTGGCAATCGTCCAGTCAGGCCTGAACTGGTCTGAGGATTATCCTGAGATTAGCTTGATTTTTCTAGCTTCGCCATCCATCTATGACAATGAAGGGATGGACAGGTTGACTTCCAAAATTGTTGATTTGCTGGAAGAGCCAGACCTGCAGCAGCAGATACGAGCCAGTCAGACCTTTGAAGAATTTAAACAAATATTCTTAAGTATCAAATAAAAATCTGAGCAGTTTTTTCTGAGATAAACTGCTGAGACTAACAAGATTTCAAGAAAGGAATGAATCTATGAACCAAGAAGAGTTGCAAGTTGCCGCTTTTGAAATTATTCTTCACAGCGGGACAGCCCGCACCATTGTTCATGAAGCCTTTGCTGATATGCGTGAAGGTCGCTATGATGCAGCAGCAGAAAAGCTGGAAACCTCCAATGAATCTCTGCTGGAAGCTCATCATGCCCAGACTAAGCTCTTACAGGACTATGCTAGCGGAATTGAAATTAGGATTGAAATCATCATGGTGCATGCTCAGGATCATCTCATGACGACCATGACCCTGCGCGAAGTTGCACTTGAAATGCTCAACCTCTACCGTAAGGTAGAAGAGACCAACAGCTAGGAGAAGAAGATGACGGATAAGGAAAAACAAGAATTAGAAGCAAGGAGGAAAGAATCAGCTTTAAAAACCATGTACTATACTCGGTACTTTTCCGTTCGGTATGCGACAGCTGCTTTCTTTTTTGTCAATCTTTACTGGACCTTGATGCTCTATCTTTCAAATGCCAGATTGGCTATGATGCTGCCGATGGCAGTTGCTCTCTTTGCAGCTCTAGCTATGTGGGAGCAGACGCGAATGTACACTATAAATCAAAGAGAGGCAAAACTGACTAAACTTTTTTATGGTATCTCTCTTTCACTAAATGTGCTGCTTATTTTGCTGGTTCTTTTGAATAGATTTTCATTGCTATACCCTTTCTTTACAGCCAGATCAGCAACGCAAGTCTTTTTAATTATGATTCTTTCAGTTGGCATCCTTTTAAACCTTTTAATGCTTGCTAAATTGAATCGTATTAGTCACAGGGCTGATAAACAATATCAACGCATTCAAAAGTATATGGCCAGCCTTCAGTAGTAAGAAAAAATACTAAGTCTATCAATATCAGAGGAGAAATGTAATGGATAAAATGTTTGCATTTTTAGAAAAATATCTTATGGGACCTATGGGTAAGGTTTCGACCTGGCGTCCTGTTCGTGCTATCGTGGCTGCTGGTATGGCCAGTATTCCCTTTACCATTGTAGGATCAGCCTTCTTGGTTCTAAGCGTTATTCCGCAAGCCTTTAATATACAATTTATTATTGATTTATGGGCCAATTCTTTTGATAAAATTCAAGCCTTATACTTGTTAGCCTATAAGTGTACAATGGGGATTTTGTCTCTCTACTTTGCAGTAGTAATCGGTTATGAATATACAAAGATATATGTAGAAGAGGAAGGCTTGAATCTCAATCCTCTCAATGGTGGACTTTTGGCAGTATTTGCTTATTTCTTAACCATACCAGAATTAGCTTTTTCTAAAGGCGCTATTTCAGCGGTGACTGGCGAATCAACAATTAATGGATGGACTGTTGGTGGAGATAGTCTGACTCGTCTTTCTACATCGGGTATGTTTACAGCTATTTTGATGTCTATTTTGGCTGTGCAGCTTTACAAGCTTTGTGTGAAAAAGAACTGGGTTATAAAAATGCCTGAAGCTGTTCCAGAAGGGGTTTCTCGTTCGTTTACAGCATTGATTCCTGGTTTTATGATTGCATTTGTGGTGCTTTTCATAAACGGTATCTTTATCATGTTTGGTACAGATATTTATAAAGTTATTGCGGTTCCTTTTGCTTTTGTAAGTCATATTACAAATACTTGGTTTGGCATTGTTATCATTTACCTTTTAGTGCACGCACTTTGGATTGTTGGTATCCATGGTGCCAACATTGTAATGGGACTGGTAAATCCAATACTTCTGGCTAACATGGCGCAAAATGTTGACGGAAAATTCATTGCTTACGCTGGTGAATTTACGAACTCCTATGTAACTATTGGTGGTTCTGGGGCAACTTTACTTCTATGTATTTATATTGCTTTCCGTGCTAAATCAGAGCAGCTTCGTATGCTTGGGAAAGCATCAATGGGGCCTGCCATCTTTAATATAAATGAGCCAATTATCTTTGGTCTTCCAATTGTTTATAACCCAATCTTAACGATTCCATTTATTTTAGCACCAGTTGTATCAGCCTCTATTGGCTACTGGGCTGTTCAACTTGGTATTGCTGGTAAAGCTATTGCCCAAACACCATGGCCAACTCCTGTTGGTTTAGGAGCCTATGTAGGTTCAGGCGGAAGTTTAGGAGCATTTATCGTTGCAATCATCTGTGCTGTAGCAGCTTTCGTCATCTGGTATCCATTCATCAGAATGTATGACACTAAGCTTCATAAGGAAGAGATGGAAATCGCTGCAGAGTCAGCTATTAGCTAATGTTATCTTATCAATTACAAAGAGAAATCTCCTTTGAGGTTTCTCTTTTCTTTTGCGAATATTTTAGTAAAAGAGAGAAATTTTAGAGGGGGCTAGGATATGTTTGTGGCGCGAAATCATAAGGGGGTTTTGTGTAATGCTCTAGAGGAGAAGATTGAGAAGGGGGCTGATTTTGTCTGCCCAGCTTGTTCGGGGGCAGTCCGTTTTAAAAAAGGTAAAGTTATGCAGCCGCATTTTGCGCATGTCTCGCTAGAAGAGTGTAGCTTTTATAGGGAAAATGAGAGCGCTGAGCACCTGAACCTTAAGGCAGAGCTTTTTCGCTGGGCTGTCCAGACAGAAGAAGTTGAGGTGGAGGCTTTTTTGCCTGCACTGCAGCAGATTGCTGATCTGCTGGTTGACGGGAAACTTGCGCTTGAAGTCCAGTGCAGTCCCCTAAGTATAGAACGGCTGCAGGAACGGACGCTTTCTTACCGCCAGCATGGCTATCAGGTCCTCTGGCTCTTGGGGCGAAAACTTTGGCTCAAGGATTCCCTAACCCGCCTGCAGAAGGATTTTCTCTATTTTAGTAAAAATATGGGCTTTCATATCTGGGAGCTGGATCAAGAAAAGCAAGTTCTGCGTCTCAAATACCTGATTCACGAGGATCTGCATGGAAAAGTCCAGCACAAGACCAAGAACTTTCCCTTTGGTCACGGTCGGCTTTTGGATATTTTACGTTTGCCCTTTCAAAAGCAGGAGATGAACAGCTTTCTGGCCCAGCAAGATCCGCACATCTGCAGCTATATCCGTCGTCAGCTTTATTACCAGCAGCCTAGATGGATGCGGTTGCAGGCCCAGCTCTACCAGAATGGCGATAATCTCTTGACTAAGACTGCAGAGGATTTCTATCCACAGATTCGGCCAATACAAGCAGCCTCCTTCTGTCAGATAACTACTAACCTGACTGGCTATTACCAGCAGTTTGGGAACTATTATGCCAATCTCCAGCAAAAAAATTTGCAAATTGTTTATCCACCGGCTTTTTATGAGATGATAAGAGAAAATGCTAAGTATCGTTAGTTTCCCATTGATGAAGCCATAAACTTTTAGCTATCCTTTCAGTTTTAGAATATTTTAGAATCCTGTATAATATAATAAAGTAATAAGTTAGACAGTTAAAAATTCTAAATCGTGCTAATCCAGCAGGCTTTAGCAAAGATAAGAAGCGAAAGGAACCATTATGAAGAAAATTTTTGTCATTCTTCTGACTATCATCACGCTCAGTTCAGCTATATTTCTAGGAGGGTGCAGTATGCTAAGCAGTCGTTCAGAGAAAGAAGAAATGCTTCAGATTGCGGAGAGTAAAAAGATGAAGAGAGCCTTGGAAGATTTTCTTAAGGAATTGGATCCCAAAGCTTTGACACCAGAAGGAAAGATTAAATCCTATGAAATTCAAAAGGATAGGTTAGATTATAATCCCATGGGAGGGATAATGATTCAAATGTTTATTAACGGAGATAAGAATATAAGTTTAAGTGTAACAGTAGTAGAAGATTCAACTACTGGTAACTATGAAATTGCCACAAATTCAAGAAGTCCGAAACTTAGTGATCTATTGGTGAAATAGAATACATAGTCTCCGTGTCTCAAATTTACAACAGTATAAAAGATGATGGAGAACGAGTTTTTGTCTTTATATCTCTTTATCCGTAGTGGCGCTCTCGCAATGTTAAAAAAATAGTATAAAAATGATAATATCAAACATTAATCCAAATCCATTTTCCCATTTTCGTTAAGGCATCCGCTTTAGCAAAGACAAGAAACGAAAGGAGCTGTCATGAAGAAAAGTTTTGTAATATTTCTGAGTATCATCACGATTATTTCAGGCATTATTTTAGGAGGCTGCAGTATGCCAAGCAGTCGTTCAGAGAAAGAAAATGAAAATAGTCAAATGATTAAACTTGTAGAAAGTAAAGAGGCTGAAAAAGCATTTTATCATTGGTTCACTTATGTTGATCCTCAAGCATTTAAAAAAGAAGGCTTTATACAAAGTTATGAAATAGATAGAAACTCAATTTCAAAAAATCCAATGAGCGGGATAGATTTCGATATTATAATAAATGGAGATTCTGATTTTATTATTAGCTGCAATATAAATAAAAATAGTGATGGAGAGATAGAAAGCACAAGTGCCACTTATTCTGATAAGTTATCTCAAGCATTGGAAAGATAGGAGTTTAGCATGGTATTAATAGAGGACGAAAAATTAAATGATAACCAACATGTGGATTTTACATTAAAAAAATATCATATTGATTCGAAAACTAAAGATGAGGTAATTAGGGAAGAGGGGAGTGAAACCTAAGTTGGCACGGTCTCCCAAATTTACGACAATATTAAGGGTGAGAGAGAATGAGTTTTTGTCTTTACAACTCTTTATACGTAGCGTAGTCCTTGGAACTTTAAAAAAATAGTATAACAATGATAATATAAACTTTGATTCAAATCCAGTTTCCCATTTCGTTAAGGCATCAGCTTTAGTAAAAATAACAAGTTAAAGGAGCCGCCATGAAGAAAATTTTTGTCATCTTTCTGACTATCATCACGCTAAGTTCAGCCACGTTTTTAGGAGGCTGCAGTATTCTAAATAGTAGGTCAGAACAAGAAGAACTGATTCAGATTGCAGAAAGTAAAAAGATGAAGAGTGTTATTGAGGAAGGGCTGAAAAAGATTGACCCTCAAGCATTAACACCTGAAGGGAAAATTAAAAGTTATGAAATTAATAAGAAGTCACTAACTCAGAACCCAATGGGAGGATTAATGTTTGATTTAATCATTAATGGCGACGAAGAAGTAACACTAGGATATGTCATTGGAGAGGACGAAAATGGGAAATTTCACAGAGATGGGACTGTGTGCTCACCGAAGCTTACAAAACTAATGGATGAAGAAAATGTAAATGGCAATGAAGAATAAGGTTTTTCTAGATAACTTCCTAACAATGATTGCGCTATTATGTTCTTTGGAAAAATAGTATAATAATTAATATAAAAAATTAATCTAAATTCGCCTTCTCGCTTTTGTTAAGGCATTGGTTTTATCAAAAATGAGAAGCGAAAGGAGCCATCATGAAGAAAATATTTGTCATTTTTCTGAGTATCATCGTGATCAGTTCAGCTATGTTTTTAGGAGGCTGCAGTATGCTAAATAGTAGGTCAGAACAAGAAGAAATGATTCAGATTGCGGAAAGTAAAAAGATGAAGAAAGCCTTGGAAGATCTTCTTAAGGAATTGGATCCTAAAGCTTTGACGCCAGAAGGAAAGATTCAATCCTATGAAATTCAAAAGAATAAGTTAGATTATAATCCTATGGGTGGACTAAATGTTTATATAATAATTAACGGGGAAGAAAAACTATATATAAATATGACTGTTCAAGAAGAAGATATTGGAGAATATGAAGTTGTATCATATGGTATTCCACAAGAATTGAGTGAGTTATTAGGAGAGGATTAACATGGCTAATAAGGCAGAGTACAACGATAAGCAGAATGTTGCAGTAGCTTTGGTAGAGTATCGTGAATTAGAATTTGGGAAAAATTACCCAATAGCAGGTAAGAATTGATACATTGGTAATCTTTCTCAGGTATACGATAATGCACATGACAATGAAGAACAAGCTTTTATCTTTACGAATCTTTAAAAATAATTCCGCTTTCATATTCTTTGGAAAAATAGTATAACAATTAATATAAGACGTTAATCTAAAATTGGTTTCTCATTTTCATTAAGGCATCAGTTTTAGCAAAGAGGAGAAGTGAAAGGTGCTATCATGAAGAAATATTTTGTCATTTTTCTGAGTATCATCACGGTCAGTTCAGGCATTATTTTAGGAGGCTGCAGTATGAAAAGCAGTCGGTCGAAAAAGAAGAAATGATTCGGATTGTGGAGGGGAAGAAAGCGCAGAGAGCAATAGAAGAATTAGTGAGACAGGAAGATTCTAAAGCATTAAAAGAAAAGGGGATAATAAAAAAATATACAATAAATGAAAAAAATCTTAAATATAATCCAATGGGTGGCTTAATAGTTGAGCTTATAATAAACGATGACCCGGAATTAACAATTACCACAACATTGATGGAAGAGTCTGATGGGAAGTTAGAACATACAGGGTACGTAATTTCTGGTGAGCTTGCAAAGAAGTTGAGGGGAGAATGACATATGATAAAGCATTAAGTGATAAGAAAAAATGAACTCTTTGGAATCTAATTTTTGTTTGGTCAGGAATTAGGTTCAAAGAGTTTTTTAAAACTAAGTCAGTCTGCCTAGCTACTATGTGATTTTGGTACTTGAGTTTTATAAAAAGTGGAATTTTGTGATAGAATAGGGGAGTCGGAGGATTTTTTTATGGCAAAACAAAGAAATGAAATTGAAGAAAAATATACTTGGGATTTGAGGACCATTTTCCCAACAGATGAAGCCTTTGAAGCAGAATTGGCGCAGGTTTCAGAAGAAGTGAAGGAAGCAGCTAGTCTGGCTGGGCATTTGCTGGATTCAGCGGACAGTCTCTTAACAACGACTGAAGTACAGTTAGACTTGATGCGTCGTATTGAAAAGCTTTATTCTTATGCTCACATGAAGAATGACCAGGATACACGTGTGGCTAAGTACCAAGAGTATCAGGCCAAAGGCATGACTCTTTACAGCGATTTTGGTCAAAGCTTTGCCTTCTATGAGCCCGAATTTATGGCGATTACAGAAGAGCAGTACCAGGCTTTCTTGGCTGAGCAGCCACCCCTGAAGCTGTATCAGCATTATTTTGACAAGCTTTTGAAAAAGAAAGCCCACATCCTGACACAGCGCGAAGAGGAGCTATTGGCCGGTGCTGGTGAAATCTTTGGCGCAGCGGGCGAAACCTTTGCTATCTTGGATAATGCGGATATTGTCTTTCCGATGGTGCATGACGAAGATGGAAATGAAGTTCAGCTCAGCCACGGCAACTATATCACCTTGGTCGAGTCTAAAAATCGAGAGGTCCGTAAGGAAGCTTATGAGGCTCTCTACAGCGTCTACGAGCAGTACCAGCATACCTATGCTAAGACTCTGCAGACCAATGTCAAGGTTCACAATTACAATGCGAAAGCCCGCAAGTTTTCATCTGCCCGTGAAGCAGCCTTGTCAGCTGACTTTATTCCAGAAAGTGTTTATGACAGCCTAGTTTCAGCTGTCAATAAGCATTTGCCTCTCTTGCAACGTTATATCGCTTTACGAGCGAAGATTTTAGGCATTTCTGACTTGAAGATGTATGATATGTACACACCTTTGTCAGAGACAGACTACAAGTTCACTTATGAGGAAGCCTTGGCTAAATCTGAGGAAGTTCTGGCTATTCTGGGTGAGGATTATTTGAGCCGAGTGAAGACAGCTTTTTCAGAGCGCTGGATTGATGTTCATGAAAATCAAGGCAAGCGCTCAGGAGCATACTCAGGCGGTTCTTATGATACCAATGCTTTTATGTTGCTCAACTGGCAGGACACGCTGGACAATCTCTTTACCTTGGTGCATGAGACAGGCCACAGTATGCATTCCAGCTACACCCGTGAGACCCAGCCTTATGTCTATGAAGACTACTCTATCTTCCTAGCTGAGATTGCTTCGACGACTAACGAAAACATCCTGACAGAGAAGCTCTTGGAAGAAGTAGAAGACGATACGACCCGCTTTGCTATCCTCAATCACTTCTTGGATGGCTTCCGGGGCACAGTCTTCCGTCAAACCCAGTTTGCGGAGTTTGAGCACGCTATCCACAAGGCTGACCAAGAAGGTCAAGTTCTGACCAGCGAGTTTCTCAATGAACTCTATGCTGATTTGAACGAGAAATACTACGGTTTGAATAAAGAAGACAATCCGCAGATTCAGTACGAATGGGCTCGGATTCCGCATTTCTACTATGATTACTATGTTTTCCAATATTCGACAGGATTTTCAGCGGCTTCTGCCTTGGCTGAAAAGATTGTCCATGGCAGTCAGGAAGACAAGGACAAGTATCTGGACTATCTGAAAGCTGGGAACTCTGACTATCCCCTCAATGTCATCAAAAAAGCAGGGGTGGATATGGAAAAAGAAGACTACCTAAATGCTGCTTTTGCTGTCTTTGAGCGTCGTCTGGATGAATTCGAAGCCTTGGTAGAAAAGTTGGGACTGGCATAAAATGGTCGAAACTTATAATCAAAACTCTAATCCCAATATGCGCCGGCCAGTGGTCAAAGAAGAAATTGTAGACTTTATGAGACAGCGTCTCCAGCAGGTCACTGGTGGACTCAAGGAGCTGGAGGATTTTGCCAGAGCTGAAAATGTGCCCGTTATTCCTCATGAGACAGTGGCTTACTTCCGCCTGCTACTCGAAAGTCTTCAGCCAGAGAAGATTTTAGAAATCGGTACGGCTATTGGTTTTTCGGCCCTTTTGATGGCGGAGCATGCGCCTCGGGCTCAGATTACAACTATTGACCGCAATCCAGAGATGATTGAGTTGGCCAAGGCTAATTTTGCAAAATATGACAGCCGTCAGCAGATCACTCTGCTGGAAGGTGATGCGATGGATTTGCTTGAGACACTAGAGGATTCCTACGACCTTGTCTTTATGGACTCTGCCAAGTCCAAGTATGTGGTCTTTCTGCCCCAAGTCCTCAAGCGCCTCAATCCTGGTGGCCTAGTCCTCATTGATGATATCTTCCAAGGAGGAGATGTTGCCAAGCCTTTTGAGGATATTAAGCGTGGCCAACGGGCTATTTACCGAGGTCTGCATAGTCTTTTTGACGCAACTTTGGACAGTCCAGATTTAACTTCTAGTCTGCTTCCCTTGGGAGATGGACTGCTTATGATTAGAAAAAAATGACATCTCTGATTTTTTCCTAATTTCCAAAAATTTTTAGTAAAATTTAAGATATCAATTCAAATTTGTGCTACAATAGAAAACGTGAACTTTTAAGAATAAGGAGTCAATATAAAATGAAGAAAAAAATATTTGCAGGAGCTGTGACACTCTTGTCAGTCGCTGTATTAGCAGCATGTTCTAACTCAGAAGGCAAGGACATCGTGACCATGAAAGGAAACACGATTACTGTCAATGAATTCTACGATCAAGTGAAAAACAATGGTGCAGCTCAGCAGGTCTTGCTGCAGATGGCTATCAAAGACATCTTTGAAGAAAAATACGGCAAAGACGTCAAAGACAAGGATGTTAAGGATGCTTTCGAAAAGTCTAAAACGGCTTATGGTACAGCTTTTGCCCAAGTCTTGGCTCAAAACGGCTTGACCGAAGATGCCTACAAGGAGCAAATCCGCACCAATATGCTGGTAGAGCATGCCGTTAAGAAGGCTGCTGAAAAAGAGCTGACTGACGAAAACTACAAGGCTGCCTTTGAAAACTACACGCCAGAAGTAACAGCTCAAATCATCAAGGTTGACAGCGAAGACAAAGGTAAGGAAGTTCTCGAAAAAGCTAAAGCAGAAGGCGCAGACTTCAGTCAAATCGCTAAGGAAAATTCTACTGATGCTGCCACTAAGGAAAAAGGCGGAGAAATCAAGTTTGACTCTGGCTCTACTGATGTTCCAGATGCAGTCAAAAAAGCTGCCTTTGCTTTGGAAGAAAATGGCGTTTCAGACCTTGTGACTGTGCCAGATTCACAATACTCAGCAAGCTACTATATTGTTAAGCTGGTCAAGAAGTCAGAGAAATCTTCTAACTGGAAAGATTACAAAGACAAGCTGAAAAAGATTATCATTGCGCAAAAAGAAAAAGATACTAGCTTCATCCAAAGCGTTGTGGCTAAAGAGCTGAAAGATGCCAACATCAAGGTTAAGGATAGTGCTTTCCAATCTGTCTTTGCTCAGTATATCGAAACGACAGGTTCTTCAACTTCTTCATCAAGTGCTGCTAGCAGCTCAAAGACTTCTGAGTCTAGCTCAGCAGCTGAAAGCAGTTCAGCAGAAGCTTCATCATCAGCCGCAGAATAAGGTTGACGAAAAGACAATAAGCAA
This sequence comes from Streptococcus sp. 20925_1_22, assembly GCF_041431685.1. Taxonomy (NCBI): domain Bacteria; kingdom Bacillati; phylum Bacillota; class Bacilli; order Lactobacillales; family Streptococcaceae; genus Streptococcus; species Streptococcus sp. 20925_1_22. Next base: position 87,905 of record NZ_JAPVYE010000005.1, on the reverse strand, counting down.
GTATAATAAGACTGGTGAGAATTGATTTTTCAAGTTCTTAGTTCAGAGAATTGGCGGTGCTGCGAGCCATCTGAGACGGAGAATCATGCTACTCATCTAGCAAAATAGAATACGAAATGAGAATGACAAGTTCATTGAATGAAGGTGGTACCGCGGTTTTTCGCCCTTCGGACAAGGAACTTGTCTTTTATGTTGACTATGGAGGTAACATAATGAAAACCTATCTTGTCAAACAGAAATTTCGCTTAGGCGGCGAACGCTTTGATATCAAGGACGATCGAGGAAATGTGGATTATCAAGTGGAAGGCTCTTTCTTCCAGATTCCTAAGACCTTTACTATCTATGATAGTCAGGGTCAAATCGTCAGTCAGATTACCAAGACCCTTATAACCCTCCTGCCCCAGTTTGAAATCAAACTCAGCAGCGGGCATAGCTTTTATATCCGTAAGAAATTCTCTTTTTTGCGTGATAAATATAAATTTGATAATTTGGGTCTACGAGTTGAAGGGAACATCTGGGATTTAAACTTTCGTCTGCTGGATAACAGCAATCAAGTCGTTGCAGAGATTACCAAGGAGCTCTTCCATCTAACCTCTACTTATCAGGTGAGTGTCTATGATGAGACTTATTCAGATTTGGTCATTTCCCTCTGTGTCGCTATTGATTATGTTGAAATGCTGGAAAGTTCGTCCTCATAATGCAATTATTTTTAGAAAAAATTTAAGGAGAAAAAATCATGAAACAAATGTCAAGTGCTCAGGTTCGTCAAATGTGGCTGGATTTTTGGGCAACTAAAGGTCATGCAGTAGAACCATCTGTCAGCTTGGTGCCAGTCAATGATCCAACCTTGCTCTGGATTAACTCTGGTGTAGCGACGCTCAAGAAATACTTTGACGGAACCATTATTCCAGAGAATCCTCGAATTACCAATGCTCAAAAGGCCATTCGGACCAACGATATTGAAAATGTCGGAAAGACTGCCCGCCACCATACTATGTTTGAAATGCTGGGTAACTTCTCTATCGGTGATTATTTCCGTGATGAAGCGATTGAGTGGGCTTACGAGCTTTTGACTAGCCCTGAGTGGTTTGATTTTCCCAAAGACAAGCTCTACATGACCTACTATCCAGACGATAAGGACTCTTACAACCGCTGGATTGCTATGGGCGTTGAGCCTAGTCATTTGATTCCGATTGAGGACAACTTCTGGGAAATCGGTGCGGGACCTTCTGGGCCGGATACAGAGATTTTCTTTGACCGGGGTGAGGCTTTTGATCCAGAAAATATTGGAGTTCGTCTCTTAGAAGAAGATATTGAGAACGACCGTTATATCGAAATCTGGAATATCGTCTTGTCACAATTCAATGCTGACCCTGCTGTACCACGTAGCGAGTACAAGGAATTGCCACATAAGAACATTGATACGGGCGCAGGTTTGGAGCGTTTGGTGGCTGTCATCCAAGGGGCTAAGACCAACTTTGAGACCGACCTCTTCATGCCAATCATTCGCGAAGTAGAGAAGCTGTCTGGCAAGGTCTATGACCAAGATGGCGACAATATGAGTTTCAAGGTTATCGCAGACCATATCCGCTCGCTCTCCTTTGCCATTGGTGATGGCGCTCTTCCTGGAAATGAAGGCCGTGGCTATGTCCTTCGCCGTCTGCTTCGTCGTGCTTCAATGCATGGTCAAAAGCTGGGGATCAATGAGCCTTTCCTTTACAAACTCGTACCAACTGTGGGCAAGATTATGGAAAGCTACTATCCAGAAGTTCTTGAAAAGCAAGAATTTATCGAAAAGATTATCAAGAGTGAAGAAGAATCTTTTGCTCGTACTCTGCACTCTGGTCAACATTTTGCAGAAACAATCGTGGCAGATTTGAAAGCTAAGGGACAAACTGTTATTGCTGGTCAAGATGCCTTTAAACTCTACGATACTTACGGTTTCCCGCTGGAGTTGACCGAAGAAATCGCTGAAGAAGCAGGCATGACTGTGGACCGGGCTGGCTTTGAAGCGGCTATGAAAGAGCAGCAAGATCGGGCACGTGCTTCTGTTGTCAAGGGCGGATCAATGGGCATGCAAAATGAAACCCTGCAGGCCATCACTGTAGAGAGTGTCTTTAACTACGAAAAAGAAGAGCTGACTGCTGAACTCCTTGCTATTGTAGCAGATGATGCAGCAGTGGAGTCTGTTGAGACAGGCTCAGCTGCCCTCATCTTTGCAGAAACGCCATTCTACGCAGAAATGGGTGGTCAGGTGGCCGACCGCGGTCAAATCTTTGATGGGGCAGGCAATCTGGTAGCGAAAGTAAGGGATGTACAAAAGGCACCAAATGGTCAGCCGTTGCATACTGTAGAAGTCTTGGCCCCTTTGGCTCTAGGTCAAAGCTATAAACTAGAAATTGACCACAGCCGTCGCCATCGTGTTATGAAGAACCATACGGCGACTCACCTCTTACATGCAGCCCTGCATAATGTTCTTGGTAACCATGCAACCCAGGCTGGTTCTCTGAACGAAGTAGAATTCCTGCGCTTTGACTTTACGCATTTCCAAGCGGTGACAGCAGAAGAGCTGCGTGCTATCGAGCAAGAAGTCAATGAGAAAATCTGGGAAGCCCTTGCCATAGAGACAGTAGAGACAGATATTGACGCGGCTAAGGAAATGGGTGCCATGGCGCTCTTTGGAGAAAAATATGGTAAAGAAGTTCGCGTCGTAACCATCGGCGACTACTCTGTTGAGCTTTGCGGAGGAACCCACGTAGGCAATACTTCTGAAATCGGTATTTTCAAGATTGTCAAAGAAGAAGGTATTGGTTCAGGTACTCGTCGTATCTTGGCAGTGACTGGTAAGGAAGCCTTTGAAGCCTACCGTGAGGAAGAAGAGGCGCTCAAGGCTATCGCTGCGACTCTCAAGGCACCGCAAATCAAGGAAGTACCTCACAAGGTAGAAGCGCTGCAAGAGCAGCTGCGTCAACTGCAAAAAGAGAATGCAGAGCTCAAGGAAAAGGCAGCAGCAGCGGCCTCTGGTGAAGTTTTCAAGAATGTTCAAGAAGCAAATGGACATAGCTTTATTGCTAGTCAGGTCTCTGTTTCTGATGCAGGTGCCCTGCGTACCTTTGCGGACACTTGGAAGCAGAAGGACTATTCAGATGTTCTTATACTGGTCGCAGCAATTGGTGACAAGGTCAATGTTCTTGCAGCCAGCAAGACCAAGGACATCCATGCTGGTAATCTGATTAAGGAATTGGCACCAATTGTAGATGGTCGAGGCGGCGGTAAGCCAGACATGGCTATGGCCGGCGGCGGCAAGCAATCAGCTATTTCAGACTTGCTAGCAGCGGTGGCTGAGAAGTTGTAATATTAGATAAAAGATAGATGAAAAGGTCTCCTCTTTGGGCAGATCTTTTTCTGTGCTCTTAGATTTCTTACTTCTCTATATGAGAAGCAAATAGGCCGCTTTTCGGCAAGAAATTATGAATTGTTTTAGAATAAATAATGATATTTTCAAAAATATTGCATAAAAATACAGAAAATACTTGACAAAGGGAAAATATACGAGTAAAATAAAACGCATATTTATACGGAGGTTTTTTAAAAATATGCGAATTTCGATTGTAGGAATTACTGGTTACTCAGGTATGGAACTCCTTCGTATTTTACTGCAGCATCCGCAGGCAGAAGTCGTTTCCCTTCATGCCAGCCAAGATATTGAGGCTCCTGTGTCAGAGCTTTATCCTCATTTGAAGGGGATTTGCGACCTGAAAATAGAAGCTTTCGACAGTCAGGAAATTATGCGACGAGCAAATCTTGTTTTCTTTGCAACGTCAAGCGGAGTGGCTAAAGATTTGTCAAAAGATTTTGTAGAAGCGGGATTTCCAGTTATTGACCTATCTGGCGATCATCGTTTGCCAGAGAATATTTATAAAAAATGGTATCAGAAAGAGCCGGCTGAAGATCATGTTCAAAAAGAGTTTATTTATGGGCTGTCAGAGTTTACAGATATCAGAGGGAAGCGATTTATTGCCAATCCTGGCTGTTATGCGACGGCTACAGAGTTGGCCTTGATTCCCTTGTTACAGGCTCGGGCTATTGAGCTGGACTCTATTATTGTCGATGCCAAGAGCGGTTTGACAGGGGCAGGGAAAAATCCAGCTGCATCCAGCCATTTTGTCCATGTGCACGACAACTATGTGACTTATAAGCTGAATCAACATCAGCATATTCCTGAGATTGTGCAGCAGTTACAGCGTTTTGATGAGGGATTGCAGCAGATTCAGTTTTCAACTTCCCTCATTCCCGTCAATCGTGGCATCGTAGCAACGGTTTACAGCAAGTTAAAAGAACCTTTGACTAGGGAAAAACTGACTGCTATTTATCAGGAATGCTATCAGGACAAGCCTTTTGTTCGTATCCAAGCTGCTCTGCCGAGTCTGCACCAGGTTGTTGGTACTAATCATACAGATATTGGTTTTGACTATAATCCTGTGACAAATATTTTAACTGTCGTAGCTGTGCTGGATAACCTAATCAAGGGGGCTGCTGGTCAGGCAGTTCAAAATATGAATCTGATGCTGGGCTTTCCTGAAACAGATGGCCTGCTCAGTCAACCGTCCTATGTCTAGATGAGAAAGGGTTAGATATGAAGATTATTGATGGAACAATTGCCAGTCCGCTAGGCTTTTCGGCTGACGGTTTACACGCTGGCTTTAAGAAAAAGAAGTTGGATTTTGGCTGGATTGTCTCAGAAGTACCAGCCAGTGTGGCAGGAGTCTATACGACCAATAAGGTCATTGCTGCTCCGCTTCTAGTGACTAAAGCATCGATCCAAAAGAGCCAGAAATTGCAAGCAATAGTAGTTAATTCTGGTGTTGCCAATTCCTGTACAGGTCAGCAGGGACTGGACGCCGCCTATGAGATGCAGCGATTGACTGCCCAAAAGCTGGAGGTTGAGCCCGAGTTGGTAGGTCTGGCTTCTACAGGAGTCATAGGCGAGCAGCTTCCAATGGATGCTCTGAAAAATGGCCTGTCAAAGATTTTGGTGAGTGGTAAGGCAGAAGATTTTGCTGAGGCTATCTTGACGACGGATACTTGTACCAAGACCTGTGTAGTCACAGAAGAGTTTGGCTCAGATCTGGTGACGATGGCGGGAGTAGCCAAGGGCTCGGGCATGATTCATCCGAATATGGCGACCATGCTGGCCTTTATCACCTGTGATGCTAATATTTCCAGTGCTACCTTGCAAGCGGCTCTCAGCCAGCATGTGGAGACAACTTTCAACCAAATCACGGTGGATGGAGATACATCGACTAATGACATGGTGCTAGTCATGGCGAATGGCTGCCGGCAAAATGAAGAAATTCTGCCAGATACGGAAGAATTTGAAAAGTTTTCTAAGATGCTCCACTATCTTATGGCTGACTTGGCTAAGAAAATTGCCAAGGATGGCGAGGGAGCGACCAAGCTGATTGAAGTCAATGTTCGGCATGCCAAGGATGAACAGAGTGGCCGTATGATTGCCAAGAGTGTTGTTGGCTCTAGCTTGGTTAAAACCGCCATTTTTGGTCAAGATCCCAATTGGGGTCGAATCTTAGCAGCTATCGGCTATGCGGGAGCAGATGTCTCGGTTGATGACATTGATATTTGGATTGAGGGGATTCCAGTTATGCAGACTTCTAGCCCTGTGGCTTTTGACCCAGAGGAGACTAGTGATGCCATGGCTGGGGAGCTGCTGACCTTGACCATTGACCTACACGATGGGGCCGCTGAAGCTCAGGCCTGGGGCTGCGATTTGTCCTATGATTATGTGAAAATCAATGCCCTCTATAGAACCTAAGGAGAAATGCAATGAAAGATGTGATTGTTATAAAAATTGGCGGTGTTGCTGCGCAAAAGCTGTCTACTAAGTTTATCAAGCAAATGCAAGCGTGGGTAGCAGCTGGTAAGAAAATTGTAGTCGTTCACGGGGGCGGTCTGGTCATTAACCAACTTATGAAAGAGCGCCAGCTGCCTACTCGCAAGGTTAAGGGGTTACGGGTGACAGCTAAGTCTGACTTGCCTATCATTGAGCAGGCCTTGCTAGGTCAAGTCGGCCGAACGCTGACACAAGAACTGAACGACTCAGATATTGAAAGTCTTCAGCTGGTTTCACATTTGGGAAAGACAGTTTCGGCAGATTTTATCGATAAAGACCTCTATGGCTATGTCGGTCAGGTGAAGACGATTCAAACTGCCTATCTAGAGCAGCTGCTGGCTGCGGACATGGTACCGGTGCTGGCTTCGCTGGGGGAAAATGATGCTGGTGAGCTCTTAAATATCAATGCAGACTATTTGGCTGCGGCAGTTGCTAGCAGCTTGCAGGCAGAGAAGCTAATCCTGATGACAGATATAGAAGGAGTTCTAGAGGACAAAAAAGTCCTGCCCCAGCTTCTGACCAGTCAGGTTTCCAAGAAGATTCAGACAGGTGTCATCAAGGGCGGCATGATTCCTAAGATCGAGAGTGCTGTTCAGACTGTGCTTTCCGGTGTCGGGCAGGTTTTGATTGGCGATAATCTTTTGACGGGCACCTTGATAGCAGAGGGATAACGATGACTTATTTATTTGAAAACTACAAGAGGGCACCCATTGAGTTTGTTAAAGCAGAGGGCTCCTATCTGATTGACAGTGAGGGAAAGGCTTATTTGGACTTTTCGTCGGGGATTGGCGTAACCAATCTTGGCTTTCAACCGCAGGTCCAGCAGGCTTTGATCCAGCAGGCCGGGCGCATCTGGCACAGTCCCAATCTCTATCTTAGCTCTCTGCAAGAGCAGGTGGCTCAGGAACTGGCTGGTTCTTATGATTATTTGGCATTTTTCTGCAATAGCGGAGCGGAAGCCAATGAAGCAGCTATTAAGCTAGCCCGCAAAGCTACTGGCAAGCAAGGCATTATCACTTTTCAGCAATCCTTTCACGGTCGGACCTTTGGCGCTATGGCCGCAACAGGACAGGATAAGATCAAGGAAGGATTTGGTGATGGGGTTCCCCATTTCAGCTATGCGGTTTACAATGATTTAGCCAGCGTAGAAAAGCTAGTCAATCAGGATACGGCAGCTGTCATGCTGGAATTAGTCCAAGGAGAATCGGGGGTTCGTCCAGCAGAAGTAACCCTTGTCAAAGACTTGGCTGATTTTTGCCAACGAGAGGGGATTTTGCTGATTGTTGATGAGGTCCAGACAGGTATGGGGCGCACTGGTCAGCTTTATTCCTTTGAGCATTATGGGATTATACCGGATATTGTGACACTGGCTAAGGGTCTGGCCAATGGCCTGCCCGCTGGCGCTCTATTAGGAAAATCTAGCTTGGCTCCAGCTTTTGGACCTGGCAGTCACGGCTCTACCTTTGGTGGCAATAAATTAGCCATGGCAGCCGCCTTGGAGACCTTGCATATCATGAAAGAAGCGGGCTTTCTAGAAGAAGTCAGGTCTAAGAGTGATATCTTATTGGAGCAGCTGCAGCTTGCTTTTCAGGACCATCCAAAGATTTCTGCTGTTCGAGGTCTGGGCATGATGATTGGGATTGAAACAAGTGCCAGTCTGTCAAAGATTGTTGAAGCCGCTCGTCAGAAGGGATTGATTATCCTGACCGCCGGAGAGAATGTTATCCGTCTCCTGCCGCCTTTGACTGTCAGCAGGGAGGAAATTCAGCAGGGGATTGCTATTTTAAAAGAAGTATTTTCTCAAGTAGATGAATAAAGGAAAAGGATTCAGTTTGAGCTGGATTCTTTTTTGTCTATGGTAATAGCGTTTTTGACAATGATTATTATTTTTTTGACAAAGATACTTGTCAAAAAGAAAAGAATCTGTTACAATACTTTTGAACAGGAAATGGAGGGACGCTTATGAATGCATTCTTATGGTTCTTGCTTCCGATGACTTTTATGGTTTTTATCTTTGGGATTGATTCTTCCAATAAGCTAAAACGGATGCAGGGACGGATAAAGTCTTTAGAAAGAAAAAGAAAGGGGAACAAAACAATGTCACAATTTTTAAAAGAAATGATTGGAAAGAAGCCGACAATTATGAGCGAGTCAATTGGAACCAATAACTGGCTGGTAAACTGGCTGGTAGTGGATGTGGATGAAGAATGGGTCAAGCTGAGCATGACAGATAAAAAAGGTCAGACCAAGACCAAGCTGATTCGTATTGAAGACATTCGGTCTATCGAGCTTTAGGAGAAGTGGGGGATTTTAATGAAATTAAGAAATCGACTCAAGGAGTTGAGGGCGCGTGACGGTCTCAACCAGACAGAACTGGCTAAGCTGGCCGGTGTTTCCAGGCAGACAATCAGCCTTATAGAGAGAGGCGAATATACCCCATCGATTGTGATTGCCCTTAAGATTGCCCATATTTTCAACGAAAATGTTGAGAATGTCTTTCGGCTGGTGGAGGAAGAAGAATGAAGAAGCAATTGAGATTCATTTCAACAGGAACTAAAATAGTCTATCTGCCTTCCTGTATCATCTATTGTAAAAAAATAAAGGAGAAGAAGTCGTGAAAGAGCAAAAACGTATATCTAAACAGAAAAGAGTTTTATATAATGTCCTTATATTGCTAGCTGGAGCTTTTATAGGTGGTCTGTCTATTTTGTTTTCTGAAACTGGTCTGCTAAAAAATATCAGTTGGTCGACTATTTTTACTGTTCAACTGCTGCGACAGTTAGGTCGGGCTAGTCTAATTATTCTTTATCCTTTAACCTTTTTCTTGATTTATCGGACTCGTAAATACAATGAAGCCTATGAAAAAGAAGCAGATGAGGATAAGAATTATGAATGGTACTGTTTAACATTTAAAAATTTGGAATACTCGACTATTGTCTTTAATATCAGCAGTGCTATCGTTCTTTTTACGATTTTAGTTGGAGTCGTTTATATCGGAAATATCACTAATCATAAGAGCCCGCTTCAGTGGAGTCTTGTAGATTATTCGATTGCCTTTCTTTATTTTATTTTGCAAGTTGTCTTTTTAAAGACAGTTCAGAAGGTGCGGCACTATAAGTTATCAGCCTTCCCGACTACTGAGGAAATAAAAGAATTTGTGCTCTCTTATGATGAATCAGAGCTGCAAGCCAATTATGAACAGTGCTATCTTATTCTCTTTAATGTAAATCAGAGACTTCTGCCAGCCCTCTATGTTATTTTAGGGATAGTGGGAACTTTCACACCCCTCAATGTCGTTTCTGGTTTTGTCGTCCTAGTGGTGATCCATATCTATATCAATCTTATGTATTATCCAATGGTAAGAAAATATTTCAAATAAGCTTATTTCCCGATGAAAGGCGGAAATTATGAAACTACTGAAAGAACTTGATTTTATCCATAATAAAAAGGTCAATCTGGCTCTGAATATAACGGCCGTATTGCTGATCTTCCCTTTTCTAGCCCTCTTTACCTGGATTGCTATTCTAATGTATGGCAAGGGCAGCGAAGTTTTTCATTTCTTTGACTTATTCTACCTCCTTGTTCTAATGGTCATCCATGAGCTGATCCACGGCTTTTTCTTTAAGGTCTTGGGGGATGAAAATACCAAGGTCAAGTTTGGTTTTAAGAGCGGCATGGCCTATGCGACTAGCCCAGGCAGTCGTTACAGTCGGAAAAGGATGCTCGTCATTATCCTGGCACCATTCTTTCTGATTAGCCTAGCCCTGACCTTGATCTATGCCTTGCATATTCTGACTGCGACCTCTTATATCGTTCTTGCTAGCTTCCATGCAGCCGGCTGTGCAGGAGATTTTTTTCTGGCTGTCGCTATTCTCCGGCAGAAGGGTGATATCGCTGTTGAGGATACGGAAGTCGGTATTAATATTTATCAAAAGGAGAGTACAAAATGAACAACTTCAAATCAACTGCTTTAGGACTTGTAAAATGGATAGGCTTAATTGCTCTTAGCCTCCTTATAAATATTGCTCCGATGCTATTCTTGAGGCTCGGGAAGAGTTTACCTATATATGCAGAAATCTTATTGGTAGCCTTGTATCTGATTTTAGTTTTCCTGATTTTTCGTAGCTTGTGGCGGCGTTATCAGAAGCATGTGCCTGAAGAAAAGAAAAAATTCAAACAGTCTGGCAAGGACATCGGTTTTGCTTTTCTATTCTTTTTCCTTGCCAGAGTGGCTGCTATTGTCGGTGTTTATCTCAATCTCATCCTGAGCGGCAATTCCCAGACCAGTAATGACAGCGCCATACAAGGGCTAGGGGGAATGATGTCTTCGCAGCATATCTTTTTTGCCTTGCTCTTTGTTGCAACGATTGCTTTTATCGCTCCTATCATGGAAGAATTAATTTTCCGCGGTTTTGGGACTGCCTTCTTTTTCAAAAATAATCAAAAAGTTTTGGCTGCCATTGTGACTTCTGTGGTCTTCACCCTGCCTCATATCACCCAATTGACTGAGTTTCCAATTTATTTCGCACTTGGGCTGGTTCTTTATTTATCCTATGCTCGTCGGGGGAATATAAAAGATTCCATGTTGGTTCATATCCTGAACAATCTCCCCATGGCTATAATACTGCTGCTAGCTATGTTTAAGTAAATCAATCTATAAGGAATCACTATGAAATTAAAAACTTTCTTTACTAATTTTGGCCTTTATATTCTTGTCCTCTTGGCCTATTCCTATATCTTTTCGGCTATAGTTGTCTTCACTATAGGTTCTCTGACAGGGGGATCTTCTCAACTATTGATTTTGCCGATTTTTGTCATACTTGCCAGTCTCTATTCTTTTGCCATGTGGAAATGGTACCAGAAAGATTTGAAACTGGAAATCAAAAATACCAAGCTGACCAGCTCTATCTGGCTTCCCAGCGCCCTCTTGCTTACTTTTATCATCTTCCAGCAGCTCGTTCCTATTGAATCTTCTGCCAATCAGAATTCTGCTGTACAATTGATTCAGCAGCAGCCAGCCTTTGCCTTCCTATACATGGTAATCTTTGCTCCTATTCTTGAGGAGTTGCTGACAAGAGGGTTTTTGGCTAAGTTTCTCTTTCCCGACCAAAATAGCTTGGCAAAAATTCTGCTTTATTTAACTGTATCTGCCAGCTTTTTCTCTCTTCTGCACATGCCGGGCAATCTTGTCCAGTTTCTGGTTTACTTCATCTTGGGAGCAATTTTCGGCCTAGGCTATCTAGCTAAGAAGGACCTGCGCTACTCAATGGGTCTACATCTGGTCAATAACCTAATTGCCTTTGTTCTCATTGTCTTCTTTTAATAGAAAAACGAAATATAAGACAGCACTTCTAAAGTTAGACAGAAAAATCTAACAGCAGAAGTGTTTTTCTGTGGAATGGCGTTTAAATGCTAAACTGCTTTTCTGGTCTCTCGAAAGCCAGCAGTTTCAAATTCTTGTGAAAGTGTTTTCCAGATGGTATAATGAGCTATCAAATGAAAAGAGGTTTCCTTATGTCTAAAGTCCTATTAATTGTCAACCCTAGCTCGGGAGGCGAAAAAGCCAAGTCCTATGAAGACTTGGCAAGGGAAAAGCTGGCAAAATGTTTCGATGAGGTAGTGGTCAAGCATACTGAAAAAGGCGGAGACGCAGCAGCTTTTGCTAAGCAAGCAGCAGAAGACCATTATGATAGCGTCTTTGTCATGGGCGGCGATGGAACAGTCAATGAAGGAATCAGCGGCCTGGCTGAACTAGACTATCGTCCGACTTTTGGTTTCTTTCCACTTGGTACAGTCAATGATTTGGCGCGTGCTCTCGGCATTCCTCTAGACGCTGAAGAAGCCATTCAGAATCTGGATATCAACAAAGTCAAGCCACTTGATATCGGCAAGATTAATGACCAGTACTTTATGAATGTGGTTGCCATTGGAACTATTCCTGAGTCAATCAACAACGTAGATTCAGAAGACAAGACCAAGTGGGGCAAGTTTGCCTACTTTATCTCTGGTTTCAAGCAGTTGATGGATACTAGTTTTTACGAATTTCACTTAAATATTGATGGAGAAGAGCGTACGATAAAGAGCAGTACACTCTTGATTGGCTCTACCAACTCTATCGGAGGTTTCGAGAGCATTCTCCCTGAAGCTACTGTCAATGACGGCTTGCTCCATCTTTTGTATCTTAAGGATAAAAATCTCTTGGACACCTTGGTTTCTGTGCCGGATTTGATTTCGGGCAATGGAGAAGAAAGTGATAATATCGAGTATCTGACCTTTAGGGAAATCACAGTTGAGTTGGCTGATGACAAGGCAGAGCTCAGCGTCAACGTTGACGGAGATGAGGGTGACCAACTGCCAGTAACGATTCGTGTCTTGCCTTCTCACTTGAATGTGTATTACTAGTTTTTTTGTGTTTAGACTCAAAAAAGAATATGGTAGAAGGACTCTAAACTTTTAAGTTTGGGGTCCTTTAATACTTGTAATATACTAATTTTTAGATTTACATGCTTTTCTCAAGTGATGGCGGATGTCAGCGACCTCCTGCAGAGTTCCATGACTAGCTATTGAGCCTAAGGTCTCAATAGCTCCGCTCTACCTAACTGTTGCAACAGTTAGGTAGATTTCATCACTGAGAAAAGGAAGTAATCTTTTTGGAATTTTATTAGTAAAATCTTTCCAATTATGCTATAATAAATCTAGAATAACATGATAACATAACCAAAAGTTTCCTGATTTATTTGGGAGGGGATTGACGATGCAAGGAAAAGAATTTGGACAGCATTTGAAACAGCTTCGATTAAATAGGGGCTGGACTAAGGAGCAATTGTGTGGTGATGAGTCAAAGCTTTCTATACGGCAGTTAACCCGTTTGGAGTCAGGCATTTCCCAGCCTACTCTTTCTACTTTAGAATATCTGGCTTTCTGTCTAGAGGTCGATTTGACAACTTTGACAGGAAGTAAAAAAGAAGATGTAGCTCTACCTACTGACTATCAGCGCTTGAAGTATAAGCTGATTCGGACGACCACTTATGGCAATACCGAAGCTTTGTTCGAATTGGAGCATATCATAGATGAAATTTTTGAAGTTTATTATGATGATTTGCCAGAAGCTGAGCAGAATGTAATGGATATCTTGCAATCAAAGATTTATACTTATACTTCTGAGAAATTCCATAAGTATGGAATGACTCTCTTTGCCCAGCATTTGGACGATTTGCAGAGTAAAAAGCATTATGACGTGAATGATTTACTCTACATCCAGCTCTATCAGATCTATGTGGGAGATGAAGAGGAGATTCGGTCAGCTAAGTTTGATAAGGAATTATATGCAAGAATCGCTCAGCGATTACTGCAGTCAGTTGACTATATTCCAAATGAATATCTCTTTCTCATGCGAGATGCTCTACTGACAATCCCAGGTATTGAGTGCGAGCGAAAAGAGTTCATTTATACAAAAGATACGCTCAACAAACTTAATGTAATCATGGAATTGACAGAGGACTATCAAAAGAAACCGCTGATAAGAATGTTAGAGGGAGAATATGAGCTTTTCGTACACAAGGACGAGAAAAAAGCTCAACAATACTATGAAGAGGGACTGACACTGGCAAGATTGTTAGGTCATACTTTTCTATCTAAAAAAATGGCTGAGGAGTGGAATAAAGAACTTCGGCTCTATCATCAAGGCTAGCAGGACATCTATGTCCTGTTTTTTATTTGTAATTGAGTCTATAATTGAAACATGGAAAAAGTTAAATAGGAAAGGAGAGAATCACATGTTTAGGATTTCTTATTATCTCGCCATGATTTGGTTTTGGCTTTAGGAAATTAAATGTTGTCGTGCACAAAGATTAATAAAGGGAGCAAATAAAATGAAAAATCAATTTTTTAATAAGCAGGTTCAACGTTTTTCTATTCGTAAATATTCTCTAGGAGCAGTTTCAGTGCTTCTAGGAACATTATTATTTGCAGGGACTCAAACAGTTGCTGCTGATCAAGTAATTTCGCCAACTGGTACTGATTCAGTAGTTTCTACAGCACCTTCTGACATAGCTGTGGACACAAATCAGAGTGTTTCAGAAAAGTCAAATGCAACAGTAAGTTCTGATATTGAATCGGAAACAAAAAATGCTGTAAATAACAATTTAGTTAGTATTGAAAATGGAGTAACTTCTGAAGTTCCTGAACCACTAGAAACTGAAAATAAAGCGACAAATGCAAATGATATTCCAATCAACACTGAGCCTGTTTCTGATCAAACTTCAACAGTTAATGAAAAACAGAAAACTGTTGAAATAAATCCAGTTATAGATGATCCTACTAATCCTAAACATTTAGTAACACGTGGCTATGCCGCTTCGAATGTAGATAAGCCAGCCACCTCAATTGTTAATGATGTCAGCCGCCGCCGTGCAACTAAAGAAGAAAAAACAACTCTCAAAACAACTGTTGGTAAAGTTGCAAACGGGACTGGACATACGACTTTACTGGCTACAGGGAATGGTTCAATCGCTCGAGGCGATGATTATCCAGTAAGGTTTAAAAATCTCCCTGATTATGCTGCGGACGATTGGGGACTTATTGTTAAAAATTGTACTTCATTTACTGCTTATAGATTAAGTTCAGTTAATGGTTTTAACATTCCTCGTGCGTACGGAAATGGCGGTGAATGGGGATATCGGGCAAGAAGAGAAGGATATAGGGTAGATAATCATCCAGCTCTTGGCTCAGTCGCTTGGATTGATGATGGAAGTTACGGACATGTAGCATGGGTGTCCAATGTATTGGGAAATAATGTAGAAATTGAAGAATATAACTATGCTTGGAGTAAAAGTTATAATCGCAGAGTAGTTGCTGCAAGTTCAATCTCAGGCTTTATACATTTTAAAGATATCATTGGAGGTACATCCACACCGATTTCCCAGCCTTCTGATAATCAAGGAATCCCTGCCAGTGGAGTGTATCATTTCACTCAAAGAGCCTCCATTAAAGCTGAGCCTAAGATGTCTAGTCCTGAATTAGCTTATTATGATGCAGGACAAACTGTTACATATGATCGTAAATTGGAAGCAGATGGCCATCAATGGATTAGCTATCTCTCCTTTGCTGGAAATCGTAGATATATTGCCATTGGAGTAACAAAGACAAAGGCTCCTTTAAAGGGAACCTTGACTATCCAAAACAATAATGCTCAGACAGGGACTTTTGATGTCATTGTATCTGATGTCTCTAGCCCGTATGGTGTGAAAGAAGTGAAATTACCAACTTGGTCAAGTGAAAATGGACAAGATGATATTGTTTGGTACACTGCTGCTAAACAGCCTAATGGAACATATAAAATAACTGTCAATGCAAATAAACATAAAGGTTCTACGGGAGAGTATAATATCCATCTATATTATGTTCAAAATAATGGGGAAATGGTTGGAGCTGGGGGAACGAAGACTACCGTTTCTATTAAGAAGCCTGAAGGGAAAATTACTATTCAAAATAATAATTCAAAAACAGGAACCTTTGATGTTGTTATATCTAACATTTCCAATCCTGGTGGTGTAAAAGAAGTAAAAGTACCTACATGGTCTAGTGCGAATGATCAAGATGATATTATTTGGTATACTCCTAAAAGACAATCGGATGGCACTTACAAATTGACAATAAAGGCTAGCGATCATAAATATTCCACTGGAAAATATAATGTGCATTTATACTATGTTCAAAATAATGGCCAAATGATTTGTGTAACAGGAACGACGACAGAAGTCTCCTTGGATAAGGAATTAATCCGGCCGACAGGAACTATTACTATTCGGAATAATACTTCAAAGACAGGTACCTTTGATATTATTGTGTCTAATGTTTCTAATCCTGGTGGTGTAAAAGAAGTAAAGGTACCTACATGGTCTGCTGCCAATGACCAGGATGACGTGGTTTGGTACACTGCTAGCAAGCAACCAGATGGGACTTACAAACAGACTATTAAAGTAAGTGATCATAAAAATTCCACAGGGAAATACAACGTCCACCTGTACTACGTTCAGGATGATGGAAAACTTGTAGGTGCCGGCTCAGCTACTACGGAAGTCGCATTACCAACTATATCTATTCCATCAAAAGGGAATTACGTTTTTCAAGGCTATGCTTCTATTCGGTCTGAAGCTAAAATATCAAGTCCAGAACTAGCAAACTTTGACAAAGGGAGCACAGTCTTTTATGATCAAACTTTTATTGCAGATGGTCATCAGTGGATTAGCTATGTTGGGTATAGTGGTAGCCGTCGTTATGTAGCAATAAATTAATTTTATAATATTTCAATATGATTATTGATTTTATTAATTCAAAATGTTACAATAAGATTACAAAAAGGTATTAATTCATGAGGAGGCCTCTTTTATGAAAAATGCAAAATTAATGTTTCTTGCGACTGCACTCACTTCTTCCATTATCTTGCTTGGTGCTTGCAGTAAACAGCAGGACAAGCAAACATCTCAAAGTAATAGCTCTAGCCAAACAGTTCAAACTTCTAAATCAGATTCTAAGTCTGAAGCGAAAGCTGTTCCATCAGCTAGCCCAGATGAAACTGATGCAGCGTCAGTATCTTCTGAAGCTCAGCCTAAAAATGAAACAAAGTCTGACACGAAAGACCCAGCCACTCCAGCAGCGGGTATCGATGTCAATGCTTTGGCAGCAGGAGATTTTTCGACTGTAGCCGGTACTTGGCAAAATGATTTGGGGGATGCGATAGTATTGAATAATCAAGGGGTCGTTTCTCATACTCTGAATGGAAAAGAATCCAGCGATTATACTTTACTAAAAGGTCAAGTAAGCGATGGTAGTTATGTATCTACTCTTGCTTATACTGCTGGTAGCAGTAGCGCAACCTTTTTAGTAATTCCAGAAGGAGCTGTTTTGCCTGATACTGGAAACGAGAATCCTAAAGCACAGATTCGAGTTGGACAAGATGCTATCACTGCTTCCCAGCATCCGTATTATCGCGTATCTAATTAGTGACTGCATAAGTGGAGTTAGGGATGATGTTCCTAGCTCCACCTTTATTTGGATAAAAAACATGAAGGGAGGAAAAGATGGCTACTTTAATGATGAAAAAAATAGCTGAGGATTTAAATAAGACTAGAGTATTGGATGAAAATGGAGCTTTGGTAGCTTATTATGCCCTTCTGCCAGCTGACTTTTCTGGTGGTGACAGCAAGCTTTATCTTGAAAATCCAACGAGTCAAAGGCGGATGTATAGAATTTATCAAAATATGAAGCCCTTTTTATTTCCTATTGTCCCAGCTCATGACTGTACCGTGATTTATCTAACATCTGATGTTGGAGTTGAGATTACAGTCGCAGAACATCTGGAAGAATATATCTATGATAGTCAATAGATTAATAGTCAGTCAAAGACCCCCTCTTTCCGTATTTTGGAAAGAGGGGGTCTTTGTCTTATAAACCGTAATTATAGTCGTCATCCTGCATGGCTTCAACTTCGCCTAGCAGGTAGCCGTTACCCACTTGGGAGAAGAAGTCATGGTTGGAAGTACCGGTTGAGATACCGTTCATGACGATAGGATTGACATCGTCTGCTGAGTCAGGGAAGAGCGGATCTTGCCCTAGATTCATCAGAGCCTTGTTGGCATTGTAGCGCAGGAAGGTCTTGACTTCTTCAGTCCAGCCGACTGTGTCATAGAGGCTTTCAGTGTAGCCTTCTTCATTTTCATAGAGGGTGTAGAGCAGGTCGTACATCCATTCTTTGAGTTTTTCTTGCTCGTCTTCTGGCAGCTCGTTAAAGGCTAGCTGGAACTTGTAGCCGATATAGGTTCCATGGACAGACTCGTCACGGATAATCAGCTTGATAATTTCAGCAACGTTGGCCAGTTTGTTATTACCCAGATAGTAGAGCGGAGTGAAGAAACCAGAGTAGAAGAGGAAGGTTTCCAAGAAAACGCTGGCTATTTTCTTTTCCAGAGCTGTACCGTTCAGGTAAATCTCATTGATAATCTCAGCTTTCTTTTGCAGGTATGGATTGGTGTTGGTCCAGTCAAAGATTTCATCGATTTCTGACTTGGTGTTGAGCGTAGAAAAGATAGAAGAGTAGGACTTGGCGTGAACGGACTCCATAAATTGGATGTTGTTGAAGACAGCTTCTTCGTGGGCTGTGCGGACATCCTTGCGCAGGGCATCCACACCAGACTCAGACTGGAGGGTATCCAGCAGGGTCAGGCCACCGAAGACCTTGCCGACTAGGTCTTTTTCCTTGTGGGACAGCTTTCTCCAGTCATCCAGGTCATTGGATAAGGGAATCCGCGTATCCAGCCAAAATTGCTCAGTCAGTTTTTCCCAGGTGGACTTATCGATGACATCTTCGATAGCGTTCCAGTTAATGGCTTTGTAGTAAGTTTGCATTCTTTCTCCTTTAGTAGATGGTACGACCTGATGGGGTATCAGCTATCACTTCTTGGATACTACCCCAATACTCCACGATTTTACCTTCCTGTCCATAATGAGGAAAGTAAAATTATGACATGGTCGAATTTCCTTTTCTTTTTCTAAAATCTCTTGCTAGATGACACAGCTTTCACAATGGTTGGCACCTACTTCGCCCCCATCATCAGTGAAGGTGCGGACGTAGTAGATGGACTTGATACCCTTGTTGAAGGCATAGTTACGCAGGATAGAAAGGTCGCGGGTTGTTTGCTTGCTTTCTTTTTTCCATTCGTAGAGGCCTTTAGGAATATCGCTGCGCATAAAGAGAGTCAGGGAAAGACCTTGGTCCACGTGCTCAGTTGCGGCTGCATAGACATCGATAACCTTTCGCATGTCCATGTCATAGGCACTGGTGTAGTAAGGAATAGTCTCAGTTGACAGACCAGCAGCAGGATAGTAGATCTTACCGATTTTCTTTTCTTGACGTTCTTCGATTCGCTGAGTAATTGGATGGATTGAAGCAGAAACATCATTGATGTAGCTGATAGAGCCATTTGGCGCAACGGCCAGGCGGTTTTGGTGGTAGAGACCATCAGCCTTGACCTTGTCGCGCAACTCTGCCCAATCTTCTGCAGACGGGATAAAGATACCTGCGAAGAGTTCTTTGACACGGTCAGACTTAGGTACAAATTCACCCGTCAGGTATTTGTCAAAGTAAGTGCCATTAGCATAGTCAGATTTTTCAAAGTTATGGAAGGTCACACCGCGCTCGCGAGCGATATTATTAGACTCAACCAAGGTCCAGTAGTTCATGAGCATAAAGTAGATGCTGGTGAACTCTACAGCTTCCGCTGATCCATAGTCAATCAACTGCTGTGCTAAGTAGCTGTGCAGTCCCATAGCTCCCAGACCAAAGGTATGTGCCAGACTGTTACCATTGTCGATAGATGGCACAGCTGTGATGTGTGAGCTGTCTGTGACAAAGGTCAGGGCGCGTGTCATAGTCCGGATGGATTTTCCAAAGTCGGGCGAAGTCATCATGTTGACAACGTTGGTAGAGCCTAAGTTACATGACACATCTGTTCCCAAGTGGAGATACTCTTGCGCATCATTCAAAAGGCTAGGCTCTTGTACCTGCAGGATTTCAGAGCAAAGGTTACTCATGACGATTTTACCGTCAATTGGATTTGAACGATTGGCCGTATCAATGTTTACGACATAAGGATAGCCAGATTCTTGTTGGAGTTTAGAGATTTCTGTTTCCAAATCACGGGCCTTGATTTTGGTCTTAGTGATATTTGGATTAGCGACCAACTCATCGTATTTTTCAGTGATATCAAGGTAGGCAAATGGCACACCGTACTCACGTTCAACAGAATACGGGCTGAAGAGGTACATTTCTTCATTTTTACGCGCCAACTCGTAGAACTTATCTGGAATGACGACACCGAGTGAGAGGGTTTTAACCCGAACTTTTTCGTCAGCATTTTCTTTCTTAGTAGAAAGGAAGGCGATGATATCTGGGTGGAAGACATTGAGGTAAACAACCCCAGCTCCCTGACGTTGGCCCAGCTGGTTAGAGTAGGAGAAGCTGTCCTCAAAGAGTTTCATAACAGGCACAACGCCAGATGCAGCTCCTTCATAACCCTTGATAGGTGCTCCAGCTTCCCGCAGATTGCTGAGGGAAATACCGACCCCGCCTCCGATACGAGACAATTGCAGGGCAGAGTTGATGGAGCGGCCGATTGAGTTCATATCATCGGTTACTTGGATGAGGAAGCAGGACACCAATTCGCCGCGACGAGCCCGACCAGCGTTAAGGAAGCTTGGTGTCGCCGGTTGATAGCGCTGGTGGATGATTTCATTAGCAATATCCTTGGCAATAGCTTCATCTCCGTTGGCAAAGTAGAGGGCGTTGAAGAGTACCCGATCTTCCATGCTTTCCAGATAGTATTCACCATCATTGGTCTTCAGTGCATACTGGTTGTAGAACTTATAAGCAGCCATGAAAGATTTAAACTTGAAATCTTGAGCATGGATAAAAGCAGTCAGCTCCTCGATGTATTCCGGAGAGTAGAGCTGGATAAATTCCTTCTCCAAATAGTTTTCTTCTATTAAATATTCAATCTTTTCTGTAATAGAAGAAAATTGCTTGGTGTTCGGCTCAACGTTTTCTTTAAAAAAAGCTTTTAAGGCTTCTTGATCTTTATGAAGCATAATCTGACCATTAACTGGACGGTTGATTTCGTTGTTGAGTCGGAAGTATGTCACATCCTCTAAATGTTTGAGTCCCATGTTTTTCCTTTTCTATATAAGTAATGATTATTTAGCTGGCAGAAAAAGTTCCGCCTTACAAAAGAAACGGCTCCTATGAGCATAGGAGCTGCAGTTTGCCCTGATAATCTGTCTTTTAGTTTATCTCCCGATCAAGGCGCGCTGCCCTCAAAATAAACTACATTAAGACAGTTTTTTCAATTTACCAGGTTGGAAACCAGAAAATGCCTCAGTTGCTGTCTGAATCACAGGAGCAGCATTGAAACCAAGATCTTTGACATGGTCAATGAATTCTGGCTGTTCATCCAAGTTGATTTCGCGGTATTCTACATGATTAGTATCTAAGAAGCGCTTGGTCATTTTGCACTGAACGCAGTTGTTTTTTGAGTAAATAGTTACCATTAAAAATTCCTCTAAACTTTCGTTTTTTCTTTTAAATAATACGAAACTAGTATATCTAAAAGAAAATAGAATGTCAATAGTTTTGAACTAAATATTGTGTGATATTTTGTTATAGGATAGATTACAATACAATATATAGTGTTTGTATAAGCGGTGAAAAGAAGTGAAAAATTGCAGAAAAGGAGCAAAATGCTGATGCAGCAATGCTTAAACAAGTCTTAAAACTTTAGACAAATGACTGGTGGCTTTTCCTCTCAAAAACCAAAATCCAATATCTTGTGTTACAGAATTTAGGTAATCACTAGCAGGAGTGGAGGGAGGAGTTTATATTCTTAATTTATGGAAATTAACTACTATAAAAATAAGAAATTTATGATTAAAAACTTAGTGGAAGCCATTTTTGAATAAAGCTTGGGGAATGTGGGATTTAGCTCGAAAATTCTCTCTTCAATATAATAAGAAGAGTTTTCATTTCCTAAGAAATATTTTGTAAGCGGGCTATAAAATTCTTGAAAAAGATTTCAAAAGGTGATATAATATCAACTTGTAAGGGTTATCACAATAACTCAAAAAGAATTATTTAAAAGGAGAGTCTAACTATGGCTTCTAAAGATTTCCACATTGTAGCAGAAACAGGTATTCACGCACGTCCAGCAACTTTGTTGGTTCAAACTGCTAGCAAATTCGCTTCAGACATTACGCTTGAATACAAAGGTAAATCAGTAAACTTGAAATCTATCATGGGTGTTATGAGTCTCGGTGTTGGCCAAGGAGCTGATGTTAAGATCTCAGCTGAAGGTGCAGATGCAGACGATGCTATCGCTGCAATCTCTGAAACAATGGAAAAAGAAGGATTGGCTTAATATGACAGAAATGCTTAAAGGAATTGCAGCATCTGACGGTGTTGCCGTTGCTAAGGCATATCTATTAGTTCAACCGGATTTATCATTTGAGACTGTTTCAGTCGAAGATACGAATGCAGAAGAGGCTCGTTTGGATGCAGCTCTTGAAGCTTCACAGAACGAGCTTTCTGTTATCCGTGAGAAAGCAGTAGATAGCCTTGGTGAGGAAGCCGCTCAGGTGTTTGACGCTCACTTAATGGTACTTGCTGACCCTGAAATGGTTGGGCAAATCAAAGAAACAATCCGTGCGAAAAAGACCAATGCAGAAGCTGGTCTGAAAGAAGTAACGGACATGTTTATCACTCTCTTTGAAAACATGGACGACAATCCATATATGCAGGAACGTGCAGCAGATATCCGCGACGTGACAAAACGTGTTCTTGCTAACCTTCTGGGCAAGAAATTGCCAAACCCAGCGTCTATCAATGAAGAATCAGTTGTGATTGCTCATGACTTGACTCCTTCTGATACAGCACAGCTGGATAAGAAATTTGTTAAAGCTTTTGTAACTAATATCGGCGGCCGTACAAGCCACTCTGCTATCATGGCACGTACGCTTGAAATCGCAGCAGTATTGGGAACTAATAACATTACTGAGCTTGTAAAAGACGGCGATGTGATTGCAGCTAACGGTATCACTGGTGAAGTGATTATCAACCCAACTGAAGAGCAAATCGCAGCATTTAAAGCAGCTGGTGAGGCTTATGCTAAGCAAAAAGCTGAATGGGAATTGCTTAAAGATGCTCAGACTGTGACTGCAGATGGCAAGCACTTCGAATTGGCAGCTAATATCGGTACACCAAAAGACGTTGAAGGTGTCAATGCTAACGGTGCAGAAGCAGTTGGTCTTTACCGGACTGAGTTCCTTTATATGGACTCTCAAGACTTCCCGACAGAAGATGAGCAGTATGAAGCATACAAGGCTGTGCTTGAAGGCATGAATGGAAAACCAGTTGTTGTTCGTACGATGGACATTGGTGGAGATAAGGAACTTCCTTATTTCGATATGCCACATGAAATGAATCCATTCCTTGGTTTCCGTGCTTTGCGTATCTCTATCTCTGAAACTGGCGATGCTATGTTCCGTACACAAATCCGCGCACTCTTGCGCGCTTCTGTACACGGACAATTGCGTATCATGTTCCCAATGGTAGCCCTTCTGACAGAATTCCGCAAAGCTAAAGCGGTTTATGACGAAGAAAAAGCTAAGCTGCAAGCTGAAGGCGTTGCAGTAGCAGACAATATCCAAGTGGGTATCATGATTGAAATCCCAGCAGCAGCTATGTTGGCGGATCAATTTGCCAAGGAAGTTGACTTCTTCTCTATCGGTACCAACGACTTGATCCAGTACACTATGGCAGCTGACCGGATGAATGAGCAAGTCTCTTACCTCTATCAACCTTACAACCCATCTATCCTTCGCTTGATTAACAATGTTATCAAGGCAGCTCATGCTGAAGGCAAGTGGGCAGGTATGTGTGGAGAAATGGCCGGTGACCAAACAGCGGTGCCATTGCTCGTAGGTATGGGCTTGGATGAATTCTCTATGAGTGCGACTTCAGTTCTTCGGACTCGTAGCCTCATGAAGAAGCTGGATACGAAGAAGATGGAAGAACTGGCTCAGCGTGCACTGACTGAATGTGCAACAATGGAAGAAGTTCTTGAACTTGAAAAAGAATATCTAGACTTCGATTAATCTGAAAAATTAAGATCAGGGAGATTTTCCTGGTCTTTTTTAGTTTTCTTCAAGGGAATAGTGAAGTTTGTGAAGAAAGTTGAAATCAAAGAAAACAGAAAATAAGCAGATCTAATATGAACAAACTTAGATAATCTATCTTAATTGTGAAAAAATTCTTTAAATTTATAACTTTTGGTTGAAATTTTCAGAAAATTTGGTAAAATAATATTTAATAACATTTTGGAGGGGACAAGTGACACAATATAAAAACTATATAAATGGAGAGTGGAAAGTTTCTGAAAATGAAATTACCATCTCATCTCCTATCAACAATGAGATTTTAGGAACTGTGCCTGCCATGACTCAGGCAGAGGTTGACTATGCGATGGAGAGCGCTCGTGCGGCTTTGCCAGCTTGGCGAGCTCTTTCAGCAGTTGAGCGTGCAGCTTATTTGCATAAGGTTGCGGATATTTTGGAGCGCGATCAGGAGAAGATTGGCGAAATTCTTGCAAAAGAAGTTGCCAAGGGGATCAAAGCGGCAGTCGGAGAGGTAGTCCGGACAGCAGACTTGATTCGCTATGCGGCTGAAGAGGGCATTCGTATTCACGGTCAGGTTATGGAAGGCGGCGGCTTTGAAGCTGCCAGCAAGAAAAAATTGGCTGTGGTTCGTCGTGAGCCTGTAGGAGTTGTACTAGCCATTGCGCCATTTAACTACCCAGTCAACTTGTCTGGTTCTAAGATTGCTCCTGCCCTTATCGGCGGAAACGTCGTGATGTTTAAGCCACCTACTCAAGGTTCAATCTCTGGTCTGCTCTTGGCTCAGGCTTTTGCTGAGGCTGGTCTGCCTGCTGGTGTTTTCAATACCATCACTGGTCGCGGTTCAGAAATCGGGGATTACATCATTGAGCATAAGGAAGTAAACTACATTAACTTTACTGGCTCTACTCCAATCGGTGAACGCATCGGTAAGTTGGCTGGTATGCGTCCAATTATGCTAGAATTGGGTGGTAAGGATGCTGCAGTTGTACTGGAAGATGCTGACTTGGAGCATGCAGCTAAGCAAATTGTTGGCGGGGCATACAGTTATTCCGGTCAGCGCTGTACGGCTATTAAACGTGTCATTGTCATGGAGAGCGTAGCAGATAAATTAGCGGCGCTGATTAAGGCAGAGGTAGAGAAACTGACGGTTGGTGATCCCTTTGATAATGCGGATATCACACCAGTCATTGATAATGCATCAGCAGATTTCATCTGGGGCTTGATTGAAGATGCTCAAGAAAAAGGAGCGTCAGCCTTGACAGAAATCAAACGTGAAGCAAATCTCATCTGGCCTGCCTTGTTTGACCATGTGACACTGGATATGAAATTAGCTTGGGAAGAGCCATTTGGTCCTGTTCTTCCGATTATTCGTGTGACTTCCGTTGAAGAGGCTATTCAGATCTGTAACCAGTCAGAGTTTGGTCTTCAATCTTCAGTCTTTACAAATGATTTCCCTAAAGCATTTGAAATTGCTGAGAAACTGGAAGTGGGTACTGTACACATCAATAATAAGACCCAACGTGGTCCAGATAACTTCCCATTCCTTGGTGTTAAGGGATCTGGAGCAGGAGTGCAAGGGATTCGTTACAGTATCGAAGCGATGACACAAGTGAAATCCATCGTGTTTGATGTGAAATAATGAGAAAGGCGGCTTTGTGCGGTCTTTTTTCTTACCTTGATGAACTTGTAAATCTAATAAGATTACATCATGATTTTAAAAGAATTAATCATTTATATGTTTAATTGCTTATTATTTTAAAATGTAAATTTACATATTGGTCTATATCTTTATGAAAATTTTCATCTTTTTCTTGTTTTGGATAGCTCCTATATTTAGTGAAAAAGGAATTAAAACATATCGAGAGACACAAAATGCAGTGTTTTCTCTCTCATTTATTACTAATTTCAGCTAATGTTCGGTTTTAGTAATTTTCCGTAAGGATATTTGAAATTTACTTGAAAAAGAGATAAAAATAATGTAGAATAGTATTATAGAAAACGCTTACAAATAGAAAGGTGATTGCATGGATAAGAACGAAGCATTAAGAACCTTTACAACAGGTGAAAACTTTCATTTACAGCATTATCTAGGGGCGCATCAGGATGAAGTGGACGGCAAGTCTGGCTATTCTTTCCGAGTTTGGGCGCCTAATGCTCAGAGTGTCCATTTGATTGGAGATTTCACCAATTGGTATGAAGAGCAGATCCCTATGGTCCGAAATGAAGCGGGTGTTTGGGAAGTCTTCACAGAGCTGCCTAAGGAAGGAGATATTTACAAGTACAATATCAAGCGCAGCAGCGGTCAGGAAATTTTGAAAATTGATCCGTTGGCTATTTATCTGGAAGAACGTCCGGGAACGGGAGCGGTTATTCGCACCATTCCCGAGAAGAAGTGGAAAGACGGTCTTTGGCTGGCACGCCGGAAGCGTTGGGGCTTCTTCTCTCGGCCGGTCAATATCTATGAAGTGCATGCCGGATCGTGGAAACGCAATGAAGACGGCAGTCCTTATAGCTTTGCCCAGTTAAAAGAAGACTTGATTCCTTATCTGGTGGAAATGAACTACACACATGTGGAATTCATGCCGCTTATGGCTCATCCGCTGGGACTTAGCTGGGGCTATCAGCTTATGGGCTACTTCGCCTTCGAGCACACCTACGGGACGCCTGAGCAATTTCAGGACTTTGTCGAAGAATGTCACTTGAACAATATCGGGGTCATTGTGGACTGGGTGCCAGGTCACTTCACTATTAATGATGATGCTCTGGCCTACTATGATGGGACACCGACTTTCGAGTATCAGGATCACGACCGGGCTCATAACTATGGCTGGGGAGCTCTCAACTTTGATTTGGGCAAGAATCAAGTTCAGTCTTTCTTGATTTCCAGTATTAAATTCTGGATTGATTTCTATCATTTGGATGGGATTCGGGTTGATGCGGTCAGCAATATGCTCTATCTGGACTATGACAGCGGTCCATGGCAGCCAAATAAAGATGGCGGTAATCGCAACTATGAAGGTTATTACTTCCTGCAGCGCCTCAATACGGTTATCAAATTAGCTCATCCTGATGTCATGATGATTGCAGAGGAAAGCTCCTCAGAAACCAAGATTACTGGTATGAGAGAGTTGGGTGGTCTTGGATTTGACTACAAGTGGAATATGGGCTGGATGAATGATATCCTTCGTTTCTACGAAGAAGATCCGATTTATCGTAAGTACGATTTTAATCTAGTGACCTTTAGCTTTATGTACGCTTTCTCTGAAAACTTCCTCCTGCCATTCTCGCACGACGAAGTGGTTCACGGTAAGAAGAGTCTCATGCACAAGATGTGGGGTGACCGTTACAATCAATTTGCAGGGCTCCGCAACTTGCTGACTTACCAAATCTGTCATCCGGGTAAGAAATTGCTCTTTATGGGATCAGAATTTGGTCAGTTCCTAGAATGGAAGTCGGAAGAGCAGCTAGAATGGTCTAATCTGGACGATCAGATGAACAAGAAGATGCAGGGCTTCACTGCTGCACTCAATGCCTTCTATAAAGACAATCGTCCGCTTTGGGAAATTGATTTGAGCTACGATGGCATCGAAATCATTGATGCGGATAATACCGATCAAAGTGTCCTCTCCTTCATCCGTAAGACGGAAAAAGGAGATATGTTAGTTTGTGTATTCAATATGGCGCCGGTAGAGCGGAAGAACTTTACCATTGGTGTTCCAGTGGAAGCCATTTATGAAGAAGTATGGAACACTGAATTAGAAGAATGGGGAGGTGTTTGGAAGGAACATAACGAAACAGTTCAGTCTCAAGAAGGACTTTGGAAAGATTATCCACAGACCTTGACCTTTACCTTGCCGGCTCTTGGGGCCAGCATCTGGAAGATCAAGCGTCGGATTGCTCGCAAAAATGTTAAAAAAGATTCCACAAAGGAGTAGTAGTCTATGAAGAATGAAATGCTAGCTTTGATTCTTGCCGGCGGGCAAGGAACTCGTCTTGGAAAGCTCACACAGAGTATCGCAAAACCTGCGGTACAGTTTGGCGGTCGCTATCGTATTATTGACTTCGCCTTGTCTAACTGTGCCAACTCCGGTATTCACAATGTCGGTGTCATTACTCAATACCAACCACTAGCTCTGAACAGTCATATCGGAAATGGTTCTAGCTGGGGTCTCGATGGTATAAACTCAGGCGTGTCCATTCTTCAGCCTTATTCTGCGAGCGAAGGAAATCGTTGGTTTGAAGGTACCAGCCATGCGATTTATCAAAATATCGACTATATCGACAGCATCAATCCTGAGTATGTCCTGATTTTGTCTGGGGACCATATCTATAAGATGGACTATGATGACATGCTTCAATCTCACAAGGACAACAATGCCAGCTTGACAGTTGCCGTTCTGGATGTGCCTCTCAAAGAAGCCAGCCGTTTTGGTATCATGAATACAGATGCTAATAATCGGATTGTTGAATTTGAAGAAAAACCAGAAAATCCTAAGTCCACCAAGGCTTCTATGGGGATTTATATCTTTGACTGGCAGCGTCTGCGTAATATGCTGGTAGCTGCTGAGAAGAGTAATGTGGATATGTCTGACTTTGGTAAGAATGTTATCCCTAACTATCTTGAATCTGGTGAAAGCGTTTATGCTTATGACTTTGCAGGCTATTGGAAAGACGTTGGTACAGTAGAGTCTCTCTGGGAAGCCAACATGGAATACATCAGCCCAGAAAATGCTCTAGACAGCCGCAATCGTCGCTGGAAGATTTATTCTCGCAACTTGATTTCTCCGCCAAACTTTATCAGTGAAAATTCCCATGTAGAAGATTCGCTGGTCGTTGATGGATGTTTCGTTGACGGTACAGTAAAACACTCTATTCTTTCTACTGGTGCTCAAGTTAAAAAGGGCGCAGTTATTGAAGACTCTGTCATCATGAGTGGAGCTGTTATTGGCAAAGACGCTAAGATTAAGCGGGCCATTATCGGCGAAGGTGCTATCATCTCTGATGGTGTAGAGATTGATGGTACAGAGGAAGTATATGTTGTCGGATACAACGAGAAAGTGGGGGTACCAAAAGATGAAGATTGATAAATACTCAGCAATTTTAGGAAACACAGTCGGCTTCCATGATATGTCAACTCTGACAAATCATCGTCCAGTAGCCAGCTTGCCATTCGGTGGGAAATACCGCTTGATTGACTTCCCGCTTTCAAGTCTTGCCAATGCTGGTATCCGCAGTGTCTTTGGTATCTTCCAGCAGGACAATATCAGCTCTGTCTTTGACCACATTCGTTCTGGCCGTGAGTGGGGTCTGTCTACTTTGCTTAGCCACTATTACTTGGGAATCTACAATACCCGTGTTGAAAGCTCTACAGTCGGTGAGGAATACTATGATCAGCTTTTGACCTACCTGAAACGCTCTGGTTCCAACCAAACGGTCGCTCTTAACTGCGATATCTTGGTCAATATTGACCTCAATCAAGTTTTCCATTTGCACAATACAACAGAACAGCCGATTACAGTTGTCTACAAGAAATTGCATAAGGAAAATATCTCAGATGTAAATGCTGTCCTAGATATTGATGAGACAGACCATGTCAGAGGGCATAAACTCTTTGATGGTCGAGAAGATGCTGAGCTCTTTAATATGTCTACAGACATCTTTGTGGTGGATACTCCATGGCTGATTGAAAAGCTGGAAGAAGAAGCCAAGAAAGAGCATCCACAAAAACTGCGCTATGTTCTGCGTGATTTAGCGACTCAGGAAGGGGCATTTGCCTACGAATATACAGGCTATCTGGCGAATATCTATTCTGTAGAGACCTACTACAGATCCAATATCGATATGCTTGAAAGTAAGAAATTCTACTCTCTCTTCAGTCCGAACCAAAAGATTTACACCAAGGTTAAGAATGAAGAGCCAACTTACTATGCTGAGTCTTCAAAAGTATCTCGCTCCCAGTTTGCGTCAGGAAGCATTGTGGAAGGTGAGGTCATCGATTCTGTGATTTCACGGAATACCAAGATTAAGACTGGAAGCAGTGTCAAACACAGTGTTCTCTTCCCTCGAGTGAAAGTTGGAGAAAATGCAACTGTCGAGTACGCGATTGTGGACAAGGGTGTTGAAATTGGCGAAGGAGTGGTGATTCGCGGAACTGCGGAAGATCCAATCGTAGTCAAGAAGGGCCAAAAAGTTACAGAGGACATAATTCGATGAAGATTTTATTTGCAGCAGCAGAAGGAGCCCCATTTTCTAAGACAGGTGGTTTGGGAGACGTTATCGGCGCTCTCCCCAAATCACTGGTCAAGGCTGGCCATGAAGTTGGTGTCATTCTGCCTTACTATGACATGACTGATGCCAAATTTGGCGATCAGGTGGAAGACCTTTTCTACTTTGAAGTCAGTGTTGGCTGGCGTCGCCAATACGTTGGGGTCAAGCGACTGGTCTTGAATGGTGTGTCCTTCTATTTTATTGACAATCAGCATTATTTCTTCCGCGGCCATGTTTACGGGGACTTTGATGACGGTGAGCGCTTTGCTTACTTCCAGTTAGCAGCCGTAGAGTTGATGGAGCGGATTGATTTCATTCCAGATGTTCTGCATGTTCACGATTATCATACAGCTATGATTCCTTTCTTGGTTAAGGAAAAATACCATTGGATTCAAGCATATCAGAATATCAAAACCGTCTTGACCATCCATAATCTGGAGTTCCAAGGTCAATTCCCTGACAGCATGCTTTGGGAATTGTTTGGAGTGGGCTATGAGCGCTATGCGGACGGAACTCTGCGTTGGAATGACTGTCTCAACTGGATGAAGGCGGGCATTCTCTATGCGGACCGAGTGACAACTGTATCACCAAGCTATGCAGGTGAAATCCGTACACCAGAATTTGGCTGTAATTTGGATCAAATTCTGCGGATGGAATCGGGTAAGCTGGTCGGAATTGTCAACGGTATAGATACAGATATCTATAATCCAGAAACGGATCCGCTCTTAGCCCATCACTTTGACAAATCTGACTTATCTGGTAAACTAGAAAACAAGCGAGCTTTGCAAGAGCGAGTTGGTCTGCCTGTGCGTGATGATGTGCCGGTTGTTGGGATTGTTTCTCGTCTGACCCGTCAGAAAGGCTTTGATTTGGTAGTGGAAGAGCTGCACAATCTCCTCCAGGAAGATGTGCAGATTATCCTCTTGGGAACAGGCGATCCAGCTTTTGAGCAGGCTTTCGCTTGGTTTGGTCATGCCTATCCTAATAAGCTTTCAGCTAACATCCTCTTTGATGTGAACTTGGCTCAGGAGATTTATGCAGCCAGCGATATTTTCCTCATGCCAAGCCGCTTCGAGCCTTGTGGTCTGTCACAAATGATGGCTATGCGCTACGGAACCTTGCCTTTGGTGCATGAAGTGGGCGGTCTGCGTGATACCGTCGAGCCTTACAATGTCTATACAGGACAGGGAACTGGCTTTAGCTTCAATAACTTTTCTGGCTACTGGCTGACTTGGACCTTCAAGGAAGCACTCAAGCTTTATGCCGATGACAAGGAAGCTTGGAAATCTCTGCAAGAGCAGGCGATGGAGAGAGACTTCTCTTGGGATACAGCCAGCAAGGCTTACAGTGATTTATATCAATCACTGCTGTAACATTTACTTTGGAATCAGTATAAGAAAATCCTCTCTTGCCCGATGGACAAGGGAGGATTTCCGTGAGAATTACATTTTTATATATTATCATACTGTATTGGAGCCCTGTTTGCAGCTTGTGGCTGAAGCGAGCGCTTCCCATCTTGATTGAAAAAAGTATTCCTGCGTTTAAAAACTGTTTCCCGCTATTAAGAAAGGGAGATAACCACCCACCATGGAACTGAAAAAAGAACGTTTTATTAGAGATTTTAAGGACATGCTGCACGAGCGGACGCTGATTAAGGTTGCTGATGCGACTTCAGTGGAGCTTTTTCAGGCTCTGGCCAGCACTGTCCGTAAGTATATCACGCCCCTGTGGCTGGAGCGCCGCAATCACTTGATTGAGCAGCAGCAAAAGACAGCTTATTACTTTTCTATCGAGTTTCTTCCAGGACGCATGCTGGAAACCAATCTGCTCAACTTAGGTATCCTCGATACGGTCAAGGAAGGCTTTGCTGATTTGGGTGTTGACTTTGAGGATGTTAAGAATGCTGAGTATGACATGGCCTTGGGCAATGGCGGTCTGGGCCGCTTGGCGGCTGCCTTTATGGACTCGCTGGCAACCACTGGCTATCCTGGTTTTGGAAATGGGATTCGCTATCGCTATGGTCTCTTTAAGCAACGCATCGTAGATGGCTATCAGGTAGAAATTCCTGATGATTGGTTTGGCAGTCTGGGCAATGTCTGGGAAACCCGTAAGGACCATGATATTGTTGATGTTAAAATCTTCGGAAATGTTTCCCTACATGCTAATGAAAAAGGCCGGATTGTGCCTCTTTATGAGAATTCCAAAATCCTGCGGGCGGTTCCTTATGATGTGCCGCAGATTGGCTTTGGCAATGATAATGTCAACAATCTCCGTCTTTGGGATGTTGAAATCCCAGAAGAGCATGAACTGGATTATCCGACCATTGAAGCTCGTCGCCGGGTGCAAGACATTACTGCCATTCTCTATCCAGACGACTCTAGCTACGAAGGAAAAGAGCTGCGCTTGATCCAGGAATACTTTATGACCAGTGCAGGTCTGCAGACCATTATCAAATCCTACCTCAAGCAAGGTCGCCCGCTCAAGGATATTCATGAGAAGGTCTCTGTCCATATCAACGATACCCACCCAGCGGTTGCACCGGCTGAGTTTATGCGTCTCTTGATGGATGAGTACGATTTGGAATGGGCAGATGCTTGGAATGCTACGGTTAAAACCATGAGCTATACCAACCATACCATCTTGTCTGAAGCCTTGGAAAAATGGGATGCGGAGCTCTTTAAGAATGTCCTGCCGCGGGTTTATCAGATTATCCTAGAAATCGACAACCGCTATGTGGCTGAAATGGCTGGACGCAGCCTTGATCCACAAGTCATCGAAAACACTCGGATCGTCAAGGACAATCAAATCCACATGGCCCACTTGGCTATCATTGGCGGTCATTCAATCAATGGTGTTGCCAAACTCCACACCGAACTGCTCAAAGAAGACACCTTGCGTGATTTCTACAGCATTTACCCAGAGAAGTTTAATAACAAAACCAACGGGATTATCCAGCGCCGCTGGCTGCAGATTGCGGATGAGCCTTTATCGGCTGAGATTGATAAGCTGATTGGTCAGGGTTGGAGAAGTGATATCCATGAGCTGCGCAAGCTTTTGGAATTCAAGGATGATCAGCAAGTGCTGGGCGATTTTTATCGAGTGAAGCAAGAAGCCAAGGCTCGTCTGGCTGACTTCATCAAGGAATCAACAGGAGTAGAAGTCTCTACAGAAGCTATCTTTGATGTGCAGGTGAAACGCCTCCACGCCTACAAGCGTCAGCTGCTCAACCTGCTTCATATCATCAAGCTCTACTCGGACCTCAAGGACAATCCAGACAAGGATATGGTGCCACGTGTCTTTATTTTCGGTGCCAAGGCTGCTCCGGGCTACCACTTTGCCAAGTCTGTTATCAAGCTGATCAATGAAGTGGCCAATCTGGTCAACAAGGATGAAAGCCTGCAAGGCAAACTCAAGGTTGTTTTCCTAGAAAACTACCGGGTCAGCCTGGCTGAGCTCATCATTCCAGCAGCAGATGTGTCTGAGCAGATTTCTCTGGCTTCCAAGGAAGCTTCTGGTACTTCCAATATGAAGTTCATGATGACAGGTGCCATTACCTTGGCTACTCTGGACGGAGCCAATATCGAAATCAAGGACGAGGTCGGTGACGACAACATTGTCATCTTCGGGATGGACAAGGACCAAGTTTATGAGCATTATGCCCGCCATGATTACTACTCACGCGGTGTCTATGAAAGCAATCCAGATATTCGCCGAGTGGTCGATACTTTTGTCAACGGCACTATTCCAAACGTCCGTGAAGAAGGCTCTGAAATCTACGAAGCCCTCATCACCCACAATGATGAATACTTCCTCTTGGAAGACTTTCATGCCTATGTGGAAGCTCAAGAGAAGATTGATGCTCTCTATCGTGACAAAGAAAAATGGGCTCGCATGAGCTTGATTAACATTGCTACATCAGACAAGTTTACTTCAGATGATACCATTGAACAATATGCCAAGGAAATCTGGAATTTGGAGAAATAATACTCTTCAGAAAACATGAATACTGAGAGATTGGGGCCTGGGTCTCAGTCTCTTTTACTATCTATCTACCATCTTGTCTAGAAATATGCTATAGTAGAGAAAGTATGAGAGTCCAACTTTTAGAAAAGCAGGGTAAGCATGCATGAAAGACTACACAATTTTTTATCAACAATTAACGGCTCCTTTTCGCAGTCGCCCTCAGTGGCTGAAAGGGTTGGCTTACTTCAATCGGGGAATGACCCTCTTCATACCTATCGTTTATGGTCTCGTTCTAATCAGTGCCTTTCTGACGGAAGGTTGGAAAGGGTTGCTTACTTTTTTCTTCTTACCAGCCATTGGATTTGGCCTGTTGTCAGCTATTCGTAAACGACTGAATCAGCCACGCCCTTACGAAAAATGGGATATTCAGCCCTTGCTGACCAAGGATACATCAGGCAAGTCCATGCCCAGCCGCCATGTTTTTTCGGCGACAGTGATTTCCATGTGCCTACTCTACTTTTTCTGGTTGCCGGGACTCCTCTGCCTCTTGCTTTCAGTAGGGCTGGCCCTAGTGCGCGTGATTGGCGGAGTGCACTATCCAAAGGATGTGCTGGTAGGCTATCTTTGCGGCATTTGCTGGGGAGCTTTACTTTTTTTATTATAAAGGACCTGTTTTCGGAAGAGAGTAGACAAAGGACCTCCAGCTATATTATAATAGAAGCAGTAACAACCGTTTCGACACCAAAGGTTATTCCTTGCTGGATCTA
The DNA here is from genome assembly GCF_041431685.1 of Streptococcus sp. 20925_1_22. Classification (NCBI taxonomy): domain Bacteria; kingdom Bacillati; phylum Bacillota; class Bacilli; order Lactobacillales; family Streptococcaceae; genus Streptococcus; species Streptococcus sp. 20925_1_22. The sequence goes on along the minus strand of NZ_JAPVYE010000005.1, from coordinate 53,279 downwards.
AAAAATATTTAAGGAGAATACCATGTCAGAACCATTATTTCTACAGTCTGTGATGCAGGAGAAGATTTGGGGCGGAACCAAGCTGCGCGATGTCTTTGGCTATGAGATTCCCAGCGACCATGTAGGGGAGTATTGGGCTATCTCCGCTCATCCTAATGGTGTGTCAACCGTCAAGAACGGACGCTTTGCCGGCCAGAAGTTAGATGTTCTCTATGCCGAGCACCGTGAGCTTTTTGGCAATCGTCCGGAACCTGTCTTTCCACTTTTGACGAAGATTTTAGATGCTAATGACTGGCTCAGTGTTCAGGTCCATCCTGATGATGCCTATGGATTAGAGCACGAAGGGGAGCTTGGTAAGACTGAATGCTGGTATGTCATTGCTGCAGACGAAGGAGCAGAGATTATTTATGGTCACAATGCCAAGAGCAAGAAAGAGCTGCGCCAGCAGATTGAGAGCAAGGACTGGGACCATCTTCTGACCAAAATCCCAGTCAAAGCTGGTGACTTCTTCTATGTACCAAGTGGCACCATGCATGCCATTGGATCGGGGATTCTGATTTTGGAGACTCAGCAGTCCAGTGACACAACCTATCGTGTTTATGACTTTGATCGCAAGGACGATGCTGGCAATCTTCGTGAGCTACATTTGGAGCAGTCTATTGATGTTTTGACTATCGGTGAGCCTGCTAATAGCCGTCCTGTTACCATTCAGGCAGATAGTTTGACTTCTACTCTTTTGGCGGCCAATGACTTCTTTGCTGTTTACAAGTGGGATATCGCTGGTTCGGTCAATTTTAAAAAGACAGCAGACTATAGCTTGATCAGTGTCTTGGAAGGTGTCGGTGAGCTAGAAGTTGGTGGGGCAGTTTATCCTTTTGAAAAAGGGGAGCATTTCATCCTGCCTAGCGATGTCACAGAATGGACCTTGTCTGGAGATTTGCAGCTGATTATCAGCCATCCATAATCATAGAAAAATCAAGAGCAAATAACCATTTTGCTCTTTTTTCTGTTAAAAATATAGGAAATAAGTAAAATTCTAGACAGTTTCTTCTTATTTATATAGCAGAATAGTTTGTATATCAACAATAATTCAATTGTTTTGACAGGAAAATTTATAAATCAAAAGAATGAAACAAAAAACGCTTACAATGGTGGCAAAAGATTGACTATTCGATATTTTAGGAGTAAACTAAGGAAGTAAATTTTAAAATATAAAGGAGAAGTCATCATGAATTTAACATATTTAGGACTTTGTTTGGCCTGCTTGGGCGTATCAATTGCTGAAGGTATGATTATGAGTAATCTATTTAAAGCAGCAGCTCGTCAGCCAGAAATTATCGGTCAATTGCGAAGCCTCCTAATCTTGGGAGTAGCCTTTGTTGAAGGTACTTTCTTTGTAACGCTGGCTATGTCCTTTGTTATCAAATGAGAAAGGATTCTCTTTAGAAAAGGGGGTGTCATCTGTTGGAAGAAAGTATGAATCCAACTATCAATGTAGGTCCTGTGACCTTTGATTTGACCCTGCTGGCCATGACTCTGCTGACGGTGTTTGTAACTTTTGGACTTGTTTATTGGGCAAGTCGAAAGATGACGATTAAGCCGTCAAGAAAGCAGAATGCTCTGGAATATATCTATGATTTTGTCATTGATTTTACCAAGGGAAACGTTGGCGAGCATTATATGAAGAATTACTCGCTTTTTCTATTCTCCCTCTTTCTTTTCGTGGCTGTGGCTAATAACTTGGGATTGATGGCCAAGGTTCAGACAACCAATGGTTTCAATCTCTGGACATCGCCGACAGCCAATCTCGCTTTTGACTTGGGCTTCTCTCTTTTGGTGACGATTTTCTGTCATGTTGAAGGAGTTCGACGTCAAGGGATAAAAGGATATCTAAAAGGTTTTGTGACTCCGGGTATCATGACACCCATGAATATCTTGGAAGAATTTACCAATTTTGCTTCTCTAGCCTTGCGGATTTATGGGAATATTTTTGCAGGTGAAGTATTGGCTGGTTTGCTCTTGACTTGGGCACATCAAGCGGCGTATTGGTATCCGATTGCCTTTATTATGAACATGGTTTGGACTGGTTTTTCCATCTTTATTTCCTGTATCCAAGCCTATGTTTTTACCATGCTAACATCTATGTATCTTGGTAAAAAGATTAATGGTGAGGTAGAATAAAAAGAAAGGATAGATAACATGAATATAACCGTAGGTGAAATTATTGGCAACTTTATCTTGATTGCCGGCTCCTTTCTTCTTTTAGTATTTCTCATTAAGAAGTTTGCTTGGGGCAATATTATCGGGATTTTAGATCAGCGTGCTCAAAAGATTTCAGACGATATTGACGGTGCGGAAGCGGCCCGTAAGAAAGCTGAAGACTTGGCGCAAAAGCGTGAGGAAGCTCTGGCAGGCAGTCGGGTCGAAGCAGTTTCTATCGTTGAGACTGCTAAGGAGACAGCTGAGAAGAATAAGGCTGGAATCCTAGCTAATGCAGCAGAAGAAGCAGGGCGCTTGAAGGCTAAAGCCAATCAGGAAATTGCCCAAAACAAGGCAGAGGCTATGAGCAGCATCAAAGGAGAAGTAGCTGATTTGACTGTGACTCTGGCCAGTAAGATTCTGAGCCAGGAGCTGGATAAGGAAGCTCAAAGCGAGCTCATTGACCGCTATATCAAACAGTTAGGAGATGCCTGATGGATAAGAAGCAATATGCAATCATTGAGAAATATGCTTTGCCTTTTGTTCAGACGGTCTTTGAAAAAGGTCAGCAAGAAGATGTTTTTGAAAAACTGAGTCAGATTAAGGCTGTTTTCGCGGAGACCGGCCTTGCTGACTTTTTGTCACATATCGGCATCAGTGACCATGAGAAAGAGAAGAGTCTGAGACTTTTTCAAAACTCTGGTTCGCAATTGCTTGATAATCTGATTGAAATTGTCATTCTCAATCATCGTGAAGACCTCTTTTACGAGATCGTGATGGAGAGCCAGCATCAGCTTGAAAAGATCAGCAATGAGTTTGAGGTGACGCTGCGCTCTGTTCAGCCTTTGACAGCCAGTCAGAAGGAGAAGATTCGGCCGATTATTGAGCAGAAGATGGGTCTAAAAGTCCGTTCGCTCAAGGAAGAATTGGACAGCAGCTTGATTGGCGGCTTTGTCATCTCTGCCAATAACAAAACAATTGATGCAAGCATCAAACGTCAATTGCAAGTCGTAAAAGAAAAATTGAAATAGAAAGTGGTGTGAATTTTGGCGATTAACGCACAAGAAATCAGCGCTTTAATTAAGCAACAAATTGAAAATTTCCAGCCAAATTTTGACGTCACAGAAACAGGGGTCGTCACTTATATTGGTGATGGAATCGCGCGTGCTCATGGTCTGGATAAGGCTATGAGCGGAGAGCTCTTAATCTTTGAAAATGGCTCTTATGGTATGGCGCAAAATTTAGAGTCAACCGATGTTGGGATTATCATCTTGGGAGACTTTACAGACATTCGTGAGGGAGATACCATTCGCCGGACTGGTAAAATCATGGAAGTTCCTGTGGGCGAGGCCTTGATTGGACGGGTTGTTGATCCGCTGGGTCGTCCTGTTGATGGACTTGGTGACATTGTCACGGACAAGACACGTCCGGTTGAAACACCGGCTCCGGGTGTCATGCAGCGTAAGTCAGTATCTGAGCCTTTGCAGACAGGTCTCAAGGCTATTGATGCCCTGGTTCCGATTGGCCGCGGCCAACGGGAGCTGATTATCGGAGACCGTCAGACTGGGAAGACGACCATTGCCATTGATGCCATCCTGAACCAAAAAGGTCAGGATATGATTTGTATCTATGTGGCAATTGGTCAGAAAGAATCTACAGTCCGTACACAGGTAGAAACGCTCCGTCAGTATGGTGCTTTGGACTATACGATTGTCGTGACAGCCTCTGCTTCACAGCCGTCGCCTTTGCTTTTCTTGGCGCCTTATGCTGGTGTAGCGATGGCAGAAGAGTTCATGTACAATGGCAAGCATGTTTTGATTGTCTATGATGACTTGTCTAAGCAGGCTGTGGCCTACCGTGAACTGTCTCTCCTGCTCCGTCGTCCGCCAGGCCGTGAGGCCTTTCCTGGAGATGTTTTCTATCTGCATAGCCGTCTCTTGGAGCGTTCAGCCAAGGTTTCTGATGAACTGGGAGGTGGTTCGATTACAGCTCTGCCATTTATTGAAACGCAGGCAGGAGACATTTCGGCTTATATCGCAACCAACGTGATTTCAATCACTGACGGACAAATTTTCCTCAGCGATAGTTTGTTCAATGCTGGGGTACGTCCGGCCATTGATGCAGGTTCTTCTGTATCACGGGTTGGGGGCTCTGCCCAAATCAAGGCTATGAAGAAAGTAGCCGGAACCTTGCGTATCGACCTGGCTTCTTATCGGGAGCTTGAGGCCTTTACTAAGTTTGGTAGTGATTTGGATGCGGCAACGCAGGCCAAGCTCAATCGTGGCCGCAGGACTGTAGAAGTATTGAAGCAGCCGATTCACGAGCCGCTGCCGGTTGAAAAGCAGGTAGTGATTCTCTATGCTTTGACCCATGGTTTCTTAGACAGTGTGCCAGTAGACGATATTCTGCGCTTTGAGTCAGAATTATTTGCCTATTTTGATGCACATCAAGAAAGCATTTATGAAACCATTCGGACAACAAAAGACCTTCCAAGTGAGGAAGTCTTGGATGCTGCCATTACTGAGTTTATTGACCAGTCTAGCTTCAAATAGGAATCGAGGTGTCAGATGGCAGTTTCATTAAATGATATTAAAAATAAAATTGCATCCACGAAAAACACCAGTCAAATCACCAATGCCATGCAGATGGTTTCTGCTGCTAAGCTGGGAAAATCTGAGGAAGCAGCTAAGAACTTTCAGGTCTATGCCCAGAAAGTGCGTAAGTTGGTTACGGATATGCTGCATGGCCACGAGGCAGAAAATGCCCGTCATCACTCAATGTTAATTAGTCGGCCAGTCAAGAAATCAGCCTATATTGTCATTACTTCTGATCGCGGTCTGGTAGGTGGCTATAATGCGACCATTCTCAAAGCTTTGATGGAGCTGAAAGCTGAGTACCATCCGACTGGAGAGGACTTTGAAGTCATCTGTATCGGAAGTGTCGGTGCCGATTTCTTCCGAGCTCGTGGCATTCAGCCGGTTTATGAGCTGCGAGGTCTAGCAGATCAGCCTAGCTTTGATGAGGTTCGTAAAATCATTAGCAAGACCATTGAGATGTATCAGAATGAGCTCTTTGATGAGCTCTATGTCTGCTATAACCACCATGTCAACAGTCTGACCAGTCAGATGCGGGTGGAGCAGATGCTGCCAATCATTGACTTGGACCCTAATGAAGCTGATGAAGATTATACGCTGAATCTGGAACTGGAGTCCAGTCGGGATTCTATCTTGGACCAACTGCTGCCCCAGTTTGCGGAGAGTATGATTTACGGTGCCATTATTGATGCCAAAACAGCTGAGAATGCTGCTGGTATGACTGCTATGCAGACAGCGACAGACAATGCTAAAAAAGTCATCAGTGATTTGACTATTCAGTATAACCGCGCTCGGCAGGCTGCTATTACGCAGGAAATTACTGAAATCGTGGCGGGTGCAAGTGCCCTAGAATAAGGCCACAAATGAATTAGAAATTAAACGAGGGAAAAAACATGAGCTCAGGCAAAATTGCTCAGGTTATCGGGCCGGTCGTAGACGTTGCGTTTGCTGCCGGAGACAAACTACCTGAGATAAATAATGCACTTGTAGTCTATAAAAATGATGAGAAAAAATCAAAAATCGTCCTTGAAGTAGCTCTTGAGCTTGGTGACGGTGTGGTGCGGACCATTGCCATGGAGTCGACCGATGGTTTGACGCGTGGTTTGGAGGTTTTAGATACTGGTCGTCCGATTTCTGTGCCGGTCGGCAAGGAAACTCTAGGTCGGGTGTTCAATGTCCTTGGGGATACTATTGACTTGGATGCGCCTTTTGCAGAAGATGCAGAGCGTCAGCCGATTCATAAGAAGGCACCGACCTTTGATGAACTATCAACTTCATCAGAAATCCTGGAAACAGGGATTAAGGTTATCGACCTTCTAGCTCCTTATCTGAAAGGTGGGAAAGTCGGTCTCTTTGGCGGTGCCGGAGTAGGGAAAACAGTCCTGATTCAGGAATTGATTCACAACATTGCCCAAGAGCACGGTGGGATTTCTGTCTTCACAGGTGTTGGTGAACGGACGCGTGAAGGGAATGACCTCTACTGGGAAATGAAAGAGTCTGGCGTTATCGAAAAGACCGCTATGGTCTTTGGTCAGATGAATGAGCCGCCAGGAGCTCGGATGCGGGTTGCTCTTACCGGACTGACCATCGCGGAATATTTCCGTGATGTGGAAGGTCAGGATGTGCTGCTCTTTATTGACAACATCTTCCGCTTTACGCAGGCTGGTTCGGAAGTGTCTGCCCTTTTGGGTCGCATGCCATCAGCCGTTGGTTACCAACCAACACTTGCGACAGAAATGGGACAGTTACAGGAGCGGATTACATCGACCAAGAAAGGTTCCGTTACTTCCATCCAGGCTATCTATGTACCAGCGGATGACTATACTGACCCAGCACCAGCGACAGCTTTTGCTCACTTGGACTCTACGACCAACCTAGAACGGAAATTGGTTCAGCTGGGGATTTATCCAGCTGTGGATCCACTCGCTTCCAGCTCTCGTGCCCTTTCACCAGAGATTGTCGGAGAAGAGCACTATGCAGTGGCAGCAGAGGTTAAGCGGGTCTTGCAACGTTATCATGAATTGCAGGACATCATTGCTATCCTTGGTATGGATGAGTTGTCTGACGATGAGAAGACGCTGGTTGCGCGTGCACGGCGAATCCAGTTCTTCCTATCACAGAACTTCAATGTGGCAGAGCAGTTTACCGGCCAGCCTGGCTCTTATGTACCAGTAGCTGAAACGGTTCGTGGCTTCAAGGAAATCCTTGAAGGTAAGCACGATAAGCTGCCAGAAGATGCCTTCCGTGGTGTGGGCTCCATGGAGGATGTATTGGCCAAGGCTGAGAAAATGGGATTCTAAGAGGTGAATGATGGCTCAAATGACAGTACAAATCGTGACACCGGATGGTCTTATTTATGATCACCATGCTGCATTTGTTTCCGTAAAGACCATTGATGGTGAGCTGGGGATTTTGCCCCGCCACATCAATACCATTGCTGTTTTAGAAGTAGATCAGGTCAAAGTACGCCGGGTTGATGATGACAAGCATATCGACTGGATCGCGGTCAACGGCGGAATCATTGAAATTGCAGACAATGTCATTACCATTGTGGCGGATTCAGCTGAGCGTGCGCGAGATATCGATATTAGTCGGGCTGAGCGAGCTAAGCTCCGAGCTGAGCAAGAAATCGAAGAAGCACATGATAAGCATTTGATTGACCAAGAACGCCGGGCTAAGATTGCCCTGCAGCGGGCAATCAACCGGATCAATGTCGGAACAAGATTATAAGAAGCTATTTTACATAGATTGATGGAAGTCATTGATCATCTGGTAAGATGCTTTCATGAATACAAAATGAATATGCAAAACTGAGGCAGATCTGTCTCAGTTTTCTTTTCCAAAAAAAGGACAGGACTGTTTAGTTCGTCTCTCACTCGGGTCTTGTGGTATAATAAAAGTTATGGTAGAAGTTGTTTTTAAATTATGCAGTCATTTGCTCTTTATTTTCTTTGCCTTTCATCTGCTGTCAACGGTTGTTGAGTGGGAGAGATTTTTCAAGGTTAATGCCGATAATGCGGTGAAGATTCGCTTTTTGATTCTCTTGTTTAGCATTGCCTTGGGCTATTTAGTCAGCCTTTTCTTCATTGGTATTTACGATATGAGTCGGGCGATTTTTAATGGTACTTTATAAGGTCATATTTTTGATTTTATGGTATGATAGTATGGATGATTTTAAAAATTTAGAGTAAGGAATCGGTATGGAAAAAATTATTATTCAAGGTGGAGATAATCGCTTGGTCGGAAAGGTCAAGATTGAAGGAGCAAAAAATGCGGTGCTGCCTCTCTTAGCAGCGACAGTATTGGCTAGCGAGGGCCAGTCTGTTTTGAAAAATGTTCCGGTCTTGTCTGATGTCTTTACCATGAACAATGTGGTCCGCGGTTTAAACACTCAGGTAGACTTTAATCAGGAAGAAAATACGGTCGTGGTGGACGCCACTCAACCTCTGTCAGAGGAGGCGCCTTACAAATACGTCAGCAAAATGCGGGCGTCTATCGTTGTTTTGGGTCCAGTCCTGGCTCGTAATGGTCATGCTAAAGTTTCCATGCCCGGCGGCTGTACGATTGGCAGTCGGCCTATTGACTTGCACCTGAAGGGCTTAGAAGCCATGGGTGCTCAGATTACCCAAACAGCGGGTTACATCGAAGCGAAGGCAGAGCGGCTCAAGGGAGCTCACATTTACATGGACTTTCCCAGTGTGGGAGCAACGCAAAACATCATGATGGCTGCAACGCTGGCTCAAGGCACGACAGTGATTGAAAATGCTGCTCGGGAGCCTGAAATTGTTGACCTAGCCCTCTTTTTGAATGAAATGGGGGCCAAGGTCAGAGGAGCAGGTACCGAAACTTTGACCATTGTCGGAGTGGATCAGCTGCGTGGGGCCAAGCATAATGTGGTTCAAGACCGTATCGAAGCAGGAACTTTTATGGTTGCTGCAGCCATGACCAGTGGTGATTTGCTGATTGAGGATGCCATTTGGGAGCACAACCGTCCCCTGCTTTCCAAAATGCAGGAAATGGGAGTGGAAGTGACAGAGGAAGATGAAGGGATTCGGGTTCGTTCCGATGTTTCGAAGCTTAGACCAGTTTCGGTCAAGACCCTTCCTTATCCGGGCTTCCCTACCGACATGCAGGCTCAGTTTACGGCACTGATGGCTATGGCTAAGGGCGAGTCTACGATGATTGAGACCGTCTTTGAGAACCGCTTCCAGCATCTGGAGGAAATGCGTCGGATGGGGTTGCACTCTGATATCATGCGTGACACAGCTCGCATCTGGGGCGGCGGCAGTCTTCAGGGAGCTGAAGTCATGTCAACAGACCTCCGGGCCAGTGCAACTTTGATTCTGATGGGCTTGATTGCTGAAGGCGAGACTAAGGTCAGCAAGCTTGTACACTTAGACCGAGGCTACTATAAATTCCATGAAAAATTGGCAGCCTTGGGAGCCAAAGTAAAGCGTGTAAAGGAAGAAGACGATGAGTGAAAATCTTAAATATTTAGGCCGGCAGATTGGCCTTGTTCTACTGGTTCTCCTGGTAGCAGTGATTCTCTTTTTCGTGTCTCTGATGATTGGCTATAACATTATCGGAAACGGTAAGGGCTCTATCTGGTCACCAGAAACCTGGCAAGAATTAATCGGGAAGTTTACTGGAAACTAGCTCCTAGTCGAAAAGACTGGCTGAAATGATTCCAGTTTGCTAAGTTGAAAGAAAGAAGATGAAAAGAAAGACTAGTCAGAAAAGGAATTCTAAGAGCCTGCAAGGCTGGGCTGGGTTGACTCTGGCCTTGATTTTGGCTCTGGCTGGCTATTTCTGGGGACAGGATGGTCAGCAGCTGCTTCAAAGTCCAAATTCAGAAATCAGAGTTGGGCAAGTCCAAGATCAGGGCACCCCTAGTCAGGAACTAGCTGAGAGCGTTCTGATGGATGCTGTCCGAGCTCAGCTCAAAGGCAGCATTGAATGGAACGGAGCTGGCGCCTTTATCGTGAATGGAAATAAGACAGACTTGGATGCGGGGATTTCTAGTAAGCCCTATGCTGACAATAAGACCAAGCTTGTTCAAGGGCAAACGATCCCAACGATGGCGAATGCCTTTTTATCCAAGTCAACCCGCCAGTACAAAAAACGGGAAGAAACTGGAAATGCCAACACTTCATGGGTACCGGCAGGCTGGCATCAACTCAAGAACCTCCCTGGTGAGTACAATCATGCTGTGGACCGAGGACATCTCTTGGCCTATTCGCTGATTGGTGGTTTGAAGGGCTTTGATGCCTCTACTAGCAATCCTGCCAATATCGCTGTGCAGACCGCTTGGTCCAACCAAGCCAATGAAGCGGACTCGACAGGGCAGAATTACTACGAGACAAAGATCCGGAAGGCCCTGGATAAGAACAAGCGGGTGCGCTACCGGGTAACCTTGATTTATGCTACGGAGACGGATTTAGTGCCGGTTGGTTCTCACCTAGAGGCCAAGTCCAGCGATGGTAGTCTGGAATTCAATGTCTTTATCCCGAATGTGCAAAAAGGGATTCGCTTGGACTATAATAGTGGCAGGGTCAGTCTGGATAGAGGTTCTTAATTTTATACTCAAAAATGGTTTTGCAAAGAGTATTCAATAGTATGAAAAGAAATGGTTGCAGATTTGTAGTCATTTTCTTTTATACTAATAGATAGAAAGAAGGCGAATTTTTCAGTCTTCTTTAAGAAAGCGGTGGTAAAATCAACGTTCTCTTACAATCTAGTAAAGGAGGTTGCGATGGGACTTATTTTTAAAAGCATCCGGTTCCTCATGCGTCTGATTGGGCGCGTGGTTTGGGGACTTGCCTGGTCCTTTGTCCTGAGCTTTATGGTTATTGTCGGAATTTTCTATTTTACCACTTCGACAAAACCGGGTACAGAGGGACTGACGCAGGCTGTTCAGACGGCTGTTGGCAGAGTGGATCAATTTTTAAATCACCAAGGCATTTCCACAGGGCTTCACAGCAGTGAGGAGACGCAGACGGATCAGCTGACAGATGAGCATGAAACAACAGGGGCTCGTTGGGATCAGCCAAGCGCCACGATTTATATCGATACAAATAATGAAACCTTCCGTTCAGCCTATAAGGAGGCCATTGATTCTTGGAATCAAACAGGTGCCTTCACCTTTCAAATCATCAACGACAAAGACAAGGCGGACATTGTTGCAACGGAGATGAACGATGGCAACATCAGTGCAGCTGGTGAAGCTGAGTCGCAGACCAATCTCCTAACCAAGCGGTTTACCCATGTCACGGTTCGCCTTAACAGTTACTACCTGCTGGACAGTCGCTATGCTTATTCTCATGAGCGGATTGTCAATACAGCTGCGCACGAATTGGGCCATGCTATCGGATTAGACCATAATGAGGAGGAATCAGTGATGCAGTCAGCAGGCTCGTTTTACAGTATCCAGCTGACAGATATCCAGGCTGTAAAAGACTTGTATCAATCGTAAGCCTATGTTAAAATCTATTTTTTACTTGATTCGATACTTTCCAGAGCAAGTTTTTCTCTTTGTTTTTAACTCAGGAATCTTTGTCTGGCTATGGAAAAGCGGCAATGAAATTGCCAACCAGCTAGGAGTGACAGCGGCTTGGGAAAATCATGTTCCGGCGCCCATTCAGGTCTTCTTCGGTCAGAATATTGAGGCAGTTCAGGGATTTTTTCACAATTCGGCCTTTATGTGGCTAGTCGGGTCCATGATTATCCTTCTGGTTATTCGTCTGATCAAGGGAATGATTAAATTTGTTGTCTTTGCGGTTCTGATTCTGCTGGGAATTTATCTGATTTTGCAGAATCAATCTATTCTCAATAGTTTTATGTAGAGGCTGGGACAAAAGTCCTAGCCTCTCAATTGTCTTTGGATTGTCGAGCAAGACGCAGTGGTTGAGTGGGCTCTACTACGCTGATTTCATCAGCTTTTACAGCCCTACTCAACTGTGCGGAGGTGGGACGACGAAATCGAATTCTAACGAATTACCGATTTCTCTCCCACTCTCTTTTTCTTTTGGGGAGCTGAGTTCGCTTTCTCTTGAATTCTGATAGCTGTGCTTCTGGAAATCTGCTATAATGGTCTTATGATTATTTTACAAGCAAGCAAGATTGAGCGCTCTTTTGCAGGGGAGCTTCTTTTTGACAATATTAACCTGCAAGTGGATGAGGGTGATCGGATTGCCCTCGTCGGTAAAAATGGAGCTGGGAAGTCAACCTTGCTCAAGATTTTGGTGGGCGAGGAAGAGCCTACTTCTGGTCAGATCAATAAAAAACGAGACCTGTCCCTGTCCTATCTGGCTCAGGACAGCCGCTTTGAGTCGGAGAATACCATCTACGATGAGATGCTGCTGGTCTTTGATAGTCTGCGTCAGCAAGAGAAGCGCTTGCGGCAGATGGAGCTGCAAATGGGAGAATTGTCAGGGGAAGAGCTGACTGCTCTCATGACCCAGTACGACCAGCTGTCAGAGGACTTTCGCCAGAAAGGTGGTTTTACCTATGAGGCTGATATTCGAGCGATTTTGAATGGCTTCAAGTTTGACCAGTCCATGTGGCAGATGAAGATTTCTGAGCTTTCAGGAGGGCAGAATACCCGTCTGGCGCTGGCTAAGATGCTTTTGGAAAAGCCAGAGTTGTTGGTACTGGACGAGCCGACCAACCACTTGGATATTGAGACCATTGCCTGGCTGGAGGCTTACTTGATTAACTACAGCGGTGCCTTGATCATTGTCAGCCACGACCGCTATTTCCTAGATAAGGTTGCGACCATCACGCTGGATTTGACCAAGCATTCCTTGGATCGCTATGCGGGCAATTACTCTAGCTTTGTGGTCCAAAAGGAGCAGAAGCTGGCTACTGAAGCCAAGAACTATGAAAAGCAGCAGAAAGAAATCGCTGCGCTGGAGGACTTTGTCAATCGCAATCTAGTCCGGGCCTCTACTACCAAGCGGGCTCAGTCCCGTCGTAAGCAGCTGGAAAAGATGGAGCGTTTGGACAAGCCGGAGACCGGCAGCCGCTCGGCTAATATGACCTTCAAATCTGATAAAGTTTCGGGCAATGTTGTTCTGACCCTGGAAGATGCGGCTATTGGCTATGGCGAGGAAGTCCTATCGGAGCCAATTAACCTTGATATTCGCAAGTTTAATGCGGTCGCTATTGTCGGACCAAATGGGATTGGAAAGACGACCTTGATTAAATCACTAATCGGTCAAGTGCCCTTCATCAGAGGCAAGGAGCAGCTGGGGGCTAATGTGGAAGTGGGCTACTATGACCAGACCCAGAGTAAACTGACTGCCAGCAATACGGTTCTTGATGAGCTATGGAATGACTTCAAGCTGACGCCAGAGGTCGAGATTCGCAATCGCTTAGGCGCTTTTCTCTTCTCGGGAGACGATGTCAAGAAGTCTGTCGGCATGCTATCAGGTGGAGAGCGAGCACGCCTGCTCCTAGCCAAGCTGTCTATGGAAAACAACAACTTTCTCATCCTAGACGAGCCGACCAACCATCTGGACATTGACAGCAAGGAAGTGCTGGAAAATGCTCTGATTGACTTTGACGGCACCCTGCTCTTTGTCAGCCACGACCGTTACTTTATCAATCGCGTGGCCACCCAGATCATCGAGCTCTCTGAGACAGGCTCCACCCTTTATCTTGGTGATTATGACTACTATCTGGAGAAAAAGGCAGAGCAGGAAGCCTTGCGTGAGGAGACGGAGCAGGTTGATTCTGATAAGCCATCATCTACCAATGACTATCAGCTTCAAAAGGAAAACCAGAAAGAACAGCGCCGGCTGGCCCGCCGCCTAGAACAACTGGAAGCACAAATCGAGGACTTGGACAGCCAGATCAGTCAGCTACAGGAAGCCATGCAGGCTACCAACGACGCCGCTGAACTCATGGAGAGCCAGCAGCAAATCGACCAGCTGACCTCCACCCAAGAAGAAGCCATGCTAGAATGGGAAGAACTGGCGGAGAAGGTGTAGGAGTATGCAGTTTCTGTGAGAAATGAGCTTCTTAGAGCTTACAGGAAAAATTAAATTGATATTCAATGTGGTTCAGTTATCGTATTACTAAAGATTTTGATGACTGAATCGTTTTATTTAAGAAAAATAGGATAAAATGATGGATTTTGTAATAATTTTTATTGTCTTAATGCTAGCAATTTTTGCTTTCGTAGGTTGGATAGTTTATTGGGCGATTAGTCATTCCGCTAAAAAGAATAAAGTATACCAAGCCTTCGCTTCCGAGCACGGCTATCAATTTGACAAAGCACAAGGGAATGACTATTACAGAGATTATTCCAAGCAAAAAACAAGTAATGATCTCACACTAAAACTTTCCCAGAATCCGTATGTAGAAAAATATGCTAATTTTAGTCATTATCCATTTGGTCGTGGAAATATGGTAAAGGTTGCCTATATAATTTCAGGTAACTACAATGGTTCTCAATTTCAGGCTTTCACCTATCATTTTGAAGGGAATGTGATTGAGAATTCTGGTCCTGGTGGTGTTTTCAGCATTGTTATGATTCAGTGCCCCGATGAACCAAAAGGTCAGCTTTCAGAGCAAATGTTTTATGAAAATGGAGTGCTCTGTGAATACCTTCGAGAAAATTTGAATGTAGAAACGATTCACGAGAGAATTGAGAAATTGGCTTATATTGCAAGTACAAAATAAGTTTAGGAATATGAAATAAGAATTTTTCTACAATACAGATGTTGAATGAAAAAGTTAGCTAATTCAGTTTTGGGAACAGAGGTTTGCTGACAGAACTAGAATAAGAATTAGAAATGAGGAGAGATATGTTTTTTATAAGACGTCGTATGTTTTTTAATCAATATGGCGATAAAGCTATTTATTTTGATTGTAAGACCCACGAACTTTTAGAGGCACCAAAGAGTAAACTATTAGATACAGAGAAATCAAGCAGGATGAATCGGCATATACCTCTTTTAGTTGTCCTGTTTTTGTCTAGTGGAGGAGGAATAATTTCTTTCTTTAGATTATTCTTGCATGGAACATATACCATGACAACTTTTTGGAGTGTTATTCTTATTTGGATAGCTGAGTTTGCCTTTATTACTATCCTCGTAGAACGTGCCTTGTATCGAAATATCAACAGAGCACAAGTGACCTCTCAAACAATTAGTTTGGTTATTATGGAGACATTGGACGAAGAACAGAAGGTGGAGAAGGATTTGAGCAAGAAAGAGAATAGAAATGGTACACGCTTGATAAAAGGATTGATTTTTCTAGTCCCCTTGGTTGGATTCTTCTATGCCTATGATTTCATTTTTAATTATCAAGACTTGTTAGGTAATCCTATTGGAGGAGAAATATTTAAAATTATTGCAACTGGACTTTTATTAGGTGTTTCTTTTGTATTATATAATCAAAATAATCTTACTAAGAGTTTTGATATATTGGATTTATTCTATGGTGGAAAACTGAGTGTAGTATGTAGAGCTGACGATAATCCTGATGTATATTTAGAAATTAATGTCGGATCGGATGGAGCTATCGTGACAAAAGAGCTACATGATTATAAAGCTGGGGCTTAGCTGATTTGAAATTAAATAAAAGTCAGTGAAGCAGTAGAGATTATAAAGTTTGGTAACAGAACTTCAATAAGTAATTGGAAAGAGGTTAGAATGTTTTTTCTTAGACGTCGTCGAGTATTTATTGGCGAGTGTGATGGTCAGGCGGTCTATTATGACCAGCAGACTAGAGAGGCTTTAGCAGCTCCCAAAAGTTTCCTGCTCAATACGGAAGGTGCTTATAAGACCAATGCTTACATTCCTGAAATGGTTATTTTTCTAATGGCTGGTGGACCTGGTCTCTATGGCCTCCTTTCAGCCTTGGATATTGGTGTCTATAACTGGACTAGTTTGAGCTATGTGTTACTATTGTGGCTGGCTGAGTTTCTATTGTTTACCGCAATTCTTGAGCGAGGACTTTATAAAAATGTGCGCAAGGCTCAGCCGACAACAGAGAAGGTGTTTTATTATGCAGTGTCACATAATTTGATGGTGAGGGACGAACACTTTGATCCAGCTGAGGCATCTGCTACGATTTATCGAATCACTCGTTACATCATACTTGCCTTTGCGATCTATTATTTGTATGTTTTTTACGACTGCACTCAAAAATTCGGGCAACCGATTGAACAAGGCTATGATTTTTGGGGAGCAGGTTTAATGTTCTTCATGCTCTTTTTGTTGTACAACCAAAACAACCCGATTCGTTTTGTGAAGATTATGAAGCTATACAGCCAAGGGAAAATCCTGTTTAAGAAAGAAACAGAGAGCGAAACTTGTAACTAGGTGTTAGGTAAAACAGTCGAATCGCAGAAAGCAAGTGCTATATCTTTAACGGAGCGAGGAGTAGTTGTTGCGACAGTTGCTGTTTTGTGACACAATTTGTCTCCTATCCTCAAATGGAAGATTCCCAAGAATATGAGCCTTTCTACTAGATGAAATTTGGAGATTAAAAATGAAAAAAATCAGTATTTTCGGTGCAGACTTTGAACGAAGTAAGAAAATCGTAACGAACGGAAAGTTTGCCTTAACCTCCGGTATGCCAAATCCTATTCATATGGGGATGATCAATCGGCTGTTTACGGTCGTGTTTTGCATATTTATCTTTTTTGGAATTATGGTTTACTTTCTATTAATTGCTTTGCCAAGTAGTGTAGGTCAAAGTGGAGAAGTACACTATCTTTCTCATCAATCGGTTTCTTTGTTTCACACAATTGGGCAAATAATGCGACCAATCAGTATAGTTTTCTATCTAACTTTCCTTTTTGGATCTATCCCTGTTTTTTGGCCCAAGAAACGCTTGAACAGTCAGCTTTGGACTTACTTTCCTTTTTATTTTTCAATGTCAATTTGTGCTTTTATATCGGGGTTTTATTTTGCTAGTGCGGTAGCTTACGATGCTTATACATTGGTGGGATTCTGGTTTCAGTTCGTCTTAGGAATCGTTCTCTTTTTCTGGATTATTACGAATAGTATCCAGAATCTGAAAAGGAGACTGAACGATGAAGAAGAAAAGTCAATTCTTAAGAAAGTGATGATGATTACAGTCGGAACGATGGTAGTGCTCTTTCCGGTATCACTGGTCTATCATCTAATGAATCAACTTCCGGTCCTTTGGTATTTTTATATTTTGGGATTATTTTTAGTGGTTTGGTTTGTCATTAGCGGTTATTTTATAGCTTTTATGATGAATGTGCATATTTTTCAAGCCTATTATATCCACAAGTACCCAGAAGAGTATAAATCCTACTTAAAGATTTCAGACCGAGAATGGTACAGCAAACGATATTATAAAAAGCTGGTCAAAAGTGGCAAGCTAGAAGAAGAAACAACACAAGAGAATGGAGAAGAAAATGAGTAAAAAATTATTGCTTTTAGGAAGTGATGTCAATAAAGAACTAGATCGAAATATTAAGTCTAAAAAGCTAATATGGAGCTGTCCATTGTGAAAAAGATAAGATTATTATTTGCTGTTGATAATGGGATGGGAACTAATTTAAAAGGAACAGGCTTAGCTGCAGAGTACTATTTTTTATCAGGAGATATTGTTTGGAGAAGGCTCGATAAGGAAAAAATAGGGAATCACCAAAACATAGCTAAGAAAATTGGCAGATTAACTTGGATGTCTTCGCCATTTTTGATTGTCCCGATTATGGCTTTTATCGCTGGTTATTCTGATAATTACATTGTTCCTCAAATTGAGTTCGGTCTTTTTTCTTTTCTGTTACCGATGATCTTAGGAATTTGGTTGTTTATACTTTTTGAATTATGGATGATTTCAATTAGAAATACCTATCCTTTGATTGAAGCTCCAAGTAGTACTATCCAGAAAGAATATTTTGAAGTTATACACGATATAACTTTAAAACATAATGATGTTTTGAAACAGATAAAAACACCTTATCTTGCAAACATTTTAGTAGTGTTGTTTATTGTCTTTGCAGTTATTCCTTTTGTTTATTGGTTTTATTTTATGCCAAGTACAATCATAGAGTTTATAATAAAATTAGTTGTGCTTGCTATATTACTTTCTTTAGTTCCAAATATTATATGGAATGGCATAGTCAAAACTGTTATAAATAATAAAATTTTAGATAAATTAAATTATGAATTGGAGAATGAAAATGGAAAATAATAACCCTATTTTACCAATTGGTTCGGTTGTCATAAACCAGTCTAGACTTATCCATACAATGTTAGTAACTATACTTGACTAACAAACGGCTTTCAGAGATACAGAGACTAAATTTTTTGAGGTAGAAAATGAGTGAAAAAAATATAGTTTTAGGACCAGAAGAATTAAACAAGAACTATTTTCAATCACTAGGTGCGATACGAGCTTCCGTTGGGATGCTTGGTTTGGCCTGGTCCGGTATATTTGTCTTAAGTATTGCCTTGTCGCATGTGTATTATTTTATAAAAGATCAACTCAAATTGAATCCCTTTTCTAATCTTATATTCCTATTTTTTTGTGTATACTTTCTTTTTATGACGATATGTCAAATTGTTTCTTTCAATCAAAAATTGATTTATAGGCATCAATTTTTTGGCACAGCCATGCTTTTTGCAATGATTAATGGATTACTTCTGTCATTAGTTTTAACGGATTATGTTATTGTTGTACTCACTAATAATTTATTGAGAAATTCTTTTATATATACCATTATTTTTGGGCTTAGTTCTCTGATTCTATTTTTGGGTTTAATCCTTTATAATGTAAGATAGCTAAAGAAACAATTAGAAACAGGCTTTTCCGAGCAACGGACTAATGCCAACTATGTTGCTGCTTCGAGTGTCTATAGTAAACCCTCTATCTGGATAATTCTAGGAGCTACCTTGCTTGGGGGAATGATGGTTGGTTGGATATCCGGTTATTCTAAGCAAATATTAGGTATTTTTGGTAATCTAGTGTTTATATCAGCTTTCTCGAGACTCATTGTCGAAGTCGGATATTTACTTAAGTTGAGAGCGAAAGATAAGACTTACTGGGAAGAAGTACCAGAAGAATTATATAATCAGAGTTTTTTAAAAACTTTAGATTTCAAAAAGACTAAGCCCCGTTTGATTACAGAGGTTATTCTATTTCTTGGTATTATTGCTTGTTTGCAATTATTGCATATAGATGCTGAAAATAGTCCGATTTGGCTAATATGGTTTATTAGAATTTTTGGCTATACGATTGTCTTGGATGCTACGGGGAGTTTTATTTATTATCAGTTTAAAAAGAGGAAGAAAAGAAAATGCTGAGAACTATATCAACCTGACTTGTTTTAATTGTTGGTATATAGAGAGGAAAGGATGAAGGATGTTTTTTAGGAAAGTTATTTATATAGGGGAAAGTGATGGTCAGGCTATTTATGTAAATGTAGAAAAGCCAAGAGACCCCTTAGCAGCTCCTAAAAGTAAACTATTGAATACAGAGGCATCGCGTGGCAATCGGAAACAAATCATTTTAATTACATCATTTCTGATTGCTTTTAGTGGTGTGATGCAGCTTTTTCCTGAGACACGATTGTTTGGTGGTGTCTATGGCTATGGTACTTTGGTTTATTTTCTAATTGTTTGGTTTCTGGAAGGTACTCTTTTGCTGGTCATAGTAGAGCGAGCCCTTTATAAGAATGTTAAGTTGGCACAGCCAACCAGTAAAGAAAATTTTAGACGGGCAGTTGATACTAATCTTATTTGGGGTAATTTTGGCGATAAGAAGGTTACTCTTGGCAAGAAGATATTCGCTTGGATTTTCACAGTATTTATGGCTTTAATGGGACTGATTGGTCCAATTTTAGTCATATCTATTCTAGTTTTTAATATGATAGGGACACCTATCGGCAGTGAGATTATCACTTTAAGCTTTATGGGTATTTTACCAGCTGCAGCAGTTCTGTTATTATGGCAAAACAATATGGTTAGATGGTTTATGGCTGTTGAAAGATATAGAAAGAATAGATACAATAAAATTTCATAATAGAAAATATGAGTTTTGAAAAGTTTTGCTGTAATGAATTCCAAAATGAAAGATTATTTGAACCCTTATGAAGGTGTGGGCGTTATGGCGGTAATTTCTAGACATCTTATGGAATAGGAAATATATTGGTATTTTGATTGAAAAAATGAAGAAAAAATCTATTTTTAAGGCTAGTTTTGAAGAGAGTTTGAATCTGGAAGATGATGGGTTTGTACAGTACCAGAAAGGAAATGTTTTCTCTAAGTTAGAAATATATTATAGGGAAGGAAAGTCTAAACTAGTTCTTCATATTCAGAATATTGTTTTAACTCTTATCGGTCCTGTCATTATAAACTTTATGATTCTTGTTTTCTCGCTATCCTTGCACGACTCTGATCCTAAAGATTTAAGATTGCCTATCTATCAACATCCATTACTAACAGCTGAGGTATATCTAGTCTGTTTCTTAATTTGGGTATTTATCATATTGATTGGTAAAGTTTTTAGAAAAGCTTTTATACTGCCCTATCGTTATCATTTTCATGTTATCACATTTTTAATTTGGCTTAGTTTTGAATTTAACCTGCTAGCTATTGATATATCATTACCAACTTTATCTATTTGGATGATTGCTGCTATTTTTGTTTTTATTTCTATATTAGCCTATTTTATGTTTAGCCTTGAAATTGAAAGTCTTAAAAAACTGATGTATGGTAATGGAAGTGGCTCTTCTCTTCGCAATAAAATTGCCAATAAGATAGCGATTTATGGAATGATCTTTTTGGGAATTGGAGTAATTATAAACTTTATAATAAAGGGTTTTTCCATAAAATTTTCAACTTCGTTGGAAGGCTTAGGTCTTTTGATAACATGGATTATCCTAAATATTGCTGTGATTGCTATGCTGATCTACATCGAATTTCCTAGTTATTTACAAGCTTTCTACAAATGGAAATATCCCGAAGAATACCGTGAGTGGGAAGGGAAAACTGTAGAAGAGTGGTATGGAAAAAAATATTTAAAAAAACACAAGGATTTATTAAAAAACAGATAAAAAGAACGATTGGTATGGGTAATAGAGAAAAGTAGACAGGATTCTTAGTAGAATCTGCCTTTTCCGATTTTCAGCCGATAAGATTTTGACGAAAGAAGCCTCGTCTGAAAATAAAATCCGAACAAGGGGCGGTGAAGGTAGTTTTGAAAGAAGCGACTAGGGAAGCGAAACAGCAATTAAAGGAATTGAAGTGGTAAACAAATGGAAGATTTAGGTAAAGTTTTTCGTGATTTTCGTTTAAATGGGCATTATTCTTTGAAGGAAGCGGCGGGCCAGGTTTGCTCGACCTCTCAGCTGTCTCGTTTTGAGCTGAGTGAGTCGGACATGACCCTCTCGAAATTTTTAGATCTCTTGGATAATATTCATGTGACCCTTGAAAATTTTATGGACAAGGCCCGGAATTTCCAGCAGCATGAGCACGTGGCCATGATGGGTAAAATTATCCCTCTTTACTACTCAAATGACATCAAGGGATTTCAAGACTTGCAAGCGGAGCAGTTGGAAAAGGCCAAGGCCAGAAGTGCGCCTCTTTACTATGAGCTGAATTGGATTTTGATGCAGGGCTTGATTTGTCAGCGGGACAGTCAGTTTCGCATGAGGCAAGAGGATTTAGATAAGGTGGCTGATTATCTCTTTCAAGTGGAAGATTGGACTATGTATGAGCTGATTCTCTTTCGCAATCTCTATAGTTTCTATGATGTGGACTACGTTTACCGTCTGGGCAGGGAAGTCATGGAGCGAGAGGACTACTATAAAGAAATCGGTCGCCATAAGAAATTGGTCTTGATTTTAGCCCTCAATTGTTACCAGCATTGTTTGGAGAGTCGTTATTTTGATAAGGCTAGTTATTTTGAGGCTTACGTAGAGAAAATCATTGGCAAGGGCATCAAACTCTATGAACGCAATGTATTCCTCTATCTCAAGGGTTTTGCAGCTTATCAGAAGGGACAGAAGAAGCAGGGAATTAAGCAAATGCAGGAAGCCATGCATATCTTTGAAGTGCTCGAACTACCTGAGCAAGTCGCCTATTATCAAGAGCACTTCGATAAGTTTGTAAAAGTATAATTTCCCAAATATGGGAAAAATAAAGAACCTCCCTCCATTCCTGATACAATAGTTTCAGAAATGGAAGGAGGTATTTTTATGAATCGACAGGCAGCACAGCTGATTACACGGGCTGCTATTAATAAAATTGGGAATATGCTTTATGACTATGGAAATAGCATCTGGCTTGCTTCTTTGGGAGCTCTGGGACAGACGGTCTTGGGCATTTACCAGATATCAGAGCTAGTCACTTCTATCTTATTCAATCCTTTTGGGGGAGCCATTACGGACCGCTTTTCCAGACGTAAGGTTCTGATGGTAGCGGACTTGATTTGTGCTGGTCTTTGTCTACTGATTTCCTTTATTTCTAATGACCAGCTCATGATTGGAGCGCTGATTTTTGCCAATGTAGTTCAGGCTATAGCCTTTGCTTTTTCTCGGCCAGCTAATAAGTCTTATATTACAGAGATTGTGGACAAGGAAGACATAGTGGCTTACAATTCTCATCTGGAACTGGCCTTGCAGGTTATCAGTGTCTCAGCTCCAGTTTTGTCTTTTATCGTAATGCAGTATGCAAATCTGCGCGTGACTCTTCAGCTGGATGCCCTTAGTTTCTTTCTAGCTTTTGCCTTGGTTTACTTTCTGCCTAATCATGAGCCAAGCAAGCAGAAGTCTCCTATCAATTTTGGAAATATCCTGAGAGATATCAAGGAAGGTTTAGTTTATATCCGTCAGCAAAAAGAAATTTTCTTTCTGCTTTTGGTAGCTTCTGCAGTCAACTTTTTCTTTGCGGCCTTTAATTATCTATTGCCTTTTACTAATCAGCTCTATGAAAAGACCGGTTCTTATGCGACTATTTTGAGTTTGGGTGCTATAGGCTCAATCATCGGAGCCATTCTAGCCAGCAAGGTTAAGGCCAGTATGGGCAACTTACTTGTAGCCCTGCTATTGACAGGTGTCGGAGTCGCAGTCATGGGTGTCTCTGCCTTGCTACCAGTTCATCCCTATTTTTCTTATTCTGGTAATCTTATCTGCGAGCTATTTATGACTGTTTTCAACATTCATTTCTTCAGCCAGGTTCAGACCAAGGTGGACAAGCAGTATCTAGGCCGCGTTTTCTCAACGATCTACACGCTGGCAATTCTTTTCGTGCCTCCTGCGACTTTTCTGATGACTCTTCTGCCGAGTGTCCACACCCTTTCCTTTCTTCTGATTGGTTTCGGAGTGATGGGATTGGCTTTGATTTCCTACCTTTATCAAAAGAAAATACAAAAAAACTAGGCTGGAATAATTTCCAACCTAGTTTTCTGTATGGGAATTTTTAAGTGCTTCTTTGGTTTTCTTAAGCTCTTTTTTCAGCGAGAAGTTTTTCAACATGCTGATGAGAAAGGTCGTGACAGAGCCTAGGAGCACTGAGACCAAAATCAATATGATTAAGGGAAGTTTGAAGCTGAACAAGATAAAGCTAACATTGACGCTCTGCATATTGGCCAAGGAAATACCGGCAACCAATAGAATGGTAATTAAAAGCAGGATATAATGCAATTTTTCTTTCATAGTGATTCTCCTGTTTATTTATTCAAACTCGGCCTTGCTCTTGATATCTCCGTATTCTTCCTGTTTTTCCAGTGCTAAGATGTCCTCATAAGCTGGCAATTTGATATCTGAGCCATACTTGTTTTTCAGAGCGGTGGTCACCAGACGGTAGGCCAAGTTCGCATTGCGGGACAAGATGGGACCATGGAAGTAGGAGCCAAAGACATTTTTATAATGGACGCCTTCGCGACCATCATCGTGGTTGTTGCCATTTCCATAGACGACTTTGCCCAGAGGTTTTTCATCGTCCGAGAGGAAAGTTCGTCCTTGGTGATTTTCAAAGCCGTAGTAAGTTTCATCGAATTCTTCGTTATGAATCTTAATGTCACCAATATAGCGGTTTTTGGTCTGGTTGAGGGTATAGTGGCCCATGATGCCCAGACCTTCGATTCGTCGGCCAGAAGCTTCGATATAGTATTGGCCTAAGAGTTGGAAACCACCGCAGATAGCTAGCACAACACCATTTTCATTGATAAAGCTTTCCAAAGCTTCCTTTTTAGCTGGCAGGTCACGAGCCACGATCGTTTGCTCATAGTCTTGACCTCCGCCAAAGAAGACGATGTCGTAGCTGTCCTTGTCAAAGTCATCTTCTAGAGAGACGATATCGACTTCAACTCTAGCGCCTAGCTTTTCAGCCACATACTTGAGCATGAGGACATTGCCGTTGTCGCCGTAGGTATTCATGAGATTGCCATAGAGGTGGGCAATCTTTACTTCGTAGCGATAGTCCTGGTTTTCAGGAGAAGTGAGGGATCTGTATACCATTAGTTCATCTCCTTTCTGACTACTTGTCGTTCTGCCAGCAACTCGCGGAATTCCAGCATGGCAGTATAAGTTGCTAAGATATAGGCATGCTTGGTTTCTTGCTGTTCAATGGTCTTAAAGACTGCTTCCAAATCTTTGACTTCGGTAATCTGATTTGCTGGATAGCCCGTTACCCGCAGTCGACGAGCAATCTCAGAGTGGCGGACACCACCTGCAATGACCTGAGGGATGTCCATCTCTAAAATCTTTTCAAAGTCAGCATCCCAGATCCAGCTGGTATCAATGCCGTCCGCATAGTTTGCATTGAGCAGGACGGACAAACTAAAGTCAAAGGGTGCAAGTCCAATCATATCCAGTGCTTGGGTCGCCCCGACCGGATTTTTAATCAAGACTAAGGTACATTCCTTATCGCCGATTTTGAAAGTTTCCTGACGGCCAAAGACAGCTCGGCTCTTGTCAAAGCCGGCCTTGATAGTAGCCGGCTCGACACCAAAGAACTGAGCTACTGACACTGCTGCTAGAGCGTTATAGATATTGTAGAGACCGCCGATATTGATTTGATAGTCTTGTCCATCAATAGTAAAGGCAGATCGGTTATGCTCAAGTGTTTTGAGAGCGGTCAGGCTGTAGTCTAGCTTAGGACGTTTGAAGCCACAGTCCTCACAGATATAAGCTCCCAGATTGGCATAGGTGTTGAGCTCATACTTGAGGATATGCTCACACTTAGGACAGAGGATGCCCTCTGTATTGTAGTGAGCTAGCTGAGCCTGGCCTTTCTCGGTATCAAATCCATAGTAGCGGACAGGATTCTTTAGGCTGACCGAGTTAAAGAGGGGGCTGTCACCATTCATCAGTACAGTCGCTTCAGGCACTTTAGCTGCAGCATCCAGAATCATCTGGTAGGTTGTGTAGATCTCCCCATAGCGGTCCATCTGGTCTCGGAAAATATTGGTAAAGACGAAGAGGCTAGGCTTGATATAATCACAAATCCGAGATAGGCTGGCTTCGTCTATCTCCAGCACAGCGATATTCTTGCCAGATTTGCCTTTTTTAGCGGTTAGGAAGGTTGTGGTAATACCGGTAATCATATTGGCACCGCTGGGATTGGTCACTACTTCTCCGAAAGCTTCCTTGAGAATGCCCACTGTCAGAGCTGTAGTCAGTGTTTTCCCATTGGTTCCGGTAATAACCACAACCTCATAGTTCTTCGCTAGATTTTGTAAAATATTTTTGTCAAATGTAAGGGCAACTTTCCCCGGCAGAGTCGATCCACGCCCCATTTTGCTGAGAACAAAGTGGGAGGACTTGCCCGCCAAGAGGCCCAATGCTGTATTTATCTTCATAAGAAATATTTTATCATAAAAAAGTAAAGAAGGTTACAGAAAAATATTGACAAACGTGATATAATGGGTTGGTAAGTCTTTAAGCATTAAGACCCACTGTAAAATAAAAAGAGAGAAGTTAATTGAGTAAACTCTAATTACAAGATAAAATCAGGCTGATACCAGATTTAATAAGTTCGATTTGTTGCTACAGCTGTTTGATTTTGCTTGTAGAGGAGTAGGAAGTCTAAGTATGAATTTTCAACAACTAACCAATCTCCAATATTGGGCCAGTTTGTTTTCTGACCCTTGGAGGATTGTAATTAATATTATTGACGTCGCTATCGTCGCATGGATTCTATATTATCTAATCAAGGCCATTGCCGGTACCAAGATTATGATTTTGGTCCGCGGGGTGCTCTTCTTTATCTTGGCACAGTTTTTTGCCAATATCATTGGCTTGACCACCATTTCTTGGCTGATCAATCAGGTTATCACTTACGGGGTTATTGCGGCTGTGGTGATTTTCTCGCCTGAGATTCGGGCAGGATTGGAAAAGCTTGGCCGAGCAACTGATATCTTTTCTGCGACGCCCATCAGTAACGAAGAAAAAATGGTTCAGGCCTTTGTTAAGTCTGTTGCCTATATGAGTCCGCGGAAAATCGGGGCTTTGGTGGCCATTCAGGGAACCCGCACCTTGCAGGAATATATTGCAACAGGGATTCCCTTGGATGCAGATGTGTCCGGAGAGCTGCTAATCAACATTTTTATCCCCAATACGCCATTGCACGATGGAGCTGTCATCATAAAAAACAATAAAATTGCGGCTTCCTGTGCCTACCTGCCTCTGACAGAAAGCAGCGGCATCTCTAAGGAGTTTGGAACCCGGCACCGTGCAGCTATTGGCCTGTCTGAAGTATCAGATGCGTTTACTTTTGTCGTTTCAGAAGAAACAGGCGGTATTTCCACCACACACAATGGGATTTTCAAGCATGATCTGACTTTGGATGAGTTTGAGACAGAGCTGAGAAAGGTCTTCTTATCAGAGCAGGACAAGCCAGCAGGTTTGAAAAAACGCTTCATGGGAGGATGGAAGAAATGAAAAAACGTAAAAAAATTCTTTATATCATCTCTTCGTTTTTCTTTGCCCTAGTGCTTTTTGTCTATGCAACCTCTAGCAGTTATCAAAACAATACCGGAGTTCGACAGGTCACTTCTGAAACTTATACCAATACGGTTTCCAATGTGCCAATTGACATCAAATATGACAGCGAGAATTACTTTATCAGCGGCTTTACTTCTGAAGTTTCCGTTGCCTTGACAGGCTCCAACCGAGTCAATCTAGCCAGTGAAATGCAGGAAAGTACTCGGAAGTTTCGAGTTGTAGCTGATCTTTCCAAAGCTACAGAAGGCACAGTAGAGATTCCTCTGAAAGTGGAAAACCTACCGAGCGGTCTGACTGCTGCAGTCACTCCGCAGAAGATTTCTGTTAAGATTGGTAAAAAAGCCAGCAAGAAGGTTGAGGTCCGCTACCTCATCACAGACAGTCAGGTGGCTGAAAATGTGTCTATCAGTGGTGTAACCTTGGAAAATAAGGAAGCTACAGTAACCAGTGACGAGGAGACCCTATCTAAGATTGAATATGTCGTAGCTATTCTCCCGACCAATGTCATTATCACCGGCAACTACAGCGGGACAGCGCCGCTGCAGGCTGTTGATGGACAGGGGAATGTCATGCCAAGCGTGGTGACACCATTTGAAACGACTATGCGTGTCAACACTAAAACAGCAGACAACTCTGGCTCGTCCTCCTCTAACAGCAGCTCAAATACGAGCTCATCAAATAAAAACTAACTAAAATTTTGAAAATAAACTTGGATTAAAGCGGTCTGCCTTGCTTGTAGCCTAAATCTTTACATCCAGGTCTTATGATATGAAAGGAAACTATTTATAATGGGTAAATACTTTGGAACCGATGGTGTTCGCGGAGAAGCAAATGTGGAATTAACGCCGGAATTGGCCTTTAAACTTGGCCGCTTTGGTGGTTATGTTCTGAGCCAGCACGAAAGTGAAGTTCCTAGGGTCTTTGTTGGCCGGGATACTCGAATTTCAGGAGAAATGCTGGAAAGCGCCTTGGTTGCAGGACTTTTGTCCGTTGGAATTCATGTCTATAAATTGGGTGTCATTGCAACGCCTGGTGTAGCTTATCTGGTCAAGTCAGAGAAGGCCAGCGCCGGAGTCATGATTTCTGCCAGCCACAATCCAGCTTTGGATAATGGTATCAAATTCTTTGGTGGTGATGGCTATAAACTGGATGATGAGCGTGAGTTGGAAATCGAAGCTTTGTTGGACGCAGCAGAAGATACCCTGCCACGTCCAAGCGCAGAAGGATTGGGTGACTTGGTGGACTATCCGGAAGGACTGCGCAAGTACCAACAATACTTGGTTTCAACTGGTTTGGAACTAGAAGGAATGCATGTGGCCTTAGATACGGCCAACGGTGCGGCTTCTACCAGCGCCCGTCAGATTTTTGCGGATCTCGGCGCACAGTTGACGATTATCGGAGAAAATCCAGACGGCCTCAATATCAATCTGAATGTTGGCTCTACGCATCCAGAAGCTTTGCAGGAAGTTGTTCGTGAGTCTGGTGCAGCGATTGGTCTGGCCTTTGATGGAGATAGTGACCGCTTGATTGCAGTGGATGAAAATGGTGAGCTAGTAGATGGTGACAAGATTATGTACATCATCGGTAAGTACCTGTCTGAGAAAGGCGAGCTGGCGCATAATACCATTGTTACGACTGTCATGTCCAACCTAGGCTTCCATAAGGCTTTGGATCGCGAAGGTATTCAAAAGGCTGTGACAGCAGTTGGTGACCGCTATGTAGTAGAGGAAATGCGTAAGAATGGTTATAATCTTGGTGGTGAGCAGTCTGGACATGTTATCATCATGGACTACAATACGACAGGTGACGGTCAGCTTTCAGCTGTGCAATTGACCAAGGTCATGCAGGAAACAGGTAAGAAACTATCCGAATTGGCCGTTGAAGTAACCATCTATCCGCAGAAACTAGTCAATATCCGTGTGGAAAACAGCATGAAGGATAAGGCGATGGAAGTCCCTGCTATCAAGACGGTGATTGAGAGAATGGAAGCCGAAATGGCTGGTAATGGCCGGATTTTGGTTCGTCCGAGCGGAACAGAGCCTCTGCTGAGGGTCATGGCTGAAGCACCGACTGACGAAGAAGTAAATTATTATGTAGATACCATTGCCAATGTTGTTCGAGATGAAATTGGAATTGAGTAATAAAAAGTAAAGAAACTGAGACATAACGTCTTGGTTTTTTTACATTTGTGTGAATATTTAAACACTTTGATACAAAATGTTGATAAATTGCAATACTCTTGGTATAATAAGCTACGAAAGGAGAAAAAGATGAAAAATAAAAATACAATTATTTTTAAAATTCTTATCTTATTAACAGCTATTGTTACAGGTTTAGGTTTTGCTGATCGAACTCAGGCTTCTGAAGTAACTGAATACAGTCAGCAAACCAGCATTACTAAGGATGGTGAGCCATTAACAAGTGACTCAACTGTTAAGACTAATGAAACCTTGTCTGTAACAACCAACTTCACATTTCCAGCGGCTCAAAATATAGCTGAAGGGGATACCCTGACTTTTAAACTTCCGGAAGAATTAAGTCTGATTACTGCCTTAAACTTCGATGTCTATGATGTTGTTAATCATACGGGAGAGTTAGTCGGTACGGCTCAAACTGACCCGGCGACTCAGTCAGTTACAGTGACTTTCAGTAACTATTTCACAAACTATACCCAAAAGAAAGAGCTATCTTTGGGCTTTAATGTTCGTATCAATAACGAAAAAGTCAAAGAAACAGGTCCTGTTTCCTTCAAATTTGGCCAGACAGACTTTTCTTTCCAATACCAGAAAGAAGAAGGAACTGCTGGTGAGTATGAAATGAAATATGGCTACCAGGACAGCACTGATCCGAGTATTGTTAAATGGCGTATTATCCTGAATGCAAGACAGGACATGCTTCGCAACATGGTAATTTCAGACACCTTTGGTGATGGTCTGACCTTGGTTCCTGGTACGCTGCGGGCAGTTCGTTATGCTCCAGTTGCTGGTGGTATCCGCAATGAAGCTCATATCCTGACTCTGCCTGTAGTTGATAACTTTACTAACAAAGCAGTCCTAACCCAAAACGCTAATGGCGATGCTAACGGTTTTACCATCAACTTTGGTGATAACTATAACTGGCCAATGTACATCGAGTACTCTACTCGCGTACCAGAAGGTACAAAAGTGGGCGATGTGGTTAATAACAAGTTATCTTGGACAGCAAAAGGCTTCCCAGAACGCACTATTACTAAGTCAGTCCGCTTGGAAGAGGGCTCTGGTAAAGGAAGCGCTGTGCTAGCAAAAGATGTGAAGATTCAGGCACAGAAAAAACTTGTTAATAAAGTGTTAGAGAAGGGTCAATTTACTTTTGGTCTCTTTGACGAAAACGGTGTTTTACTTCAAACAGCTACCAATGAAGCTGATGGTTCTATCAATTTCAAAGCCTTGAACTATAATGCAGCTGGTGACTACCGCTACAGCATTAAGGAAATTCCGGGCAATGATGCTAACTACATCTATGATGACAAGGAAGCTCAGCTGACAGTTACTGTTAAAGATGTGAATGGTGAGTTTTTGGGATCTGTTAAATATGATTTGGATCCAGTCTTTACAAATACCTATAGAGGTAATGATCCAGGCAAGGCAGTTCAGCCACCTAACCCTGGAAATAACAACAATCCAAATAACAACCCTAACAATAACCCAAATAATAATCCAAACAACAACCCAAATAATAATCCAAACAACAACCCAAATAATACCCCAGGCAATGGTAACAATACCCCTAGTAACAGTTCCGACAATCCAAAGGGAGGAACAGACAATCCAGGGAATGGAAATAACAATTCAAACAATGGTACCAATGATCCGGGTGCTGCAGGAGGCAACAAAAAGGTTCTGCCTAAGACTGGTCAAGAAACGACACTTTGGCTGTCACTTGCAGGTTTGGCAATCTTAGTTAGCTTTGGAAGCTATGTCTTTCTTCAAAAGAAGACTAGATAATATTCAAAGGTTTTAAGAGTTTTCTCTTAAAGCCTTTTTGCATACTTTTCCATTTGAAAAAACGGAGCAATCATGTTAGAATAGACCTAGTAATTTTTAAAGGATAGAGGTGTTATCGTGGCTTTTGGAGATAACGGACAACGCAAAAAAACAGGATTTGAAAAATTGACGATGCTGGTCGTGATTATCATGCTCATCGTGACAGTTGGAGCTATCTTTGCTTCCGCTCTCAGTGCAATCTTTTAATCCAAACGCTTCAGGGCGTTTTTTTAGACTAGAAAAAGAGAATAGAAAAAATGAGTATGTTTTTAGATATAGCCAAGATTCAAGTTAAGGCTGGCAATGGTGGCGATGGCATGGTGGCCTTTCGCCGTGAAAAATATGTTCCTAACGGCGGTCCTTGGGGCGGTGATGGCGGTCGTGGCGGCAATGTTGTTTTTGTCGTAGACGAGGGTCTTCGTACCCTGATGGATTTTCGCTACAATCGCCATTTCAAGGCTCAGTCTGGTGAAAAGGGCATGACTAAGGGCATGCATGGCCGTGGTGCTGAGGACTTGATTGTTCGAGTGCCGCAGGGGACGACAGTTCGTGATGCAGAGACTGGCAAGGTGCTGACGGACCTGATAGAAAATGGTCAAGAATTTATCGTAGCGCGTGGTGGCCGAGGCGGTCGTGGAAATATCCGCTTTGCGACGCCTAAAAATCCTGCTCCGGAGATTTCTGAGAACGGAGAACCAGGTCAAGAGCGAGAGCTTCTGCTGGAGCTCAAAGTCTTAGCGGACGTTGGTCTGGTCGGATTCCCATCTGTCGGGAAATCCACTTTGCTCAGTGTTATCACAGCAGCTAAGCCTAAGATTGGTGCCTATCATTTTACGACCATCGTGCCTAATCTAGGCATGGTTCGCACTCACTCTGGAGAGTCCTTTGCAGTAGCAGATCTGCCAGGTTTGATCGAAGGGGCCAGCCAAGGTGTAGGACTGGGAACCCAGTTTCTCCGTCATATTGAGCGGACACGGGTTATCCTGCATGTTATCGATATGTCAGCTAGTGAGGGGCGTGACCCTTATGAGGACTATCTAGCGATCAATAAAGAGTTGGAATCCTACAATCTTCGTCTCATGGAGCGCCCGCAGATTATTGTCGCTAACAAGATGGATATGCCAGATAGTGCTGAAAATCTCAAGGTATTCAAAGAGAAATTAGCGGCTAATTATGACGAATTTGCGGAACTACCGCAAATCTTCCCGATTTCTAGCTTGACCAAGCAGGGACTTGCGATCCTCTTGGATGCGACCGCAGAATTACTGGATAAGACGCCAGAGTTCTTGCTTTACGATGAGTCTGAAATGGAAGAAGAAGCTTACTATGGCTTTGACGAAGAAGCACCAGCCTTTGAAATCTCTCGTGATGATGATGCGACTTGGGTGCTGTCGGGTGACAAGCTTGAGAAACTCTTTAATATGACCAACTTTGACCGTGATGAGGCAGTTATGAAATTTGCCCGTCAGCTACGTGGTATGGGCGTTGATGAAGCACTTCGTGCTCGCGGAGCCAAGGATGGCGATCTGGTTCGCATCGGCAAGTTTGAGTTTGAATTCGTTGACTAAGGAGGCTTGCAATGGGTGATAAACCAATATCCTTCCGAGATGAAAATGGAAATTTTGTCTCTGCAGCCGACGTTTGGAATGCAGAAAAGCTAGAAGAGCTCTTTAACAAACTGAATCCCAAGCGTAAGCTGCGTCTGGAAAGAGAAGCATTAGCGAAAGAGGAAGAGGAATAAGATAAAAAGCAGCTGAGTAGGAAATAATTCTACTCAGCTGCTTTTTTTGCGCCAAAGATGTATTCGTTAAGGTAATTAACCTTTGTTTTAAGCAAAGATTTTAGGACTGACTGCTTTTATTCGAGGGAGAGCAGCTAGGCAGACACATAGAACGATAAGCTTGTCTGCATAATCAGTCAGTATTTGGACGAGGACGATACTAAGGACGGGGTTGACTCCCATTCCCCGCAGGGCTTGGACGATGAGACTGGATCCGCTGGATGTTATGCCTCCGAAAAGCATGACAGTGATTGCAGAGGCTACTAGGGTACCCGGAAGGGCTACCAAAAGGGTTTTCCAGAGAAGACTGAACTTTAAGCTTCCTTTTTCTTTAAAAAACCAAGCTGCTGAAAGAGCAATGATGATAGCGACTGGCGAGTAGTAGAGAGAAAAGATATCGGTTGTCATCCAGCCGATGAGGGCGCTGAGAAAGGCAACGCCAGCTCCAGCTAGAGGCCCTAAAGTCAAGCTAGCCAGAATCGTTCCAAAGGTATCTAGATAGATAGGCAATTTCAGAAATAGTGCAATATTAGCTCCCACGTAGTTAAGAGTGATACAGATAGACAAGAAGCTTAGGATAAGGGGTGTTGATTTTTTCATGATAAAATTTTCCTCATAAAAGTGATGATAGGTCTCGAGCAATCGTTTCCTTAGGCTGATTCAGGAGGATAGCTAAGAATTCTTGGAAGAAGAGTGAGGGACTGACTTGAGTTGCAATATAGGCATTGGCTGGTTGATGATAGAAGTCATAAGCATCAACCACGGTCTGTCCAAGAGCAATGCCTTCGGTCACGACTTCGACATAGGAGACAAAGCCCGTACAAAGGTCTTCATGCAGAAAATGAGCAATAGCCAGCGGATCATTGATAACACAGCCGATGATATGCTCGTATTCCCAGTGGAAGTCCCAGTAGAAACGTGTGATACGGCCGACAAATTCAGCTACTTCTGGCTGCAGGAAACGCATGTACTCTAATAGATTGGGAGTCAAGACAATGGAGCGTGTGACATCCAGTCCCACCATCTCAATTTTTCGGCCTAACTTTTGATAGACAAATTGAGCGGCGTGTGGGTCACACCAGTAGTTATACTCGGCTACAGGTGAGCAGTTGCCATGAGATTTGTAGCTGCCGCCCATGCTGACAAAGCGTTTGATATGTTTTCCAATTTGGGGATGTTGCTTTATTGCCATTGCTAGATTAGTCAATGGTCCCAAGGCTATTAGGGAAGTGTCCTGAGTCTTCTGGAAATAGGTAGCCAAAAATTCAGAGGCTTTCTGAGGCTGGGGCTGACAATTGCTTGTTCGATTGATTCTGCTCTCGCCTAAACCATCCATACCGTGGGTATCTTGAGCTGAAACGAAATCGCGGACTAGGGGCTTGTCTGCCCCTGCATAGACTGGGATATCTAACCGATTCAGTCTTTCTAATATTTTAAAGGCATTTTCAACACCAAGGTCTACTGGGACATTTCCAGCGACGATGGTCAGTGCTACTACTTCTAGATTGGGATGTTGAATGGCATAGATTAGGGCTAGACTATCATCTATACCAGGGTCGCAGTCGATAATGACTTTTCTTTTCATGAGTTCTCCTTTGCCTATATAAAAATGAGGTTGAGACAATCGGTCCCAACCTCTTAACTGTCTGATTAATCGAGGAGACAGCAAAAAAACTATGCGCAAGACATTTTATATACAATATAAAGGCACTTAGTTTTTTATTCTGGGAAGTTTTCGAACCAGTCCAAAACCGAGGTTTTGATTTCTCTGTTTTTTCTATCATAAATAAAAATAAGGAAAAAGTCAATGGGAGTAAGCCTAACATGGCCACCCCCATCTTTTTATGGTATAATGAAAAAAATAAGTAGGAGAAGTGATAATTATGGCAAAAACGATTCATACAGATAAAGCACCAGCAGCGATTGGACCTTATGTTCAAGGAAAAATTGTAGGCAATCTTTTGTTTGCGAGTGGGCAGATTCCTCTGTCTCCTGAAACTGGAGAAATCATTGGGACAACTATTGAAGAGCAGACTCAGCAGGTGCTGAAAAATGTTTCAGCCATTTTGGAAGCCGCTGGAACAGACTTTGACCATGTGGTCAAGGCTACTTGCTTCTTGAGTGATATCAATGATTTTGTGGCCTTTAATGAAGTTTACAAAACAGCCTTTACAGAAGCATTTCCAGCTCGCTCGGCAGTAGAAGTGGCTCGCCTACCTAAGGATGTGAAGATTGAGATTGAGGTTATTGCCGAGATTCTCTAAAAAAGAGCAGGGAAAAGAGCTTTTTGACGAATTCTATCTGATGAAAGGATTATTATGTCTGAGAAGAAAATTCAGCTTGTCATTGTGACTGGAATGAGCGGGGCGGGGAAAACCGTAGCCATCCAGTCCTTTGAAGACTTAGGTTATTTTACCATTGACAATATGCCGCCAACTCTGGTGCCAAAGTTCTTGCAGTTGGTCGAAGGGACCACGGACAATGATAAATTGGCTCTGGTTGTCGATATGCGGAGCCGTTCCTTCTTTTTGCAAATCCAGAACGTTTTGGATGATTTAGAGCAAAACGAGAACATTGATTTTAAGATTCTTTTCCTAGATGCGGCGGATAAGGAGTTAGTGGCTCGTTACAAGGAAACGCGTCGTAGCCATCCGCTGGCAGCTGATGGCCGGATTTTAGATGGGATTAAGCTGGAGCGTGAGCTCTTGGCCCCTCTGAAAAATCTCAGTCAAAATGTTGTGGACACAACTGATTTGACACCACGGGAGCTCAGAAAGACCATCTCTGAGCAATTTTCAAATCAGGACGAGATGCACAGTTTCCGCATTGAGGTCATGAGTTTTGGTTTCAAATATGGTCTGCCTTTGGATGCAGACTTGGTCTTTGATGTGCGCTTTCTGCCTAATCCCTACTATAAACCTGAGCTGCGTAATCAGACAGGCTTGGACAAGGATGTCTTTGACTATGTCATGAACCATGCAGAGTCAGAAGAATTTTACCAGCATCTGCTGGGCTTGATTGAGCCAATCTTGCCGGGCTATCAAAAGGAAGGCAAGTCTATCCTGACTATTGCTGTGGGCTGTACGGGCGGTCAGCACCGCAGTGTAGCCTTTGCTCAGCGCTTAGCGGATGATTTGGCTAAAAATTGGCCGGTCAATGCTAGTCACCGCGACAAAAACCGTCGGAAAGAAACGGTGAATCGCTCATGAGAAAGCCACGAATTACAGTCATCGGCGGTGGAACAGGAATTTCAGTTATTTTAGACAGCCTGCGTAAAAAGGACGTAGAGATTACAGCCATTGTCACAGTAGCAGATGATGGAGGCAGTTCTGGTGAGCTGAGGAAAAACATCCAGCAGCTGACACCGCCGGGTGATTTGCGAAATGTCTTAGTAGCCATGTCCGACATGCCAAAGTTCTATGAGAAGGTCTTCCAGTATCGCTTTGCGGAAGGAGATGGTGTTCTAGCGGGGCATCCCTTGGGCAATCTGATTATTGCCGGTATTTCTGAAATGCAGGGCTCAACCTATAATGCCATGCAGCTTTTGACCAAGTTCTTCCATACGACAGGAAAAATTTACCCTTCTAGCGACACCCCCCTAACTCTGCATGCTGTGTTTGCAGATGGGACGGAAGTTGTCGGTGAAAGCAATCTGACCAGTAAGAGTGGGATGATTGAGCGGGTCTATGTGACCAATACCTATGATGACAAGAAGCCTGCTGCCAGTAAAAAGGTGGTTGAAAGTATCCTTGAGAGCGATATGGTGGTTCTGGGACCAGGTTCGCTATTTACCTCTATCTTGCCTAATCTCGTTATCGAGGAAATCGGCCAGGCTCTTCTAGACACCAAGGCAGAAGTGGCCTATGTCTGCAATATCATGACCCAGCGTGGCGAAACAGAGCATTTTTCGGACAGCGACCACGTCCAAGTCCTGCACCGTCATTTAGGCAGGAAGTTTGTAGATACAGTCTTGGTCAATATCGAACCTGTCCCTCATGAGTACATGGACAGTAACCAGTTTGACGAATATCTGGTACAGGTGGAGCATGATTTTCAAGGGTTGCAAGAGCAGGTTCCGCGCGTTATTTCTTCGAATTTTCTGCGTTTGGAAAATGGCGGAGCTTTCCATGATGGTGAGTTGGTTGTTGACGAATTGATGCAGATTATACAGGTACGCAAATGAGCTTTACAGTAAAAGTAAAAGAAGAACTGTTGAGTCTGGCAAACAGAGATAAAAATGAGCTGTCAGCCATGATCAAGATGTCTGGCAGTCTGGGCTTGGCCAGCAGTGGTTTGACCCTGTCTGTCACAACAGAAAATGCCAAGATTGCCCGCCATCTCTATGAGTTGCTATCGGACCTCTATCAGGTCAAGTCAGAAATCCGCCACCATCAGAAGACCAACTTGCGCAAGAATCGCGTTTATACAGTATTTCTGGATCAGAAAGTGGAAGAAATCCTTTCTGACCTGCACTTGGCTGACTCCTTTTTTGGTATCGAGGCTGGGATTGACCAGGCCATTTTGTCAGATGACGAAGCCAGTCGAGCCTATCTACGAGGAGCCTTTCTCTCAAATGGTAGCATGCGGGAGCCAGACTCAGGTAAGTACCAGCTGGAAATTCTGTCCGTTTATCTGGATCATGCTGAGGATTTGGCTGCCTTGATGCGCCGTTTTCTGCTGGATGCCAAGACCATTGAGCGCAAGAAGGGGGCTGTCACTTATCTGCAGCGGGCTGAAGATATCATGGATTTTCTCATTGTCATCGGGGCTATGGAAGCCATGGCTGAGTTTGAGTCTCTTAAGCTCATGCGGGAAGCGCGCAACGACCTCAACCGTGCCAATAATGCGGAGACAGCGAACATCGCCCGTACGGTCACAGCCAGTATGAAAACCATCAACAATATTGCCAAAATCAGCGATAATATCGGCATTGAGAGTTTACCTGTAGACCTGCAGGAGGTAGCTCAACTTCGTATTCAGCATCCGGACTACTCCATCCAGCAGCTAGCTGATAGTCTGAGCCGACCTCTGACTAAGAGCGGTGTCAATCATCGCTTGAGGAAAATCAATAAAATCGCAGATGAATTATAAAAGCTGCTGAGCTTGAGCTCGGCAGCTGTTTTTTTATAGGCTTGTAGAATGTTTGGGTTGGACTTTTTGCTCAGGATAGATATGGTTAATGGCATTGTTGACAGCAGTAGGTGCCTCACCCAGCCCAGTCGCAATCAAATCAATCTTACCCTCGTAGCTGCAGCAGTCTCCGGCTGCATAGATACCTGGCACAGAAGTTTCTTGCTTGCTATTGACCAAAATCTTGTGACGGTTGAGCTCCAAGCCCCAATCTTTGAGATTGCCGACAGAGGATTTAAAACCGTAGTTGACAAAGAGGTGATCCAGAGGCAGAAGCTGACTTTCCTCCCCCTTGACTTGGCTGATTTCCAAGTGGGTAATCTTGCCATTTTCGCCGACCAATCGACTGGGTACAAATGGTGTCTTAATCTCAACGCTAGAAGCCTTGAGTTCTTCCACGCTATGCTCTAAAGCCCGGAAGTTGTCCCGACGATGAACCAGACTAGTTTCTGAGATTTTTTCAAAAGCTAGTGCCCAGTCAACAGCTGAGTCGCCACCGCCCAGAACAACGACCTTTTTGCCAGCGTACTGGCTGATGTTTGAAACGTGATAGTGAAGGTTGCTGTAGCTTTCAGCATCGTCTAACTCCAAAGCCCTCGGTTTGAAGGCGCCGCCTCCCATGGCGATGATAATGGTTTTGGTCTGATGCTGGGCTTGAGAAGTCGTGATGGTGAGGCCATCATCAGATTTAGTGATATCCAGAACCGTTTCATTGAGGCAAATCTCAGTCTGGAAAGTTTCCAGCTGCTCAATCAGACGTTGTGTCAGCTCTTCGCCACTTAGATTGGTAAAGCCCGGCACATCCAGAATCTTCTTCTCTGGATAGAGAATAGCCGGCTGACCACCTAGCTGAGGCAGGGAATCAATGATTTTAACCTTGGCTTGGCGCAAATGAGCGTAAAAAGCTGCGAATAGGCCAACTGGACCGCCGCCAACAATCGTAATATCATACAGTTCAGACATAATCTTCCTCAATCTTTTTAAAATAAACTAGCATTATTGTACCACAAAAAGGGGTTGAAATGTAAGCAAATGTTTTGAAACCATCTTAAAAGCCCCTGATGGGGCTTAAAATTAGATAGCAAATAAATCATTGAGGTTTTCAGCCAGCGTCGGGTGGGTGAAGATTTGCTTGCTCAAGTAGGTGTAAGGAATCTTATTATCCATGGCTACAGTCAGGATATTGATAATTTCCTGTGCCCCTGCTGAGAAGATAGTCGCTCCGACGATTTCCTTGGTCTCTGTATTGACAACAGCCTTGAAGGCACCGCGTAAGTCAGCATTGACATGTCCACGAGGCATTGCTGCGACTGGAATCTCCTTAACTGCAATCGGCAGTCCTTGATCTTGGGCTTCCTTTTCAGTCAATCCGATTTGAGCCAATGGCGGTGTGATGAACATGCTGGTAGGGACGTTTTTACGGTCTTCCAATGTGTAGCTGCCGTCGCCAGCCAGATAGCTATAAAGGATACGGAAGTCATCCAGTGAGATATAAGTAAACTGCAGACCGCCATTGACATCGCCCACTGCAAAAACGCCGGGTACAGATGTTTCCAAGTGTTTGTTGACCTTGATTGCTCCGCGCTCTGTCAGCTCGATATCTGTATTTTCCAACTGCAGGGGCTCAACATTTGGCTTACGGCCAGTAGCATAGAGCAAGGCATCAAAGCGGAATTCTCCATCCTCTGTTACAACGACAACTTCAGCACCATCATTTTTAATCTGCTTGGTTTGCACATTTTGCAGGAGCTGGATTCCGTCTTCTTCCATGTATTGCTTAGCTAGAGCAGCGATAGAAGGTTCTACTCGAGGGAGAAATACAGGAGCAGCATCCAGTACAGTCACCTGACTGCCCAATTTATTGTAGAGTCCAGCAAATTCTAAGCCGATGTTACCGCCACCCAGAACTCCCAAGCGTTTAGGAAGTTCCTTCAGATTTTGGATGCCAGTTGAGTCATAGACATGTTCGGTTTCAGTCAGTCCTGGAATCGGCAGGACATTGGAAACAGCACCGGTATTGATGACAATAGTCTCAGCAGTCAGTTCCTCTTTTTCATCGCCAACTGTGATTTCGATGACCTTATTTGAAAGAAAATGAGCTTCCGCATCAATGATGTCGACACCAGCGCCACTGATTGCTGCGTAGTTCTTCCCGTTGAGACGGCTGGTAACAGCATTCTTTTCAGCCATGACTTGGTCGAAAGCCAGGCCTTTTTCAGCTGCGACAAGCAGGGTCTTGGTTGGGATGCAGGCGATATTGATACAGGTTCCCCCGTACATAGCTTTGCTTCGCTCAATCAAAGCAACTTTTTTTCCTTGAGCCGCCATTTTGGCTGCCAATGTTTTACCGGCTTTCCCAAAGCCGATGACAATTAAATCATAGGTTAACATAATTTACCTCCATTTTTCAAAAAAGATTGTATCACATCTAGTCAGAAATTGCTGATTTCTGCTACGCTTTTTTTCTTCAGTATTTTTAGTATTTATTTTTATACATAATGTCCATTTTTGAGCAAGATTTTCGCAGTTCCAGTCATTCTGTGTTATACTGATTTTCGTTATTTATTTTAGGAGAGTAAAATGCCTATTATTACACTGATTTTGGCAAGTTTGGTTGCCTTGGAATTTTTCTACATCCTGTACTTGGAGACCATTGCGACGACTTCTGCAGCAACAGCTCGGGTTTTCGGTATGTTACAAGAGGAGTTGGAGCAGCAGTCGGTCAATACACTTTTCAAAAATCAAGGAGTTTACAACGGATTGATAGCTGTTTTGGTCTTGATTGCGGCCTTTGTACAGCCTAGTCCGGTTTGGCTGGGAATTTTTATGGTTTATATCATCTTGGTGGCAGCATACGGTGCAGTGACCAGTGACCCTAAAATCTTGTTCAAGCAGGGAGGGCTGGCTATGCTGACCCTGCTTAGTTTATTTTTCTAATAGAGTGAGGAAAATTGATTTCCCACTCTTTTTTTATATAATGATTGACTTTTTTATTAGACAAGTGTAGAATAAAATTAGAAATAGCATTAATTTAGAAAGCGCGTGGGAACGATGAAAAGATCTATTAAACGTTTGCCAGACGGGGAATTTACTATTTTAAAGGTAATTTGGCAGCTGCCTACCCCGACGACCTCTGCCCGTATCATGGAAAAGCTGGGACCAGACAATCACTGGAAGCCTCAGACTTTGCTGACAGTTTTGGCTCGCTTAACGGAGAAGGGCTTTTTAGACAGTGTCCGCAAGGGACGTGAAAGGCAGTATACAGCCTTGATCTCAGAAGATG
Organism: Streptococcus sp. 20925_1_22; assembly: GCF_041431685.1. Lineage (NCBI taxonomy): Bacteria > Bacillati > Bacillota > Bacilli > Lactobacillales > Streptococcaceae > Streptococcus > Streptococcus sp. 20925_1_22. The sequence goes on along the minus strand of NZ_JAPVYE010000005.1, from coordinate 12,337 downwards.
AGTATCTGGAAGTTGAGGCTTCGGATTTCTTGAAGCGTCACAGTGGCCGTTCTATGGGCGGGTTTGTCAAAACACTCTTTTCTTCTAACTCCTTTTCGGAAAATGAATTGGATGAGCTGCGCAGTTTGCTCAACCAAGGAAAGTAGGATGGAGGGATAAGCATGAAACAGTTCCTTCTTTCTTTTCTTCTGACCAGTCTTTCGACATCCATTTTGGTGCTTTTGCTTAGTCTGCTTTTTACGGCCTTTAAGACTAAGATTTCGGTCAGAGTGAAGTATTTTATTTGGTTTCTGATATTGCTGAGTTTTCTGTTTCCGTTCCGTCCTCAGTTCGGCTCAGGTCTGATTCGGCTGAATACAGGATCGGTAGTTCAGACAGCAGTGACTGCTACCCAGACAAGTGGAGCTCAGAGTACTTCTCCAGCAGTTGAAAAAGCTGCCCAGCCAAATCTGTGGGAGGCTTTTCTCGGTCTGCCTTGGTTTGAGATTCTCTTTGCCGTCTGGCTGATTGGCTTTGTCTTTAGTATAGGAAGATACGCTTATTCTTATATTCGCTTCAGAAAGATGCTGAAGCGCTGGGGCACGGAGTTTCAGGACGAAGAAGCGATGGCTCAGCTGCGGGATGTTCAGCAGGAGATGGGAGTTAAGGGCCAGATTCGTCTGCTCCACTATCCTATGTCCCAAAGTCCTATGCTGCTTGGCTTTAGAGATATTTTGATCGTGCTGCCAGAGTTGGACTATACAGAGGAAGAGCTGCAGCTGATTTTCAAGCATGAGCTGACCCACTACAAACACCGTGATGTTTTAATCAATCTCTTAGGGATTTTTGCCAAGAGTCTGCACTGGTTTAATCCGGTTGTCCGCTTTGCCTGCCGTGAAACCCAGGAAGCAGGAGAAATGTACTGTGACTACGATGTTCTGAGCTGTAGAGATACAGAGTATCGGACTTTCTACGGTGAAACGATTTTGACCATGATAGATCGCAGTAAGAAGACCCCAATTGCCCTGACGACTTGCTTTTACTCTGACAAGTTTAATCTCAAGCGGCGGATTGTCGGCATTATGGATAACCGCCTGCCTAAGAGGTTTCTGTCTGCTGCCTTTGTAGTAGCAGTTCCTCTCCTTTTGCTCTTGACTAGCTCGGTCTTTGCCTTAGAAAGCCCAGCTGCTCAACAAAGCCGACCTGTGGCGGGTCAAAAACAGCCTCAAGGACTCAGTCAGCGTCAGGCACTAGCATCCGTCTTAAAAGAGCTGTCTCTTTCTGAAAAGGATATTAAGGACCTCCAGATTTCGCGTGAGAAAGACACTTATAAGATTCGCTTCTCTCACGGGCAAACGGCTCATGAAACCATTGTCAATGCTAAGGATGGAAAACTGGTCAAATCCAAGCAACATACCATTGTCGAAAAGACAGTAACGGTTGAAAAAGAAGTCAGTCCATCCTCGTCTGCTGCATCAACTCCAGCTGACAACAGCGCTACTGCAGGCGCAGGGAATACGGGAGCAGCGGGCTCGACCGGAGCAAATACTGGAGCTAGTACAGCGACAGTTCAAACTCCGTCTCAGAACAGTTCCTCTCATACGACAGACACTGATGATCCAGATGATGATGATGACCATGATGACGATTAAATAGAGGATTCTGCCAGTTTAAGTTTCTTAAAAGCTTAGATTGGTAGAATTTTATTATCTTCTCAAAGGGGGATTTGGCAATCCTCCAAGAGCAGTTAGTCATCAGTTTATCTTTTATTTTAGGTCGATTTTGCTTACAGTTTGCACTTCATTTCCTAATGCTAAAAAAACTGAAAGATTATTTATCTTTTTTCTTGACATTTATAAACGACAAGTGTAGAATATACTTATAAACTACATTTGTAGAATGATTTCAAAAAATACTGCTTGGAAAGGAGAAGAAAGCAAAGCTTATCCAGACGCTTGTAGTTGCAGAGCGGAAGCTCTATTTCTTTTAAAAGCAAAAACTACATTTGTAGAATTAAAGGAGAATCCAAATGAAACAAAAGCAAATCCAAACAAACTTCCAACGAATCGAAACGAAGTATATTCTTGACCGAGCAATGCTAGCTCGTCTTGAGGCTGACATGAGACCTTACCTCACCGCAGATGATTATGCGACTTCAACCATTTCCAATGTGTATTTTGATAATGATGAGTTCCAGATGATTCAGGATTCCATTGCCAGAAAAGGTGGTCGCGAAAAGATGCGGATGCGCACTTATGCTGAGCAGCCAAATGATGATAGTCAAGTTTTCTTGGAAATCAAGAAGAAACGCGATGAAGTAGGCTTCAAATATCGTTTAGTTTCCAATCCTCTCTCTGTGACCAACTATATTGTGAATGGTGTGGCAGACCATACTATTTCTGATGACCGGGTCAAGGCAGAAGTAGAACAGTTACAGGAGCGCTATCTAGACTTGAAGCCAAAAATGGTGATTAGCTATGACCGCTACTCTATGAGAGGCTTGGAAGATAAAAAGGTACGTGTGACAGTTGATTCCAACATCCGCTACCGAGATTATGATGTAGACTTGGCTTTAGACCGCTATGGACTGCCCTTGCTGGATGACGACAAGGTGATTATGGAAATCAAGGTTCCTGGTCAGTATCCTCAGTGGCTGGCTGATATTCTCAATAAATATGGACTAGAAGACCAGTCCTTCTCAAAATACGGCAAAGCCTACCTGCAAACTAAAGAAAGGCTGACTCAAACAGTCAAGGCCTAAGGGGGTAGTCTATGCTCAATCAGTTATTTAACAGTATCTACTCCTCCACGGAGGTCAAGATTAATCCTTTGGCATTGATTTTTTCACTAGCTACCAGTGTGGTTTTAGGAATTATCTTGGCCAAGGTCTATAAGCGCCAAACCATTTATACCAAGGAATTTGTCGTCACCCTCTCCCTTTTGCCAGCCATCATTTCTATTATCATCTTCTTAGTTAATGGAAATCTGGGTACCAGTGTCGCCGTAGCAGGGACTTTCAGCTTGATTCGTTTCCGGTCGGCCGCAGGTGGCTCCAAGGAGCTTTTAGCCATCTTTATGGCGACGGCTATCGGGATTACAACAGGGATGGGATTTGTAGCATTGGGAATTGTCTTTACTCTAGCTATCTCAGGCATCTGGATGCTCTTTGAAAAGATGAGCTTTACTTCAGTCAGTCAGACCAGACGTTATGTTCAGGTTCAGGTTCCAGCTGACTTTGACTACGAAGTACTCTTTGATGCTATCTTTGAAACGACTTGTAAATCGGCTGAATTGACCTCTCTCAAGTCGGCTGAAAAGAAGTCTATCAAGCTGGACTATGTTGTTGACTTGAATCCTGACATGAGCGACAGGGAGCTCATTCAGCAGTTCCTGTTCTATGATAAGGTACAGGATATTTCCCTTTCCAAAGCCGCTAAGAAGCGTAAAACTCTCTAAGTAAAAGAAGACCAGCTGCAGCAGAGCAGTTGGTTTTCTTGTTTGTATAATAAAAAGAAGCTACATCATACTTACAGAAAATACTTGACACTCTTTTCTATATGTGGTATGATTATATAGATTTTGGACTTGAAGGGAGTGAAAAAAATGTCAAAAACAGTAGTACGCAAGAATGAATCACTTGATGATGCACTTCGTCGTTTCAAACGTGCGGTTACTAAAGCTGGTACTCTTCAAGAAACACGCAAACGTGAATTCTATGAAAAACCTTCTGTAAAACGCAAACGCAAATCAGAAGCAGCTCGTAAACGTAAAAAATTCTAATTGAACAAAAAAGCAGACTCCGGTCTGTTTTTTGTTTTCACTCTTTGGAGAGAAGAGGATGATTATCTGCAATAAGGAAAGAAAAAACACTGATTTTCATCAGTGAATTCTCTTTATTTTTTCTCAGCCAACAAAGCTTTGATTTCTTGCAGGACTTCCAATTCAGTTGGTCCAGCTGGCGCTTCTTCAGCTTCTTCCTTCTTCTTAGCAAGGCTTTGTGCTTTTTCAGCAGACTTAACGATGAAGAAGAGAACAGTACCGATTACAAGGAAGTTGATGACAGCGCTAAGGAAGCTACCATAAGCAACACCTTTCCAAGATAATTCAGCAATCTTATCTACACCAGCAGCACTCAAGGCTGGGTTCAAAATAAGTGGTGTGATAATGTCATTTACCAATGAAGTAACAATTGCACCGAAAGCAGCACCGATAATAACGGCAACAGCTAGGTCAACTACGTTGCCACGAAGTAAAAAGTTTTTTAATTCCTTTAACATTCTTTCTTTCCTTTCAAGAATTTATTAATGAGATTATATTATAGCTTATTTATATGACATCTACAAGATATTTGTTTGTCAAATATTTTACATTTGCTTCATTTTAGTATAAAATATAGAATGATATTCTATGATAAATTGGAGGTATTGTCTCTTGATTGATAAAGAAATCATTTCTGAAATTAAAAACAGCGTCAATATCGTCGATGTCATAGGAGAAACGGTGGCCTTGACCAAGGCTGGGCGGAATTTCCTGGGACTCTGTCCCTTTCATGGCGAAAAGACGCCCTCTTTTAACGTTGTAGAGGACAAGCAGTTTTATCACTGTTTTGGCTGCGGCAAGTCGGGCGATGTCTTCAAATTCATTGAGGATTATCGAGGCGTTTCCTTTATGGATGCTGTGCAGATTGTAGCAGATCGGGCAGGGATTCCCTTGGCTGTAGAGACAGCGGGCAATGACCGACTGAGACAAAGCCATCCGCACCAGGCTCTCTACGATATCCATACCGAGGCAGCGAAATTTTATCATGCGGTTCTGATGACGACCAAGATGGGAGAGGAAGCGCGGGCTTATCTCTACCAGCGGGGTCTGACAGATGATGTTCTTAAGCATTTTCAAATCGGCCTGGCTCCAAATGAAGGCAATTATCTTCATAAGAGTATGGCTGGAAAGTTTGATGAGAATACCATCATGAACTCGGGCCTCTTCAATCTGGCGGAGAATAATCTGGTCTATGATGCTTTTCAGAACCGGATTATGTTTCCCCTGACCAATGACAGCGGGCAGGTTGTGGCCTTTTCCGGACGGATTTGGCAAGCGGCGGCTTCAGACGGCCATCAGGCCAAGTACAAAAACAGTCGCAGCACCGCTATTTTCAATAAAAGCTACGAGCTCTATCATCTGGATAAGGCCAAGCCGGTTATCAAGAAGAGCCATGAGGTCTATCTGATGGAAGGTTTCATGGATGTGATTGCGGCTTATCGGGCCGGGATTGAAAATGCGGTTGCCTCGATGGGAACAGCTCTGACGCCTGAGCATGTCCAGCATCTGAGCAAGTATTGCAAGAAGATTATCCTATCCTATGATGGAGATAGGGCAGGGCAGGCAGCGACTGCAAAGGCTTTGGATGAGCTGAAAGATATGACGGTGGAAATTGTTCGGATTCCGGATAATTTGGACCCCGATGAATTTCTCGCTAAAAATTCTGAGGAAGATTTACAGCATTTGCTGAGTAAAACGCGAATAAGTAATGTGGAGTTTCTGCTGCATCATCTGAAACCAGATAATATTGAAAATCTGCAGGCTCAGATTGAGTTTGTAGAGAAGATGGCACCGATTATTGCGAAGACCAAGTCTATCACAGCGCAGAACTCCTATATTTACATGCTGGCTGAGTTGCTGCCGGACTTTGACTATCAGCAGGTGGAGCAGACGGTAAATAACAGTCGGCTGGCTGAGCGATCTAGTCGCAGTCAGGAGGTGCCCACTCAGCAGTCTCAACCAGTCGTTATGCAGTTTTCGCCTTCGAACCGGCTGAATCGTCTCATGAAGGCGGAAAATCATATCTTCCACCGCATGATGCATCATCCTTTGATTTTGAACCAATACCGGCTGAGAGAAGACTTTGCCTTTGACTCGGAAGAATTGCAGGCCTTGTATGAGATTTTACTGGCAAATGGCGAGGTGACACCACAGGATTTGTCCCAGCTGCCGGATCATGTTCAGCAGGCTTGGTACCGCGTTTTAGAAGAAGACTTGCCGGATGAGTTTTTAGAAGATGAATTGAAAGAAGTGGAAGAAACCAGAGAGCGGGAGATTTTGCGCAAGCATAATCAGTTTATTAGTAAGAAGATTCGAGAAGCCTCTCACAGCGGAGATACGGATACAGCCCTGTCCGAGCTGGAGCGCTTGATTGAGCAAAAAAGAAGAATGGAGTAGGAATGGCTACAAAACAAAAAGAAGTAACAACATTAGACGTTCAAATTGCAGAATTCATCCGCAACCATAAGCAGACAGGGGTTGCGACAGATGATGAGATTAATGACCAACTGGTCATTCCTTTCACTTTGGACGCTGATGGGATTGAGGATTTGCTGCAGCGCATCCAGGATGCGGGTATCTCAATTACAGATAAAGAAGGAAATCCCAGCGCGCGTGTCTTAAATAACGAAGAGGAAGAAGCAGAACTGACGGATGAAGAGCTCTTGGGCAGCAATTCAGCTAAGGTTAATGACCCAGTCCGCATGTATCTGAAAGAAATCGGGGTTGTGCCCCTTCTCAGCAATGAAGAAGAGCAGGAGCTGGCTATCTTGGTAGAGCAGGGAGACTTGGAAGCCAAGCAGCGTCTGGCTGAGGCCAATCTTCGTCTGGTTGTTTCCATTGCTAAGCGCTATGTCGGCCGTGGTATGCAGTTCCTTGATTTGATTCAAGAAGGAAATATGGGGTTGATGAAGGCCGTTGATAAGTTTGACTACACCAAAGGATTTAAGTTTTCAACTTATGCGACTTGGTGGATTCGTCAAGCCATTACCCGTGCGATTGCTGACCAAGCTCGGACTATTCGGATTCCGGTCCACATGGTGGAAACCATTAACAAACTAGTCCGTGAGCAACGCAATCTCTTGCAGGAATTGGGTCAAGACCCAACACCAGAGCAAATCGCTGAGCGCATGGATATGACGCCTGACAAAGTTCGTGAGATTCTCAAGATTGCTCAAGAGCCAGTGTCGCTGGAGACACCTATCGGTGAGGAAGATGACAGTCATCTGGGAGACTTTATCGAAGATGAAGTGATTGAAAATCCAGTCGACTACACAACACGTGTCGTTCTTCGTGAGCAGCTGGATGAGGTCTTGGATACGCTGACAGACCGCGAGGAAAACGTCTTGCGTCTGCGCTTTGGTCTGGACGATGGGAAAATGCGGACACTGGAAGATGTCGGTAAGGTCTTCAATGTAACCCGCGAGCGGATCCGCCAGATTGAAGCCAAGGCCCTGCGTAAACTTCGCCATCCAAGCCGCAGTAAACCACTCAGAGACTTTATCGAAGATTAAGAAGTGAAGAGTAAGAAGGGGCAGAAATTTTTCAGTAGGAAGCATAAAGTCGGCAATCCTAGCTGAAAACAAAAGCCCCTCGAGCTAACTTGAAATTTCTGCTATATCTAATAAGGAGGATATTGCATGTCAGAACAAAAATACAGCCCTGAAGAAGTTGAAAAGATTAAAACACGTATTCTAGAGAGCTTGGAGCAAGTCATTGACCCAGAATTGGGAATTGATATTGTCAATCTAGGTCTAATCTATGAAATCCGTTTTGACGAGACCAATGGGGAAACGGAAATCGATATGACCCTGACAACCATGGGATGCCCTTTGGCGGATCTTCTGACTGACCAGATCTATGATGCCATGTCAGATGTTCCAGAGGTTACCAAGACGGATGTTAAGTTGGTTTGGTACCCAGCTTGGACGGTGGAAAAGATGAGCCGTTATGCTCGGATTGCTTTGGGGATTCGCTAAGAACAGATAGTAAGTGCTGGCCTGCTGCGTGCAGGCTTTTGCTTTCTTTAGCAGATTCTGTTATAATGTTCTTATTGTCTTGGGGTCGTTACGGATTCGACAGGCATTATGCGGCACATTTTGCAACCCATCTAGCGGATGTAAAACGCCAGTTAAATATAACTGCAAAAAATAACAATTCTTACGCTTTAGCTGCCTAAAAACCAGCCAGCGTGACCCGATTCGGATTGCTTGTGTCTGATGACAGGTCTTATTATGAGCAAGCTACGGCAAAATCTGGTCTAGGGATTTTGCAAGAGATTGATAGACTCGCTTGACTTGGGCTTGAGCTATGTGTCAAAGTTAAGTCAAACCAATACATAGCCTATGGTTGTAGACAAATGTGTTAGCAGGTGTTTGGACGTGGGTTCGACTCCCACCGGCTCCATTATTTTAAAGTCTTTCTAAAACGTTGAGAAATCAGCGTTTTTTGCTTTTACGATGTTCAGGAAATCTTGATTTCTATCTGAAAAAGTAATACAATGATGTTAGTGATGACAAAGGAAATATTTGTATTTCTATTGGGTTGATTTCATAAGTATTAAGGGAAGTTTGATATGAGTTTTTTTAAGAATCTGTTTGGTAAGAAGCAAGAGGAAGAGAAAGTAGAAAAGGTTGAAGAAGCAGTGCTTGATGTGCCTTCTGAAGATCCTTTTCCTAGTGAGTGGGGCTCTTTCTCAACCTATATAGATGACAAGTTGGCTAGTATCCGTCTGAATCTTGCTTTGGCTGATGAGGCACCCTATCCTCTATACGCCTATGCTATGAGGCTCAAGGTAACGCTCCTCCAGTACGATGGGGAGACAGGTTTTCCATCTAGTGATGAGTTTAAAGAGCTGAATGTGATTGAGGACCGGCTTTCTGAGGCTTTAGGGCAGGTCGGTGGCATTCATGTTGGTGTGATTACGACAGATGGAAATATTGAGTTTTACTATTATCTGCAAGACAAGAAAAGCCATCTAGAGCCAATTGCGAACGTGATGCGCGACTTTCCAGATCGCCGCTATGACTCGGCAACCCTAGAAGACGAGGAATGGAATCAGTACTTTGACTTTCTCTATCCTAATGAATACGAGTATCAGACCATTCTTAACCAGAGGGTCTGGTACAAACTGGAGCAGGACGGCGATGATCATAGTCAGGAGCGCGAGATTGACCATTGGGCCTATTTTGCGTCTGAGGAAGATCGAGATGGTTTCCTAAAGGAAGTCGAAGAACTGGGCTATAGCCTCGTATCAGCTGAAAAGATAGAAGATGCTGACAAACCATATCAGCTGCATGTGATTCGTATGGATACGACAGAAATCTTTGATTTGAACCAGAATGTTTGGACTTTAGTCGAATTTGTGAAAAAATTTAACGGAAACTATGGCGGTTGGGGCTGTAATGTGGTATAATGATTAAAGTTTTGAGAAAGCTGGGCTTTCTCTCTTGTGGAAGATTACTCAAGAGGCTTAAGAGGCTGTGTTGGAAACGCAGTAGGCGTGTAAAAGCGTGCGTGGGTTCGAATCCCATGTCTTCCGTCATCATATGCAAGAAACGCTGTTTAGCGTTTTTTCTATTTGTAAAAGGAGATGAAAGCAACCTAATTATTTTAAATATGAATATTTTTGGAAATGCTTGAAAACAATTTCAACAAAAAAATGAGTAAATTATTGTTCACTTTATCAAATAGTGTGGTAAAATGGGATTAATGGATTTTTAAAAAGGATATAAATTAAAGGGAGAATTATGTTTTTTAAACGTCAAAAAGGTAAGTACCACGAAGTAGAGCGTGTGACTCGTTTTAAGCTGATTAAATCGGGCAAGCATTGGCTGCGTGCTGCGACATCACAGTTCGGCCTTTTTAGATCAATGAAAGGGGGAGGCCTTTCATCGATCGAGCTCAAGGTAACGGAAGAACAAGTTACCGATAAGAAGAGTGGCATAGACTTTTTGAGGGGCATTGTCGCCACGGGGGCCGCGCTGGGCGGAGCTGTTGTGACAAGCACAACTGTCCATGCAGAAGAAGGTCAGGCTCTGGAAAAGGTCATTGATAGGACAGACGTTTTAGCGACACGTGGTGAAACAGTTTTAGGAGAAGAAAGCAGTGCTGCTGAGGCAGTAACCGCAACGGCAAGCTCACATACTGAGTCAGAGTCTGTATCAGATACATCCTCAGCCAGTGCCAGTGCTTCTGTCAGTGCTTCTGTCAGTGCATCTATCTCAGCCAGCATCTCAGCTTCAGAGTCAATGTCACAGTCTAGTTCTGCCTCTATCAGTGCCAGCACATCTCAGTCAGTCTCAGATTCCTTAAGTGTATCTGAGTCTCTTTCAGTGTCTTCAAGTGCATCTGATTCAGTGAGTGCAAGCACTAGTGCATCCGTTAGTGCATCAGAGTCAGTCTCAGCCAGTCAGACATCTACTACCTCTACATCAGAGAGTGCTAGATCCGAAAGCAACCAGCAGTCAACAGAAGCTTCTAGCCAGACAGGGCGGAGAAGGGGCCGTCGGGCGGTGACACAGCCCAATTTCAATGAGAGTAACCGTGATAGAGTCAACGGTGATATGATTGACAATATCACTACAAGCTTTGATGATCAGACTCGTCTGCTGACTTGGACTATTACCTTGTCACCTAACAAAGCACAGACTGGCAATATTGGGGCGCTTGTATCTATCGGAGAAGGTCAGGAAACTACAAGCGTTACTTTTAATGGTCGAGAAGCTACTAACGCTGGGACTGTTCAGTCATCTGGAGCTTGGAACCTTTATACGGGCAGTTCAGCAGCATCTACAACTCTGCGAATCGTCACTAGAGTAGCTGATGCTACAACTAATCCGGCTATTGCTCTGAGATTGGCTACAAGCACTCGAACTATTACAACTAATAATTTTCCTCTTGAATATAGGGATGTTGCGAGCAAGACCGCAGGAAGTTGGGATAAGATAGATCTGAATACCAATGTGCCGTTTAGAGATAGGGTGGCTCCGCAAGTCACGACAACTTCCGGAGAATATATTATCTATCGTGGGGAAGAATTTGAGCATTATGCGGAAGTAACTGACAATAGTGGACAAGTTGATAGAATTGGTGTTCGAACTATTGAAGGTAATTATAACAATCCTGGCTGGTTGCAATCTTCAGCAGAAAATCTAGGTCAACCTAATAATGCTACGGCAGCAAATCCTCTCAGAGTTAGATTGTATGGTAGAGTTCCGGAGACTGAAGGTGCTAATGCGATGTATACTCGCTATTTGATTGCATGGGATGCTGCGGGGAATGCCGTTTCAGCAATCAATAACGCTAATCGAAATGGTCAAGAAAGATTTATTATTCGAATTAAGGCACAAACTGAAAAATATACTCCTCAGGCTCCAGCTTTAACCTATGTTCAGAATGCAAATAGTCTAACCCAGACAGACAAAGATGCAGTCATTGCCGCAGTCAAAACTGCTAATCCCAATCTTCCTGCATCATCAACTTACTCGGTTTCAGAAAATGGTACCGTAACAATTACCTATCCGGATGGCTCAACTGATACGATTGCTGCTGCACAGACAATTGATACAGACAGGGTAGCTCCAGTATTTGTTGACGAGGACAGGGATTTTATTTTCTATCGTGGTGAAGAATCTACAGCTGAACTACGTTTTCATGATAATAGTGGGAAAATCTCTAGTATAGATTTCAATGGTGATGCTGGGGCATTTAGAACTTTTAATGCTTTAAGAGCTTTTGGTTTTACATTTGAAACACCAAATTTAAATAATCCTAACAATGCTACAGAGTCAAATCCCCTGATTACTCATATCAGAGGAACAATACCAATCAGTCAGCCTGCTGGAGAAGGTGGATTTTACACTTTGAAAGTCAAGGCGACAGATGCCAGCGGACAGTCAACAACTATAAAAACTTTCAGAATTGTTATTGCTAATCAGACAGATAAATATACTCCAAACAATCCTGGAAGTTTAACTGGGGTTCTGAATCCTCAGCAACTATCAACAACTGAAAAAACGGCTATTGAAGAAAAAGTTAGGGCGGCTAATACAGGGAATCTGCCCAACAATGTCCAATATGTTGTTAACAATGATGGTTCTGTAACGGTTATTTATCCAGATGATACTCCTGCTAGCCGTTCAAGAGATACAATTACAGCTGATAGGACTGTTCAAGATTTACGTCCTAGTTTATCAGCGAGTGCGTCAGTAAGCGCTTCTACGTCTGCGAGCCAATCTACGGCGGCTAGTAAATCGGCTTCCATTAGTGCATCAACTTCAGCACAGAAATCTGTATCCGCAAGTACGTCCGCGTCCACAAGTGCGTCCGTAAGTGCAAGCACGTCCGCATCGACTAGCGCATCTGTTTCTGCAAGTATGTCGGCTTCAACGAGCGCGTCTACAAGTGCAAGCACGTCTGCGTCGACTAGCGCGTCAGTATCTGCAAGTACGTCAGCTTCAACGAGCGCGTCTACAAGTGCAAGCACGTCTGCGTCGACTAGCGCGTCAGTATCTGCAAGTACGTCCTCCTCAACGAGTGC